>CAZFUQ010000280.1:0-2403 GCA_964521905.1 uncultured Cellulosimicrobium sp.
AAGGTGACCACCGACGCGGCGAAGCTCGCGAAGGTCAAGGTCACCTTCTCCCCGTCCACCAGCAGGAGAGCGGGCAGCTCGAGGGACTCACCGACCTTGGTGGACACCCGGTCCACCACGACGATGTCGCCGACAGAAACCTTCTCCTGGCGGCCACCGGCCTTGACGATCGCGTACACCACGTTGCTGCTCATCTCTCCTAGTCTTGGCGTGCTCGTCACGGCGAGTTCGTCTTGGAGGACTCCGACCACGCCGCGGCGTGCGAGTGCGAGTCGTCCGTGGGCACACGGGACCGGCGCGCCTGGGCGCGCCGACGTTCAACACTACGGACAGCAAGGCCCGCAGGTCAAGTTCGGTGGTCCTGGGCCCGCAGCGAGCGCGCGGGAGACGGGTGGGACCCCGGTCACTCGAGGACGAACGTCACCTCGAGCACGACCTGCCACGCGACGACGCGCCCGTCCTCGATGTCGACCTTCTGCTCCTTGACCCACGCACCCGAGACGTTGCGCAGCGTGCTCGACGCGCGCTCGACGCCGACGCGCACGGCGTCCTCGAAGCTCGTGTCCGACCGCGCGCTGAGGTGCGTGATCCGTGCCACCGTGCCGCTCATGCTGGGCTCCCCCGGTCCGGGCGGGCGCACCGGCGCGCCCGCGCACCCGTCGAGCATCCCGCCGACCGCACCGGCTCGCCACCGGGCGCGCGAGCACCGGGACGCCCGACGAGACGCGCGGTCCGCGCCGCGGGGCCCCGCGTCCGTGCCTACGCTGGCCGGACGGAGGTGATCGCATGCGGCCCGGCCCCGGTCCCCACGACCTCGGCGGCACGGACGCCGTCGACGCGGCGATGCGTGCGGTGGACCGGCGCGCGTTCCTCCCCCGCGGCCAGCGGCGCTGGGCGGGCGAGGACCGCCCGCTCGCGATCGGGCGCGGCCAGACGAACTCCCAGCCCTCCACCGTCGCCGCGATGCTGCGGCTCCTCGACGTCCGCGCGGGGGCACGCGTCCTCGACGTCGGCGCGGGCTCCGGCTGGACGACGGCGCTGCTCGCCGTGCTCGTCGGGCCGACGGGTCTCGTGGTGGGCGTCGAGCGGGACGCCGGCCTCGCGGCGTGGGGGGCGGCCAACCTCGCGACCGTCGAGGCGCCGTGGGCGACGATCTCCCGCGCCCGGCCCGGCGTGCTCGGCGCTCCGGGCGTGCGCTACGACCGGATCCTCGTGTCCGCGGCGGCCGACGCCCTGCCTCGCGCGCTCGTCGACCAGCTCGGCCCGGGGGGACGGATGGTCGTCCCCGTGCGGCACACGATGCTGCTCGTGGAGCACGACCCGGGTGCGCCCGGCGGCGCACGGACGAGCGAGCACGGCTCCTACTCGTTCGTCCCGCTCGTCGAGGACACGGCGGACCCGGGACCCGACGACCCCGCGGGCCCCGCGCCGTCGTCGCCCTGAGCCCGCCACGGCGCGTCCGGCAGGTGCGCACGGCAGCGCGCCTCGTAGCTCTCCGCCCCACCCACGTGCTCGACGGCCGGGACGAGCGGGTCTCCCCCGTCGCCGCCCGGCCGGGGTCCGGCCTCGGGACGGACGCCGACCGGGAGCCGGACGTGGAACGCGGCGTCCTCCCCGCACACCGCGCACACGGCGGTGAGCTTGTCGACGCGCTCGGCGAGCGCCACGAGCGTGGGCAGCGGATCGAACGGCCGTGCGTCGAAGGTCACGTCGAGCCCCGCCACGACCACGACGAGGCCGCCGTCCGCGAGCCGCTGGACGACGTCGACGAGCCCGGGCCCGAAGAACTGGGCCTCGTCGACCGCGACGAGGTCGAGCGGCCCGCCCTCGCGCACGACGGCCTCGAGGTCGCGCGCGTCGCGCGCCGTGCGCGACGGGACGGCGAGCCCCGAGTGCGAGCTGACGGTGCCCGTCCCGCGGCGTGCGTCGAGCACGTGGCCCACGACCTCCACGCGCCTGCCGGCGACCTCGGCCCGGCGGACGCGGCGGAGCAGCTCCTCGGTCTTGCCCGCGAACATCGGGCCGCAGACGACCTCGACGCGCCCACCCGGTCGGGTGGACGCGTCGAGGCGTGCGGTGGACCGGCTCATGCCTGCAGTGAACCACCCGGCACCCGTGCGCGCCGCCGGTGCTGCGGTCCGGCCGTCAGTGGTGGCGGGCGCTCCCGTTCGACGACGGCCGCACGGGCAGCGGCTTGGGCTCGCCGCCCAGGACGGAGACCCGGTCCGGGATGCCCTGGCGGGCGTTCTCACGACGGGTCGCGGTCTCGGCCCCGGTGCCGGTGCCGGTGCCGGTGGGACGGGGTGCAGGCTCGGCGGGCTCGGCGGGGACCGCTGCGACGGTCCGGGGCTCGGCCCGGCGCGACCCGCCGTCGGCCTCACGGCGCGGCCCGCCGTCGGCCTC
>CAZFUQ010000280.1:2503-5123 GCA_964521905.1 uncultured Cellulosimicrobium sp.
GCTCGGCCCGGCGCGACCCGCCGTCGGCCTCACGGCGCGGCCCGCCGTCGGCCTCGCGGCGCGGCGCGGCATCCTCGTCGTCGGCGCGCTCGACCGCGGTCGCGAGCGTCGTGCCGGCGCCGACACCGCCCCCGAGGCCCGGCACGGACCGCACGAGCGGCAGCTCTCGCGTCCCGGTGGCACGCGGACGCGACTCCTCGGACCGCTCGGCGGCGGGCTCGTCGTCACGGCGTCGGCCCGTGGACGCGGGCACCGACGGTCGGTCGGCGTCACGACCGGCGTCGCCTCCCGTGCCACGACCCGCGGGTGCCCCGCCCCGGCGCTCGCCCGCCCGTGCCGTGCCGGCCGGGAGCACGCCCCGGTTCAGGGCCCCGTACGGCACGTGGACCGACGGCGCCACGCGACGCGCGGCCTCGACCTGCGCGCGCTGGTCGTCGAAGAAGATGTGCGGGCGCAGGACCTCGAGCACGCCGTCCTTGTCGATCCCGCCGAGGAAGAACGCGTCGTCGACCGTCACGCCCCACGACGACAGCGTCGCGACCGCGCGCTCGTGGGACGGCGCGGAGCGCGCCGTGACGAGCGAGACGTGCACGCGCGGGCGGTAGGACGCGTCGACCTCCTGCTGCTCGCGCTCGACGACCTGGATCCGGTGGATGCCGACGAGGAGGTCTCGCAGCGGGCCCCGTCCGATCGGCACGTCCGCGTTGAGCTCCTCGTGCTCGCGGAACGACGCGAGGCCGCCGTCCTGGAAGTGCTGCTCGGACGAGTCGTCGGCGAGCACGCCGTCGAAGTCGAACGCGATGCGCAGCTCCTCGCCCGGCTCGTCCGCGAACGTCGAGTCCAGGACGTACCCGGCGGGCAACCCGAGGTCGACGGCGTCGCGGACGGACCGCTCGTCGGCCGAGAGGAAGAGGTCGACGTGCAGCGGTCGGATGAACTCGTGCGGGCTGCGGCCCTGGCGGAACACGGCCCGCGTGATGTCGAGGTCGTGGTGACGGATCGAGCGCATGACGCGCAGACCCGTCTCCGGCGAGTTGCGCGACATGATGATGACCTCGACGAGCGGGTCGTCGATCGCCGGCGCGAGGTCGTTCAGCGCGAGCAGGCGGCGGACGAAGCCGAACGCGACGCCCGGAGCGAGCGCGTCGTCGCGGTGCCTCGCCTGGAAGTCGCGGTACGCGGCCTCGCCCTGCGTGCGGAACACGCGGTCGGAGTCGGTCAGGTCGAACAGTGCGGACGAGGCGACGCCGACGACGAGGCGGCCTGAGAGGTCGTAACCCATGGCCGCATGATGCCAGGTGGAGGTGACGAGGACGAAGACGGTCCTCGCCGAGGCCTCACCCTCCGAGGCGCCACCGCTCCTGGCCGATGAGCGACTGCAGGAAGGTGACGCGGTTGAACACGTCCGCCCGCTGCACGGCGGAGTGCACCGGCACGTTCTCGACGTAGGACTGTCCGCCGCGGGACTGGACCACGACGGCGACGTAGCCCGCCGTGCGCGTCTCCTTCGCGAGCAGGAACAGCAGGCTCAGCAGGAAGAACCAGACCAGCACCACGCACAGGACGATCGCCCACGCGGGCGTGTGCGTCGTCGTGTGCGTCTGGTCCGCGGTGGTGACGTTCACGTCCGTGATCGGCCACGACCCGCTCGGGGTCACGACGTGGTGCTGCGTCGCGTGGATGTTCCCGATCGACACCACGAACGGGGCGGGCTGGGCGGGTGCAGGCTGGTCGATCGTCACGACGCCACAACGTACCGGTCCGGCGCGTGCCCGGCGCGCCGACGCCCAGGCGGTGGACGGTCGCGTGCGCCGTCCCGTCACCGACGTGCTCCGGGCGGGGCGGTGCCGTGGCACCGCCCCGCCCGGGACGCGTCGGGTCTCAGTCCTGTGGCTCGCCGGCCTCCTCGACCGTGCCCTCGACGGGCTCGTCGTCGTCCGCCTCGACGGCGTCCGGGCCGGCGGGGAGGACGATGTCGCTCACGTCCTCGACCGGGGCGGCACCCTCGGGGTGCTCGTCGTGCTCGTGGGCGTGCGCGGCGGCCGCCGCGATCGTGGCGAGCGTGGCCTTGACGGCCGCGCGAGCCTCGGACGTGACCTCGGGCAGCACGGGGACCGCCGGCTGCGGGAGGGTGATGCCCGCGTCCTTCGGGGTACCCGCGGCCGGGGCGGAGCTCGACCCGCGCTTGCGGCGCGAGCGACGACCGCCGTCGCCCTGCTCCTCCGTGCTCGCTGCGGGCGCCGCTGCCGGGGCCGGCGCGTGCTGGTGGCCACCGCCGTTGCCGCCCGACCGCTCGATCGGGTCGTTGTGCACGATGAACCCGCGCCCGTGGCAGTGCTCGCACGTCTCGCTGAACGCCTCGACGAGGCCCTGGCCCACGCGCTTGCGCGTCATCTGGACGAGGCCCAGCGACGTCACCTCGGCGACCTGGTGCTTGGTCCGGTCGCGCCCGAGGCACTCCACCAGGCGGCGCAGGACGAGGTCGCGGTTGGACTCGAGCACCATGTCGATGAAGTCGATGACGATGATCCCGCCGATGTCGCGCAGCCGGAGCTGGCGGACGATCTCCTCGGCGGCCTCGAGGTTGTTGCGCGTCACCGTCTCCTCGAGCGTCCCGCCC
>CAZFUQ010000281.1:0-5102 GCA_964521905.1 uncultured Cellulosimicrobium sp.
GCGGGACGCTAGCACGGACCGAGACGAGAACGTTCGATAGGGCGCTCTCGCCCGGGCCCCCCTCCTCAGCGTGGCCGAAGGGGGTCCGTTCTCAGCCGTCGCTCAGTGGTCAGTCTTCACGCGTCGTCGACACTTCCGCGCCCGTCAGTCGTTTGTGATCGATCGGGCGTGCCGGGCGACTGGCCGCGGTGCCAGAGGATGACGGCACCGAGTGCAAGACCCCCCAACGATCAGCGCGGGCAGCCCACCATAGAGGAGTCCATCGACGAGGCGGGTCTGCTGCACGAACAGGTCAACCTGTCACCTATCCGTGCAGCAGACCCGTTCGGTGTGGGCGTAGCTCTGGCTGCTCCCACCGGCGGTGTAGGTGTGGATGGTCGTCTGGGCTCCGCTTCCGGATGCGCTGAGAGTTGACGCCGCCGAGACGCGGTGGTTGGCCGCGCACGACTTCGAACCCGTGACGGTCTGCGCGGAGGCGGTGCCGGCCGCGCCGATTGCGAGTGCTGCCGCAAGGAGCGTCACTGCTCCTGCTCGTGCCAAGTTCTTCAAGATTTTTCCCCTGTCTTGTCGAAACTTACTAGCGAGTAGCGCGCCCTGAGGCTTACACGCCCCGTACCTGGATTCAACAGGAACCGCGTTGGGGTATCGTGCGGGGCACTGAAGTGTCTGGCGGCAGTTCTGGCTGCAAAGGGGGAGTATGTTGAAGGGTCGAGTGTGGGCTGCGCTGGGGGTGGCAGCGAGCCTGCTGCTGGCGGGTTGCTCTTCTCCGGACTCTGGCGAGGCTTCACCTGCGCCGAGCTCCACGAGCGACGCGCCGGACGCGACTGCTGGAACGGTAGAGCCGCCGAAGGACGACGACACGCTGCGGGTTGAGTACGTCGAGCAGATGGCCCAGCTCTACAACGTCGAGAACCCGCCAGACGTCGCGTTCGTGCGTGAGGTCGAAGACCCCGAGCGCCTGGACGTGGTGGCTGCGTGCATGCAGGACCATGGGTTCGCGACGAAGGTCGCTGCTGGCGGGCTGCAGCACGACTACCCGACGGACCAGGCTCAGGCGTGGGGGTTGGCTAGTTTTGAATGCGATGTGGCCTACCCGCCGCCGGTGAAGTATCTGCGCCCGCTCACAGACGACCAGGCGCGGATCATCTATGCGCATCTGCGTGACGAGGCCTTGCCGTGTCTGGAAACCCAGGGCATCAAGGGGGTCGAGCTGCCGTCGGAGGAGAAGTACCTTTCCCAGTTTCGCGAGGGTGGCCTGTGGGACCCCCTTGCTGAGGTCGATCCGAGCGCGACGAACCGCATGTTGGAGATTTGCTCTCTGATGCCACCCAGCGATGTTCTCTATGCGGAGTAGGCGCGGTTCGACGCGGCCAGTGCGTACAGGGTTCTTCTTGTCGTCGGTGCGGTGAGTCTTTTTCGATCTGAAGTGTTCTTGCAGCATCGCGTGCGTGGATTATTGGGGGTCTGATGTCGGCCGGTCGCGTCGTGAGCGAGCAGCGCGCAGGTACTACCTCAGGTGTTGTGACGGAAGCTCACAGCGGGGGTTCGGACGCGATCGGCCGCACCGGTCGCTGGCGTCGCTGGGTCGGGGCTGTGCTCATCGCTGCCGTCGCGGGCGGAGCGGGATGGTGGGCGGCGAGAGCGACGCTGCCCTCGACAGCTCCCGTCGTGGCGGCGGCACAGCTCAAGCAGACCGCCACGTCACGCACCGGCTCGGTGGGGCGCGAGCTGACGATGGCGGTGAACGTCGTGTGCCCCTTCACCGAGATCGCGTCCAATTCTCTCGCGGGGGTGGTGACCGCCACCCGTGCACCGGGTGAGACTGCAGCGGGGGACGAGCTGTACCAGGTGGCTGGTGTCCCCGTTCGAGCCGTGGCCGGGTCGACCCCCTTCTACCGAGACCTCGCCGTCGGTGCCAAGGGCACCGACGTGAGCCAGCTCAACGGCGCGTTGATCACCCTGGGGCACCTCACGGGGGAGCCGTCGACCGACTTCAACGGCAGGACCCAGGCGGCAGTGAGGGCATGGCAACGGGCTACGGGACAGGAGCAGACGGGCTCTGTGACCCTGGGCGAGCTCGTCGCGGTGCCGACGCTCCCGGGGCCGGTGCAGCTGGGCGAGGAGATCGCCACCGGCCGGGTCGTGGCCGGTGGTGAGTCGGCGGTGCTGGCACCGACGACGGAGCTGCGCTTCGAGCTCGTCCTGACGAGCGACCAGGCCGCGGGGGTCGTCGAGGGAACCCGGGTCACCGTCCCGTTCGAGGAGCTCTCCTGGGAAGCGGTGGTGTCAGGTTCCACGACGGGCGACGACGGGAACGTCACGTTCACCCTCACGGCCCCCGACGGTGGCCCGGTGTGCGGAAGCGAGTGCGATGCGCTGCCGGCTCAGGAGAAGACGTCGCTGCTGTCCTCGGTCGAGGTCGTGCCCGCGGTCGAGGGGGTGACTGTCCCGGTCGCAGCCGTGCGCACGGCTTCCGATGGATCGACGTACGTGAGCACCGCCGACGGCCAGGACGTGCCGGTGACCGTGACCGGCTCGGCCGGAGGCGTCGCGGTCGTCGAAGGCCTCGACGACGGGGTGGACGTGCTTCTCTCCGGCGGCCAGGATGCTTGAAGTTCGCGAGCTCGCGTTCTCCTATCGTCGCGGGGGCGACGAGCTGTTCGGGGGCCTCTCCCACACGTTCGCGCCCGGGTCGTTCACGGCGGTCACGGGCCCGTCGGGCCGCGGGAAGTCCACACTGCTGTACGTCCTGGGGCTGATGCTGCGCCCGACCCGTGGAGACGTGCTCGTCGACGGCCAGGCCGCAGGACGACGCGACGACCCCTCCAGGTCTCGGCTGCGCGCGAGCGGCATCGGGTTCGTATTCCAGGACTCCGCACTGGACCCCGCCCGCACCGTGCTCGACTCGGTACTCGAGCCCGCCCTGTACGCGGGACGACGCCGGTGCGACGCAGAGGCACCAGCCCGTGATCTGCTCGCCCGCTTCGGCGTCGGCGACCGCGCCGACCACCGGCCCGGACAGATCTCCGGCGGCCAGGCGCAGCGCGTGGCGATCGCCCGCGCTCTCGTCAACGACCCGCCCGTCGTCCTCGCCGACGAACCCACCGGGAACCTCGACCGCGATAACGCCGAGGAAGTGCTGCACGCCCTGCGCGAGACGACTCGCGAGGGACGCGTCGTCGTGATCGCCACGCACGACCCCTTCGTGCTCGAGCACACCGACCAGGTCCTCGCGCTATGAGACCTCTCGAGCTCCTGCGCGAGGCCTGGGCATCGGCCCTCGCGCAGAAGATCCCCACGTTCATGATCGCCGCGCTGGCAGCCGCCATGTGCCTGACCACGCTGCTCACCGTCGGACGAACCGCCTCGGCGCAGGCGGACGTCCTGGCAGCGCTCGAAGGTGCCGGGTCGCGCACGTTGCAGGTCGTCAACACCGGCGACGGCGCCCTGCTCGCGCCAGCCGTCGTCGACGCCACCGCGAGCCTGTCGGGAGTCGAACGATCCCTTGCGCGAACCAGCGCGAACGACACCTACAACGCGAGCGTCGGCCCGGGCGGTACGAAGGTCCCGACCTGGCAGGCACGCGGGGACCTCACCGGCGCCGTCACCCTCACCGCGGGACGATGGCCGCGTGCGGGTGAAGCGCTCGTGTCGACCCAGACCGCCCAGACTCTCGGACTCGACGCTGCCGTCGGCGCACTGGCCGACGACAACGGCCACGAGTACCCGATCGTCGGCGCCTACACCGCTCGAACCCCGTTCGCAGACCTCGACGCGGGAGCCCTCACACCGGCCACCGACGACGCTGTGCTGCGCACCCTGGACGTCATCACCACCACTGCTGGCCAAGCGGGCACCGTGCAGGCTCTCGTGCTGCAGCTCATCGCCGCGCCGGACCCCACCGCCCTCACGGTCACCTCACCGACAACGTTGGCCGACCTGCAAGACCAGATCACCGGCGACGTAGCCGCCTTCGGCGCCGGCCTCCTTCTCCTCGTCCTGGCCGCCGGCGCGATCCTGACGACCCTCGTCGTCCTGGCCGACACGCTCGTACGACGCAAGGACCTGGGGCGTCGTCGCGCGCTCGGCGCGTCCCGAACCGCCATCGTCACCCTGGTCACCACCCGCACCGTGCTCCCTGCCGCCTTCGGCGCCCTGGCAGGGACCCTCGTCGGGCTCCTGCTCGTCGCGCGAATGGGTGCAACACCGCCCATCGCCTTCTGCGCCGGCACCGCCGTTCTGGCCCTGCTCGCCGCGGGCCTCGCCGCGCTGGCCCCCGCCGTCATCGCCGCCTTCCGGGACCCCGTCGCCGTCCTACGCACGCCCTGATCGATCGCCACAGCGACCTCGTCGACGCCGCGGCGCACGCCACTGCGCTTGGTCGGACCAGACCGCAGCGCCACTCCGAGATATCGGACGTTGGGTCTGCCCCGAGTTTCGTTGACACTCGGGGCAGACCCAGATCCAGCAGCAGGCGCCTCCGAGCTCGCCCAACAAGCTCGTGCGCGACCCCTACGTCTTCGACCACCTCGGCCTGACCGGACGCGTCCACGAACGCGACATGGAACAAGCCCTCATGGACAAGCTCCAAGACACCCTGCTCGAGTTCGGGCACGGCATGGCCTTCGTCGGCCGCCAGGTCCGCTTCACCGTCAACGGCGACGACCTCGTCATCGACCTGCTGCTCTTCCACGTCGACCAGCTGCGCTACGTCGTCGTCGAGCTCAAGATCGGCCAGTTCGAATCAGGGCACGTCGGTCAGCTCGGCACCTACGTCGCCCTCGTCGACGACCGCCTGTGCAAGCCCGACCGCCACGCCCACACCGTCGGCATCCTCCTCGTCGCCGGCCGCAACGAAGCCATCGTCCGCTACGCCCTCGCCGGCGCACCGGCACCTCTGGCCGTCGCCAACTACACCTACGACAGCCTGCCCCCCCAACGAGCAGGCCGCACTCCCCCGGGCCAACGAGCTCGCCGCCATCCTCGAAGGCGGGGCCGACCAAGATCGCCTCAAACCGACGCAACGGACCATATCGGCATTCTGTTTGGAGATGTACAACACCGCGTTTTCAGTCGTAGCATGGGGCCATGAGCGAACTGAC
>CAZFUQ010000282.1:0-5034 GCA_964521905.1 uncultured Cellulosimicrobium sp.
CCCACGCGAGCAGGACCGCGCGCTCGAGGAGGGCCCGCGGCGCCGGGTCGTCGTGTCGACGGCGGTCGCGGAGTCGTCGCTCACGGTCCCGGGGGTGCGCGTCGTCGTCGACGCCGGGCTGGCGCGCGAGCCGCGCACGGACGTGCGCCGCGGCCTGCCCGGCCTCGTGACGGTCGCGGTCAGCCGCGCGGGGGCCGAGCAGCGCGCGGGCCGTGCCGGGCGCGAGGGTCCGGGCGCGGTGTACCGCTGCTGGTCGGAGGGCGACCACGTGCGCCTCGCGCGGCACCCGGAGCCCGAGATCCGGACCGCGGACCTCACCGGGTTCGCGCTCGAGCTCGCGTGCTGGGGCAGCCCCGACGGTGCCGGGCTCGCGCTCCTGGACCCGCCGCCCGATGCCGCCTGGGCCGCGGCACGCGAGGTGCTGCACGGGCTGGGCGCCGACGGGCCGGACGGGGTCACGCCGCTGGGTCGCCGCATCGCGACCGTCCCCGCCGACCCGCGTCGTGCGCGGGCGCTGCTCGACGCCGTCCCCGAGGTCGGCGCGCGGCGCGCGGCGGAGGTCGTCGCGCTGCTCTCGGAGGACGTGCGCGTGCCCGGCGCAGACCTGCCGGCAGCGCTGCGCGCGCTGCGCCGCGGTGGACCCGGCGCCGGCGGCTGGGCGGCGCAGCGGGACCGCCTCGAGCGCGTCGCGCGCGAGGCCGTGACCGAGGCGTCCCCCGCCGGTGGTCGGGCCGTCGCACCGGCCGCGGACGGGTCGACGGCGCGGGACAGGCCGACCGACGACGCCGCCGTCGGGCACGTCGTCGCGCTCGCGCACCCCGACCGGCTGGCCCGCCTGCGACCTGGCGGCGAGTCGTACCTCCTGGTCTCGGGCGCGGGCGCGCGACTTCCCCCGGGCTCCCCGCTGCAGGGCATGCCCTGGCTCGCCGTCGCGGACGTGGACCGCGCGCCGGGCCGTGCCGACGCCGTCGTGCGGTCCGCCGCACCCGTCGACGAGGTGACGGCGCGGGCCGCCGGGGCGGCCGAGCTGCGGACGACCGGGGTCGCCGAGTGGACGGGCGGGCGCGTGCGCGCCGCCCGGGTGACCTCGCTCGGTGCGATCGAGGTCGCGCGCGAGCCGTGGCGGGACCCGCCCGCCGGCGTGCTCGACGCCACCGTGCGCGACGGGCTGCGCCGGGACGGCCTCGGGAACCTGCCGTGGTCCGACGGCGCGGTCCGCCTGCGGGACCGCCTGCGGTTCCTGCACGGCGTGCTGGGAGAGCCGTGGCCCGACGTCGGCGACGACGCCCTGCTGGACGGCCTCGACGCCTGGCTCGGGCCCGACCTGGCGGCCGTCGCCCGCGGTCGGGGCGCGGACCTCGCGGGCGCGCTGCGCCGCCTCCTGCCGTGGCCCGAGGCCGCTCGCCTCGACGAGCTCGCCCCCGAGCGGCTCGAGGTCCCGAGCGGGTCCCGGGTGGCCGTGAGCTACGACCAGGACCAGCCGGTGCTCGCGGTCCGGCTCCAGGAGACGTTCGGCTGGGACCGCACGCCGCGCCTCGCGGGCGGGCGCGTGCCCGTGCTGCTGCACCTGCTCTCCCCGGCGGGCCGTCCGGCCGCGGTCACGGCGGACCTCGCCTCGTTCTGGGTCCAGGGGTACCCGCAGGTGCGTGCCGAGCTGCGCGGCCGGTACCCCAAGCACGCGTGGCCGCAGGACCCGGCGACGGCCCGGCCGCTGCGCGGCACCCCGCGCCCGCGCCGCCGCGACGGCTGAGCGCCGCAGGCCTGGTCCTCACGACGTAGTCGCGACGTGCCGATGTCGTTCGTCGGTATGACGACGTCGGGCGCACCCCGCCGCGAGACTCGTGCTCGGGCGCGAGCCGCCGGGCGGGATCCCAGGGGTGAACCGGGGGTCTCCCTGATGGCCGACGCCGCCGTGCTCCGTAGGCTTGTGGTGGCGCGGGACGCACCGACCTGTCGCCGCCGCCAGCCTGGCCTCCCCGCCAGCCGACGAACGAGGAACACGTGACCGAGGCCGTCTCGACCTTCCTGGAGAATCTGGAGCACTGGATTCTCGCCCTCGCCGCGTCCGGCTGGATCTACCCGGCGCTCTTCGCGTTCGCGACGATCGACGGGTTCTTCCCGCCGATCCCGAGCGAGTCCGTGGTCATCACGCTCGCGGTGTCCGCGCACACGTCCGGTGAGCCGAACCTCTTCCTCGTGCTCCTCGTCGCCGCGGCCGGAGCGTGGACCGGCGACCAGATCGCGTTCGCGATCGGCCGGGCGGTCGGCACCGACCGGGTGCGGATCCTGCGCACGCCTCGTGGGCGCAAGGCGGTGGCGTGGGCGGAGCGGGCGCTGGCGCACCGCGGCGCCTCCTTCATCCTCGCTGCGCGGTACATCCCCGTCGGGCGCGTCGCGGTGAACATGACCGCCGGCGCCGTCGGGTACCCGCGCCGCCGCTTCATGGCGTTCTCCGCGATCGCGGCCGTGACCTGGGCCCTGTACTCGGTGCTCATCGGCCTCGTGGCCGCGCAGTGGCTGGGCCACGAGCCTCTGCTCGCGATGGTCTTCGGCGTCGTCCTGGGCATCGCGGCGGGCTTCGTCATCGACCGCGTCCTCATGCTCCGCGCACGGCGCCGGGGCGACCTCCCCGCCGCGGAGGCGACGCCGTCGACCCCCACGTCGACCCCCACGTCGACCCCCGCGGAGGCGACGGCACCCCTGCAGGGCGAGGACCCGGCGTCGGGCGCGCCGCGTCCTCCCGCGCCGCGTCCGACGCGGCGCGCGTCCTGAGCCGCCACCCCCCGGCCGCGGCTCGGCCCGCGCCGGGTCAGAGCTTGCGCAGGCGCACGCGCTGGACGGAGTGGTCCGACCCCTTGGTGAGGACCAGGGTCGCGCGGCCGCGCGTGGGCAGGATGTTCTGCTCGAGGTTCGGCGCGTTGATCGAGTCCCAGATGGACCTCGCCCGCTCGACCGCCTGCTCGTCCGTGAGCTCCGCGTAGCGGCGGAAGAACGACTCGGGCCGGGCGAACGCGGTGCGGCGCAGCGCGAGGAACCGGTCGACGTACCACTGGCGGATGTTGCGCGTGCGCGCGTCGACGTAGATCGAGAAGTCGAAGAAGTCCGAGACCGCGACGGTCGACTCGTCGTGCGCGCTCGGCCGTGCCGGCTGGAGCACGTTGAGGCCCTCGACGACGAGCACGTCGGGCTTGCGGACGACGGCTTCGGCACCGGGGACGATGTCGTAGGTGAGGTGGTCGTAGACGGGCGCCCGCACCTCGGCGTGGCCGGCCTTCACCTTGGACAGGAAGCGGATGAGGGCCCGCCGGTCGTAGGACTCGGGGAAGCCCTTGCGCTCCATGAGGCCGCGGCGCGCGAGCTCGGCGTTCGGGTAGAGGAACCCGTCCGTCGTGATGAGCTCGACGCGCGGGGTCTCGGGCCAGCGCGCGAGCATCTCGCGCAGCACGCGGGCCGTCGTCGACTTGCCCACGGCGACGGACCCGGCGACGCCGATGACGTACGGCGTGTTGCCCGTCTCCTCGCGCAGGAACGTCGACGTCGCCTCGTGCAGCCCCGACGTCGCGGTGACGTAGAGGTTGAGCAGGCGCGAGAGCGGGCGGTAGACCGCGTCGACCTCGGCGAGGTCGATCGGGTCGCCGAGCCCGCGCAGGCGGGTGACGTCGTCGTCGGTGAGCGGGAGCGGGGTCGACTCCGACAGGCGGCTCCACACCGCGCGGTCCAGGTCCACGTACGGCGACGCCGACGGCGCGGCGAGGTGCGCGGGCAGGAGGTCGGCGGGGTCGACCGCGGGCGCTGCGGTGCGGCCGCCGAGGTGGGTCGGGGGACCGGTCGGGTCGGCCGGACGGGGAGAACTGTCCACCCGGCGATTGTGCCGGATGTCGGACCGCGGTCGTGCCGCGCGCCGGCCCGCGCACCCGCCGAATATGGCAGAGGTGGTCACCAAAAGCCAGGATCCGCGCCGCCGCCGAGGTGTCGTGCACCGCGGATAGACTCGACGACCATGTGCGGAATCGTGGGGTACGTAGGCCCCGGAACCATGGTCGGAGAGGCCTCGGGGCGACCCCTCGACGTCGCTCTCGAAGGACTCGGCCGGCTCGAGTACCGCGGCTACGACTCGGCGGGCGTCGCGCTCGTCGCGCCCGGGATCGACGCCGTCGCGTTCGCGAAGAAGTCCGGCAAGCTCGCGAACCTCGTCGAGGAGATCGACCTCCACCCGCTCCCCGCGGCGACCGCGTCGATCGGCCACACGCGCTGGGCGACGCACGGCGGCCCCACGGACACCAACGCGCACCCGCACCTCGCGGACGACGACCGCCTGGCCGTCATCCACAACGGGATCGTCGAGAACTTCGCGACGCTCAAGTCCGAGCTCCTCGCCGAGGGCGTGCAGTTCCGGTCCGAGACGGACACCGAGGTCGCGGCGCAGCTCCTCGCGCGCGCCTACCGCGAGACCAAGGACCTCACGCTCGCCATGGGCCAGGTGGCGCGGCGCCTCGAGGGGACGTTCACGCTCCTCGCGGTGCACGCCGACTCGCCCGACACGGTGGTGGGCGCGCGGCACGACTCGCCGCTCGTCGTCGGGCTCGGCGAGGGCGAGAACTTCCTCGGCTCGGACGTCGCGGCGTTCATCTCCCACACCAAGGAGGCGCTCGAGCTCGGACAGGACCAGATCGTCACGATCACGCCGACGTCGGTCGAGGTGACCGACTTCGACGGCAACCCCGCCGAGGCCAAGCGCTACACGGTCGACTGGGACGCCGCCGCGGCGGAGAAGGGCGGCTTCTCCTCGTTCATGGACAAGGAGATCCACGACCAGCCGCACGCCGTCGCGGACACCCTGCTCGGCCGCACCGACCCGTCGGGCAAGCTCGTGCTCGACGACCTGCGCATCGACGAGGCCGTGCTGCGCGCCGTCGACAAGATCATCGTCGTCGCGTGCGGCACGGCGGCCTACTCGGGGCACGTCGCGAAGTACGCGATCGAGCACTGGTGCCGCATCCCCGTCGAGGTCGAGCTCGCGCACGAGTTCCGCTA
>CAZFUQ010000283.1:0-5016 GCA_964521905.1 uncultured Cellulosimicrobium sp.
GTGGCGCTCTACGAGCAGCAGCCGCCCCACCTGCTGTGCCCGTGCCACGAGTCGACGTTCGACGTGGCCGACGGCGCCAAGGTGGTCTTCGGCCCCGCGAAGCGGCCCCTGCCGCAGCTGCCGATCACCATTGATGACGAGGGCTACCTGGTCGCCCAGAGCGACTTCCACGAGCCCATCGGCCCGAGCTTCTGGGAGCGTCTGAAGTGACCACCAGCACCGGCACCGCCGCGACGAAGACCGCCGCGCCCAAGACGGCTGCACCGACGACCCCCGCCGGCAAGGCCGCCGACTACCTCGACCAGCGCACCGGCATCGGCGTCGCCGTCAAGGAGTTCGCACGCAAGGTCTTCCCCGACCACTGGTCGTTCCTCCTCGGCGAGATCGCCCTGTACTCGTTCGTCGTGCTCATCCTCACGGGCATCTTCCTGACGATGTTCTTCGTCCCGAGCATGTCGCTCGTCACCTACCACGGCGAGCCCGCGTCGATGAACGGCGTGCTCATGTCGGACGCGTTCGCGTCGACCCTGCACATGTCGTTCGAGGTCCGCGGCGGTCTGCTGATGCGGCAGATCCACCACTGGGCCGCGCTGATCTTCCTCGCCGCGATCGTCACGCACATGATGCGCGTGTTCTTCACGGGTGCGTTCCGCAAGCCGCGCGAGGTCAACTGGCTCGTCGGCATGCTGCTCATGATCATGGGCCTCGCGGCGGGCTTCTCGGGGTACTCCCTCCCGGACGACGTCCTGTCCGGCAACGGCCTGCGCATCACCGACGGTGTCGTGAAGTCGATCCCGCTCATCGGGTCGTACCTCTCGTACTTCATCTTCGGTGGCGAGTTCCCGGGCGAGCACATCATCCCCAGGCTCTTCACGGTGCACATCCTCCTGGTGCCCGGTCTGATCCTCGCGCTGGTCGCGCTGCACCTCTTCTTCGTCGTGCTGCACAAGCACACGCAGTACCCCGGTGGCGGCCGCACCGACACGAACGTCGTCGGCTACCCCCTGTTCCCCGTGTACGTGGCCAAGGCCGGCGGCTTCTTCTTCGTCGTCTTCGGCATCCTCGCCCTCATGGGCGGGACGATGGCGATCAACAACGTGTGGAACTACGGCCCGTTCGACCCCTCACCGGTGTCCGCGGGCGCCCAACCCGACTGGTACATGCTGTTCCTCGAAGGATCGCTACGTCTCATGCCGGGGCAGGCGGAGTTCGTCACGTGGGGCGACTACACGGTGCCGCTCAACGTCCTGATCCCGGCCGTGGTGGTCCCGGGTCTGCTGTTCACGTTCCTCTTCGTCTACCCGTTCCTCGAGGCCGCGGTGACGAAGGACAAGCGCGAGCACCACGTCCTCGACCGCCCGCGCAACGTCCCGGTCCGTACCGGGCTCGGCGTCGCCTTCCTCACGGCGTTCATCATCCTGGCCCTCGCCGGATCGAACGACCTCATCGCCACGCACTTCTCGCTGTCGATCAACACGATCACGTGGGTGTTCCGCATCCTC
Source organism: uncultured Cellulosimicrobium sp. (assembly GCA_964521905.1). Classification (GTDB taxonomy): domain Bacteria; phylum Actinomycetota; class Actinomycetes; order Actinomycetales; family Cellulomonadaceae; genus Cellulosimicrobium. Next base: position 1,503 of record CAZFUQ010000283.1, read on the forward strand.
TTCTTCGTCGGCCCGTGGTTCGCGTTCTGGATCACCAAGAGGATCTGTCTCGGGCTGCAGCGCAAGGACCGCGAGCTCGTGCTCCACGGTCACGAGACGGGTCGGATCGTCCGGTTCGCCCACGGCGAGTACATCGAGGTCCACCGCCCGCTGGACGACCAGGAGCGCTGGCTGCGGGTCAACTACCGGGCTCACGAGCCGCTCGAGATCGAGCCGGCGACGGACGCCCGCGGCGTGCGCCGCAAGGGCTACAAGAAGGACAAGCGCCTCCAGCGCCTGTCACGCTTCTTCTACGAGGACCGCATCGAGCCCGTCTCGCCCGACGAGCTGGCCGCTGCGCACTCGCACGGCGAGCACGACGCGCTGGCGGGCGAGAGCCACGCCCAGATCGAGGCGGGAGCCGCCACCGTCGGTGGTGGGCACGGTCTCGTCGAGCCCGAGCCGGGTGCCGACGAGCGTCGTCCCTGAGGTTCCCGCACAGTAGAACGGTGACCCGCGACCAGTCCCCTCCCCGAGGTGGACCGGTCGCGGGTCATCGGCGTCTCCGGCCCCCGACCACGTGTCGGTGCGACGCGGAGGCTCCGCTCCCCCAGCCACCAGGCCCATGAGGGCGTCTGGTGGCCCGAACCAGGAGGTACTCCGGATGCCCGTCTACACCCTGCCCGAGCTGTCCTACGACTACGGTGCGCTCGAGCCGCACATCTCCGGGCGGATCATGGAGCTGCACCACTCCAAGCACCACCAGGCCTACGTCACCGGCGCGAACACCGCCCTGGACAAGCTCGCCGAGGCCCGCGAGAGCGGCGACTTCGCCGCCATCAACCTCCACGAGAAGAACCTCGCGTTCAACCTCGGCGGCCACGTCAACCACTCCGCCTTCTGGACCAACCTCTCCCCCGAGGGCGGCGGCGAGCCCACCGGCGACATCGGCGCCGCGATCGACGAGCACTTCGGCTCCTTCGACGCCTTCAAGAAGCAGTTCGCCGCCGTCGCCGCAGGCGTCCAGGGCTCCGGCTGGGCCATCCTCGCCTGGGACTCCATCGGCAACAAGCTCATCACCGTCCAGCTCTACGACCAGCAGGGCAACCTCACCCTCGGCCTGACCCCCATCGTCCTGCTCGACGTCTGGGAGCACGCCTACTACCTCGACTACCAGAACGTGCGCGCCGACTACGTCACCGCCTGGTGGAACCTCGTCAACTGGTCCGACGCCGAGGCCCGCCTCCAGCGCGCCAAGACCCAGACCGCCGGCCTCATCACCCCCGCCTGACCACACCCCACCCGGGCGAGCGAGCCCGCCCGGCCCGCCGGACGCGAGCGAGCCCGCCCCGCCCGTCGCCGAACACGACATGAGGGTCGCTATCCGGTGGATAGCGACCCTCATGTCGTGTTCGGCGGCGGGCCGGGAGGGGGTCTGTGGACCGCGCTGGGGTTTGGTGGTGTGCTAGGGGCCATGGCCGGTTCTCTGTCGGGTCGGCGCGTCGCGGTCGACGCGCCGACCGTACGACGCCTCCTGGACGACGAGACGGGCCTCGACGCCCGGTACGCGCTCGTGGGGCCGTCCGTCCTGCGCAGCCACGTGCTGTCGCAGCTCTACCGCGAGCACCTCGAGGGACTCCTCGACGCGCGGGAGGCGCGAGCACGGCTCGATGCGCTGGCCGCCCTGAAGATCCGCCTGCTCGGTGATCGCGTCTCCCGCGCGACGGCCTGGCGGATCGCGCTCGAGCACGGCTGGGAGGACCCTGTCCCGGCCGAGTACCTCGCGGTCGCGACCCTCCAGGCGGACGTCCTCGTGACGAGCGATCCCCGCCTCGTGGCTGCCGCGACCGGTGTCGTCGCGCTGGCCACGTACGACGACCTCACCGGCTGACCACCGGCCACACCGTCTCCTGCCCGTCGAACGACGGACGGCCCGGCATCCGCGAGGGATGCCGGGCCGTCCGCGTGCTGCGGGGTACGTCGACCGAGGTCAGTGCGCGTGCTGCCCGCGCGAGAACTCGAAGACCCAGCCGACGAGGGAGAGCGCACCGAGCGCGATGCCCACGTAGACGAGCCACCAGCCGACCGCCAGGCCGAGGAACACGACCGCGGCCGACCCCGCGATGGCAAGCGGCCACCAACTCCACGGGGCGTAGACGCCCTGGTCGCCGGCACCCTGCTCGATGAGACCCTCGGGGTCGTCCTCGGGGCGGGCGTCGATCCGCTTCGCGGTCAGCGCCAGGTAGGCACCGATCATGCCGACGAGACCGGCGGTGAGGAGGATCGCGACGGAGCCGACGGGCTCCCAGCCGCTCCAGAAGCCGTAGACCAGTCCCGCGACGACGAAGAACGGCGCTCCGAAGAGGAACAGCTTGTACTCGATCTTCACTTTCCGGCCTCCTCGTCGGTCGTGCCCGCGCGGGGTTCGTCGACGACGGTCGTCGTCGTGGAGTCGCTCGTGCGGCCCGAGCCGCTCAGGCGGTCGATCGCCACGCTCTTCTCACCACGCCGGTCGGCCTCGCCGTACACCTTCTCGAGGATGTCGGGGTTCGCCTCGGCATGGTCCATCGCGGCGACCTCGGGGTGGTGCAGGTCGAACGCCGGCGACTCGGAACGGATGCGGGGCAGCGACGTGAAGTTGTGCCGCGGCGGCGGGCTGGACGTCGCCCACTCGAGCGAGCGACCGTAGCCCCACGGGTCGTCGACCTCGACCTTGGGCGCGTTGCGCCAGGTCGTGTAGACGTTCCACAGGAACGGCAGCGTCGACGCGGCGAGGATGAACGCCCCGACCGTCGAGACCTGGTTCTCCCAGGTGAAGCCGTCCGACGGCGCGTAGTCCGCGTAGCGACGCGGCATGCCCTCGACACCCAGCCAGTGCTGGATGAGGAACGTCGTGTGGAAGCCGATGAACAGCAGCCAGAAGTGCAGCTTGCCGAGGCGCTCGTTGAGCATCCGGCCGGTGAACTTGGGCCACCAGAAGTAGAAGCCCGCGAACATCGCGAACACGACGGTGCCGAACACGACGTAGTGGAAGTGCGCGACGACGAAGTAGGAGTCCGAGAGGTGGAAGTCGAGCGCCGGGCTGGACAGGATGACGCCCGTCAGACCACCGAAGAGGAAGGTCACGAGGAACCCGATCGACCACAGCATCGGCGTCTCGAACGTCAGCTTCCCTCGCCACAGCGTGCCGATCCAGTTGAAGAACTTCACACCGGTCGGGACCGCGATGAGCATCGTCATGAAGGCGAAGAAGGGCAGCAGGACGGCCCCGGTCACGTACATGTGGTGGGCCCACACGGTGACGGAGAGCGCCGCGATGGCGATCGTCGCGTAGACGAGGCCCTTGTAGCCGAAGATCGGCTTGCGGGCGAAGACGGGGAAGATCTCGGACACGATGCCGAAGAACGGCAGCGCGATGATGTAGACCTCGGGGTGCCCGAAGAACCAGAACAGGTGCTGCCAGAGGATCGCTCCCCCGTTCTCGGGGTTGAAGATCTGGGCACCGAACCGCCGGTCCGCGCTCGGCGCGGACCGG
>CAZFUQ010000284.1:0-5015 GCA_964521905.1 uncultured Cellulosimicrobium sp.
GAGGACGTGCGTCGCTTCGAGTCCGAGCTGCTCGACCACCTGCGCCGCAACACGGACGTCCTGTCGACCATCGCGGAGACGGGCAAGCTCGCGGACGAGACCGAGTCCCAGCTCGCCTCGGCCGTCGACGAGTTCCGCAACGGCTTCCTCAAGGGCGACGGCTCGCCTCTCGTCGGCGGCGACGCCGAGGACGAGACCGAGACGGAGATCGAGCAGGAGCAGATCGTCCGGCAGAAGAGGGCCTGACGATGGCCGGATCCCAGCGCGTCTACAAGCAGCGGATCAAGTCGACGCAGTCGCTGAAGAAGATGTTCCGCGCGCAGGAGCTCATCGCCGCGTCGCGGATCGGCAAGGCTCGTGCCCGCACGGCCGCCGCGACCCCGTACGCGCGCGCCATCACGCGTGCCGTCTCGGCGGTCGCGACGCACTCGTCGACGCAGCACCCGCTCACGAGCGAGCGCACCGACACGAACCGCGTCGCGGTGCTCGTCGTCGCCTCGGACCGCGGCATGGCCGGCGCCTACTCGGCGTCGATCCTCCGCGAGACGGAGCGCCTGGTCGAGCGTCTCGTGGCCGAGGGCAAGGAGGTCGCGCTCTACGCGGCCGGTCGGCGTGCGATCTCGTACTACACGTTCCGTGGGCGTGAGCTCGCCGGCACGTGGTCGTACGGCTCGGACGCGCCGAGCTCCGAGGTGGCCGGCGACATCGCCGACACGCTGCTCGGGGCGTTCCTCGCCCCGGCGCCGGAGGGCGGCGTGAGCGAGCTGCACATCGTGTACACGCAGTTCGTGAACATGGTCACGCAGCGACCGCGCGTCGTGCGGATGCTCCCGCTCGAGGTCGTCGAGGGCGTCGCGCCCGCGGGCAAGCACGACGTGCTGCCGCTGTACGACTTCGAGCCCTCGCCCGAGGCGGTCCTGGACGAGCTGCTGCCGCGCTACGTGCGCAGCCGCATCTTCAGCTGCCTCCTCGAGGCCGCGGCGTCCGAGCTGGCGGCCCGTCAGCGTGCCATGCACACGGCGACCGACAACGCGGAGGACCTCATCCGCAACTACACGCGGCTGGCGAACCAGGCGCGGCAGGCGGACATCACCCAGGAGATCAGCGAGATCGTCTCGGGTGCCGACGCGCTGGCGGCCTCATGAGGCAGCACCGGGTCGCCGGGGCCGACGCGCCCGGCACCATCACCGACACCCTGACCGAAACCGCCGGGGACCACTCCGGCACTGCGAAGCGAGGCCAGCAATGACCGCCACCACCGTGGAAGCCCAGGTCGAGCACTCCAGCGGTCCCGGCGTGGGCCGAGTCGCGCGAGTGATCGGCCCCGTCGTGGACATCGAGTTCCCGACGGACGCGATCCCCGACATCTACAACGCGCTCACGGTCGACATCGACCTCTCGTCCCAGGGCGAGGGCGAGAAGTCCTTCACCCTCACGCTCGAGGTCGCCCAGCACCTGGGTGACTCGCTCGTGCGCGCCATCGCCCTCAAGCCGACGGACGGCCTCGTCCGCGGCGCCCAGGTCACCGACACCGGCGCGCCCATCAGCGTGCCCGTCGGAGACGTCACCAAGGGCAAGGTCTTCAACGTCACGGGCGACATCCTCAACCTCGCCGAGGGCGAGAAGGTCGAGATCACCGAGCGCTGGCCGATCCACCGCAAGCCCCCGGCGTTCGACCAGCTCGAGTCGAAGACCACGATGTTCGAGACCGGCATCAAGGTCATCGACCTCCTCACCCCGTACGTCCAGGGCGGGAAGATCGGCCTCTTCGGCGGTGCGGGCGTCGGCAAGACGGTCCTCATCCAGGAGATGATCCAGCGCGTCGCCCAGGACCACGGCGGTGTGTCGGTGTTCGCGGGCGTCGGCGAGCGCACGCGTGAGGGCAACGACCTCATCGTGGAGATGGAGGAGGCCGGCGTCTTCGACAAGACCGCGCTGGTCTTCGGCCAGATGGACGAGCCGCCGGGCACGCGTCTTCGCGTCGCGCTCTCGGCGCTCACGATGGCGGAGTACTTCCGCGACGTGAAGAAGCAGGACGTGCTCCTGTTCATCGACAACATCTTCCGCTTCACGCAGGCGGGTTCCGAGGTCTCGACGCTGCTCGGCCGCATGCCGTCCGCGGTGGGCTACCAGCCGAACCTCGCGGACGAGATGGGCCTCCTCCAGGAGCGCATCACCTCGACGCGTGGTCACTCGATCACGTCGCTCCAGGCGATCTACGTGCCCGCCGACGACTACACCGACCCCGCGCCGGCGACGACGTTCGCGCACCTCGACGCGACGACCGAGCTCTCGCGAGAGATCGCGTCGCGCGGTCTCTACCCCGCGGTCGACCCGCTGGCCTCGACGAGCCGCATCCTCGACCCGCGCTACGTGGGCAAGGAGCACTACGAGGTCGCGACGCGCGTGAAGTCGATCCTGCAGCGCAACAAGGAGCTCCAGGACATCATCGCCATCCTCGGTGTCGACGAGCTCTCGGAGGAGGACAAGACGGTCGTCGCGCGTGCGCGTCGTATCCAGCAGTTCCTCTCCCAGAACACCTACATGGCCGAGAAGTTCACGGGCGTGGTCGGTTCGACCGTGCCCCTGACCGAGACCATCGAGGCCTTCAAGAAGATCGCGGACGGCGAGTTCGACCACATCGCCGAGCAGGCGTTCTTCAACATCGGTGGCCTCGAGGACCTCGAGCGCAACTGGGCCCGTATCCAGAAGGAGTACGGAGCCTGACCCGACCCGCAGGCGGGGCCGGGCCGTACGTCCCGGCCCCGCGCGGGCGTCGCACCAGGTCCGGCCGCGGGACGCGGGCCGGGCACCGTCCCGGCCGTCGCGCCGGGCATGAACCGGGCATGAAGGAGTTCCAGTGGCACAGCTGAACGTCGACCTCGTGGCGGCGGACCGCAAGATCTGGTCGGGCCGGGCGCAGAGAGTGAGCGCCCCTGCCGCTGACGGCGAGATCGGCATCCTCGCGGACCACTCGCCGCTGCTCTCCGTGCTGGGCGAGGGCTCCGTCCGGATCAGCTCCGCCGAGGGCGAGCCGCTCGAGGTGCGTGTGTCCGGCGGATTCATCTCCGTCGACTCGAACCAGGTCACGATCGTCGCGGACTCGGTCGAGCCCGTACCGGGCCGCTGACCACCGGGACGGCACGACCATGACGCCCCCCGCCTGGATCGCGATCGGACTGCTGGTCCTGCTCGTCGTCGCGATCGGGCTGGGGGCGTTGCGTCTGCGCGCCCTCTCGCACCGGGTGGGGTCCTTCGAGTGCGGCGCGCGCCGCGCCGGGGCGCCCGGGGCGCCGTGGGTCGCGGGCATCGCCCACTACGGGGTCGGCCGCATCGACTGGTGGCGCCTGTGGTCGGTCTCGATCCGCCCCGCCCGGACGTGGTCGCGCTACGACCTCGTCATCGCCGGGCGTGAGCCGTTCGCCGGTGACGGGCCCGACACGTACCTGGTCCGCTGCGGCTACCGCGGCCAGGAGTTCGAGCTGACCATGTCCAAGGCGGCCTACGAGGGCCTCGCGTCCTGGCTGGAGGCCTCGCCGCCGGGGCGCCGCAACATCGTCGTCTAGGCGCTGCCCGGCGTCGTCGCCGTGGCCCGCACCGCTCATCACCGACCACGGAGGACCTCGCCCCCATGCGTCTCGTCGTCGCCCGCTGCTCCGCCCGCTACACGGGCCGGCTCTCGGCCCACCTGCCCCTCGCGACGCGCGTGCTCATCGTCAAGGCCGACGGGAGCGTGCTGCTGCACTCCGACGGCGGGTCGTACAAGCCGCTCAACTGGATGAGCCCGCCGTGCTCGCTCGCGGTCCGCGAGCCGTCCGACGAGGCGCGCGAGCGCGGCGTGACCGAGGTGTGGGCGGTGCAGCACGCCAAGAGCGACGACCGGCTCGAGATCGAGCTGCACGAGGTCCAGCACGACAGCTCGCACGAGCTCGGCATCGACCCGGGGCTCGTCAAGGACGGCGTCGAGGCGCACCTGCAGGAGATGCTCGCCGCGCAGATCCAGCTCCTCGGGACGGGCCACACGCTCGTGCGCCGCGAGTACCCGACGGCGATCGGCCCCGTGGACATCCTCGCGAGGGACGCCGACGGCGCGACCGTCGCCGTCGAGATCAAGCGGCGCGGCGACATCGACGGTGTCGAGCAGCTGACGCGCTACCTCGAGCTGCTCAACCGCGACCCGCTCCTGGCCCCCGTGCGCGGCGTGTTCGCCGCCCAGGAGATCAAGCCGCAGGCGCGCGTGCTCGCGACCGACCGGGGGATCGGCTGCCTCGTGCTCGACTACGACGCCATGCGCGGCGTCGACGACGTGGACTCGCGCCTGTTCTGAGGGTCCGACCTCACGGGGTGCGACGCTGTCGGTACCCCGTCCTGGCGAACTGCACCGGTCGTCGCAACACGATGCCGGGAGCCCGACAGTACGACGTCGTCGCGGGTGGCGTCGACGCGCCCCACTCGGCAGCACGACACCTGAGAGGTCTCCGACGTGCGGGCCTTCCGGTTGGTTGGCACCGCCGTTGCTGCTCCCGATCGGGATCTGGCTCATCGTGCGCGCCATCCACGACACCACGAGCCCGCCGGACCGAAGCACGCCACCTCGGTGGATCGTGATCCTCGGTATCGGTATCGGTATCGGTATCGGTCTCGGCGTCGGCGTGGTCTTTCGGCGTGATCGCGCTGAGCAGCGACGGTGCCGTCGGCTCGAACCGACCGCTCGCCACCGCCTACGTGCTCCGGTGGTCGCTGAGCCCTCAAGTGCGTCGCGCGATGTCACCGGAGGCCGGCCGCACCGAACCTTCTCAGGTTGATGCGCAGCAGATCGATGGTGGCCCCTGAAGATCTGCCCCGCACAGCGGTGGTCGCACGGCTTGGAAACTACATAGACAGATGTCAATATAGAGACATGTCGATACAAGAGGCGTCCGCGCCCGTCCAGAACCTGATCGTCGTCGGGTCCGGTCCGGCGGGGTACACCGCGGCGATCTACGCGGCGCGCGCGGGCCTGGCCCCGCTCGTGC
>CAZFUQ010000285.1:0-4983 GCA_964521905.1 uncultured Cellulosimicrobium sp.
CCCGATCATCCACTCCCCAACGTCGAACCGTGAGGGCGAGACGAGCAAGCGGCAGTGGACGAAGGCCGACCTCGCCGGGAAGAGCCCGGACGAGATCAACGCCGCCCGCGCGGAGGGTCTGCTCAACGACCTCCTCGGCGGGAAGACCACCTGACAACGAAGGAGAGTCAACTGTGACCATCGGAAACTTCATCCCCGAGGTCTGGGCAGCGGGGCTGCTCAAGGCGCTGCGCGACAAGCTCGTGTACGCCCAGCCCGGCGTCGTCAACCGGGACTACGAGGGCGACATCGCCCGCGCCGGCGACACGGTGCACATCACGTCGTTCGTCGACCCGGCCGTGCGCGCCTACACGCGCAACGGCACGATCACGTGGGACCTGCTGACCGACGCCGGGCAGACGCTCGTCATCGACCAGCAGAACTACTTCGCGTTCAAGGTCGACGACATCGACCGCCGCCAGGCGCAGGACGGCTTCGTCGAGGAGACCACGACCGGCGCGTCGTACAACCTCGCGGCCGAGGCCGACGAGTACGTGGCCACGACCATGGCTGCGGGCGTCGACGCCGGGAACGCGGTCGGCGACGTGACGATCTCGACCCCGTCGGAGGCCTACGACCTCCTGGTCGAGCTGCGCACTCGCCTCGTGCGGACGAACACGCCCGACCAGGGCCGGTTCTCCGTCGTCCCGCCCGAGTTCTACGGGCTGCTGCTGCGCGACGACCGGTTCATCCGGCTCGACGCGGCCGGCACGACCGACGGCCTGCGCAACGGCCGGGTCGGGCGCGCGGCGAACTTCGAGGTCGTCGAGGCCAACACCGTCCCGAGCGCCACGGGCGGTGACCCGGTCACGACGGAGTTCACGCTCCTCGCCGGCCACTCGATCGCGACGACCTACGCGCAGCAGATCCTCAACACCGAGGCGCTGCGCCTCGAGACCACCTTCGGCGACGGCATCCGCGGCCTGCACGTCTTCGGCGCGAAGGTCGTGCGCCCGAAGAACCTCGCGTCCGCCGTCGTCACCATCGACTGACCCGAAGGGCAGGACACAGCATGCCGAAGTACAAGGCCCGGCAGGGCAAGGACACCGACGGTAACCCGGTCTACGGGGCCCCGTTCGTCTACGAGCCGCGGGACCCGGCCAGCCCGGCCGCGGAGAACCGCAACGCGAAGGTCGCCTCCGGCGAGTGGGTCGAGGTCGAGAAGGCCACGACCCCCAAGCCGCTCGAGAAGCGGAACGTCGGCGAGCTCAAGGAGTACGCCGCCGAGCACGACGTCGACCTGGGCGAGGCGACCAAGAAGGCCGACATCCTCGCCGCCATCAAGGCCGCCCAGGCCGGCGACCCCGGCGACCCCGGCGCTGGCAACCCGCAGGACTGACGAAGGGAGGCCACCATGGCACTGGAACCCCTCGCCGGCGTGGCCGACCTCCGGGCGCGCAGGATCGACACCACGGACGCGGACCGGACGCAGACGCTGCTCACCGCGGCGTCTGCGTCCATCCGCGACGCGGCCGGGTGCTCGATCACCCGCGCGACGTCGACCGTCCGTCTGTGGACCGAAGCGTCGCGCCGCATCGAGCTCCCGGCGCGCCCCGTGCACACGGTCACGGCCGTCGTGCTCGACGACGTCCCCGTCACGAACTACAAGCTGCGGGGCTCGAGCCTGTGGCGCGACACGTACTGGCAGCACCCGGGCGCGATCCCCGCCGAGCTCGTGGTCACGTTCGACCACGGCTGGGACGACGTCCCGCAGGACATCGTCGACCTGTGCTGCTCCCTCGTCGCCGCCGGCCTCGCAGCCGCCGCGAACGAGTCGGGGGCGTACAACCCCGGCCGCGGCATCGCCTACGAGCGAGTCGACGACTACCAGTACGGCAAGACCCAGGGGCAGGACGAGATCATCTCGCCCATGGAGCTGCCCGAGCGCACACGCCAGGCACTGCGTACCCGCTTCGGCACGGTCGGCGCCGTCGTCGGGACGGTCCGGTGAACCCCGCCGGCGCCCTCGCGCGCGGCCGCCGAGCCGCCGAAGCGCTCATGGTCGACGAGGTCAAGATCGTCCGCCCCACAGGCGCGGTCGACCCCCTCACCGGCAAGCCCGTGGACCCCGCCACCGTGTACGACGGCAAGGCGAAGGTCCAAACCTACGAGGGCTACGAGCAGGACCGAGAGGTCGGCGGCGGGTCCGTCACGATCCAGCGATACCGGGTCGACGTGCCCGTCGGCGCCTACGCGGCACAGGTGGGCGACGTCGTGACGGTCACCCGCGCCAGGTTCGACCCGAACCTGGTCGGCCGCCAGTACATCCTCCGCGGACCGTTCTTCAAGACCGCGGCGACCGCGTACCGCATGTTCGTCGACGACCTCAACACCTACGGGGGTACCGGCGATGCCTGACGAGATGCGCCAGCTCGCGACCGACATCGCGGCAGGCGCGGGACGGCTCGCATCCCTGACCGACGTCGACGCCATCATGAAGAAGGGCGCGACCGTCATCAAGGACGAGCAGAACGAGAACCTCGCCGCGTCACGCTCCTTCCGCGGCATCGGCGGCACCGTCACCTACGACCGCCAGGCCGCGCTCGGCGCCGTCGCCTACGAAGGCGGCCCAGACAAGGACCGCCGCGGCGGCGCGCTCGCGAACATCGCGTTCTTCGGCGGGTCCCGCGGCGGCGGCACCGTCGACTTCGACGGACCCCTCGAAGCGCAGATGCCCGAGATCGAGACCCAGCTCGCAGACCTCATCGAGGACCTCCTGTGACCGCCCAGGCGCTCGCGGCCGGCGTGAACACGATCCTCGCCGGCGCCGGGTTCCCCGTCGTCGGCGCGGGCGACCCTGCGCCACCGCCCGACGACGTCGTGCGCGTCTACGACGGGCAGGTGCCAGGCACCGCCCCCGCCGCGTTCGTCGTCGTCACCCACCAGCTCCCCGACGTCGTCCAGCGCTCCGAGGGGCGCTCGCGGCTCGCGCACCGCTGCTACGTGCTCGTCACGGTCACCGCGCCGACCGCGCAGGGCGTGCGCACGGCCGCGCAGCGGGTGATCGACGCGCTCGAGGGTGCCAGGCCCGTCGCGGCCGGGTGGTTGACGACGCCGCTCGCGGTCTTCAACACGCGCCCGCCCGTCGAGGACCGTGACGTGCAGCCCGCGGGCGGCCGGTACCCGATGTACGCGAAGGTCGAGATCGACTACACGGCGACCCTCGTCTGACCAACCCACCAGCACCCCGGCGCACCTCGCGCACGGGGTGCTCGTCATGCCCGGAGGTGCCTGTGCCCCGTCCGTTCGTGCGCGTGCGCGACAAGGAGACCCGCCACGAGTTCGACGTGCGCGAGGGAGACCCGCGCATCGGGTCACTGCTCGAGCTCGTGCGCAAGCCGCACTACTCCGCCTCGCCGGTCCCGCGCCCGGCGAAGCACCACCTGAACCTCGCGGGCCGGTCGGCCTCGCGTGAGACGGCGCCCGCGACCGCGGGCCCGGAAGAGGCCACAGCAAAGGAGAGCCACGATGGCTGACTCGAACCTGCCGTCCACCCCGGCCGACGGCAACATCCTCACCCTGCTCGTCCCGACGGTCGCGGACCTGTCCGCGCCGACCCTCGACGAGATCAACGCCGCGACCGCGGTCGACATCTCGTGCTACCTGACCCCGGGCGGGTTCGCGTTCACGATCGACCAGGCCACGATCACCGACGAGCGCGAGTGCGACACGATCACGCGCAACGAACCGGGGCGTGTCACGCCGTCGCTCGCGGTGACGGGGATCGACAACACGAACTCCCCGCTCGAGGACGAGTACAACAAGCTCGTCGAGGCGCTGGTGAACGGGCAGGAGATCGTCGCGCTCCGACGCCGCGGCCTGCCCCACACCACCGCGGTCACGGCTGCGGAGAAGGTCGCCACCACGCGCTTCAAGCCCGGCATCCGCCAGGAGGTCCCCTCCGAGGCGAACAGCACGACCCGCTCCACCTGGACGTGCTTCGTGTCCGGTCACGTCCCGGACGCGGTCGTCGCGGCCGGCACCGGCGGCTGAGAACCCCTGGCCCGCCGCGTCTCACAGGTCCGCGGCGGGCCAGGCCCCACCACCGACCTGTGACCAGACCTGTGAGGAGAGACCTGTGAGCATCACCATCAAGCGCGCACGCCGCGCCGTCCCCCTGTGCACCGACCTGTCCCTGTACGCGCAGCACGACCAGGCTGTGACTGCACTCGACGCGGCGCAGAAGGCTGACGGATCGACCATCATTCCGTCCGACGCGACCCGAGCCCACGCGGACTCCGTGCAGCAGCTCGAGGGAGCGATGGCCGCCGCGACGGTCACGTTCGAGCTCGAGGCAGACCGCCGCGACGTCTGGGAGCAGTTCGAGGCCGCCAACCCACCCCGAGAGGGCAACGAGACCGACCTCCGGTACGGACTCGATCTCTCCGCGCTCGACCAGGTCATCGGCCTCGCGATCGTGTCCGTGACCGACGCCCACGGCGAACCCGTCGACTTCAACGGGACGACCGACTGGCCGGCGCTCGCCGACGAGCTCTCGCAGGCGCAGTGGGAGACGTTCGCCCTGGCCGTCCTCGGCGTGAACCGCGGGGTGAAGGCCGCCCCTTTCTCGCAGAGCGCGTCGCGCACGACAAGGGCCTCCGCGACCGCCTGACCCTGGCTCGCACGCTCGGGATCTCGTACAAGCGCCTATGCGGCTGGGAGCCCGAGACGGTCTACACGCACGACGCCGACGGTCAGCTCGCCTCGTCCCGCCCGGAGCCCGAGTGGGACGACGAGCAGACCGGGCTGATGCTCGCGCTCACCGCATGGGAGGACGGGATCTGCCCGTCGTGCGGCATGCAGAAGAGCGTGTGCCAGGACCCCGGGACGGAATGGACCGCGCGCGCGACCGGCCCGTACCGGTGCCACGTCACGACCGCGATCAAGCGGGCCCAGAAGAACTACGCGAAGAGCGAGCACCCCGAGGCGCTCATGTGGGGCGCC
>CAZFUQ010000286.1:0-371 GCA_964521905.1 uncultured Cellulosimicrobium sp.
CCTCACCTACTGGGCGACCGAGCTCGCCGGCTGGTTGGACGAGAACGACGGAAGGACGCGGGCGTGACGGACACGAGCGGGATCGGAGCGGCCGCGGCCGCGCAGGCGGAGACGGCGGCGCCGTCGACGGTAGCGACCGACAACCACACCGCGTTCGTGCGCGCGCAGGGCGTGCTCCCCGGCGGGGTGAGCTCCCCGGTGCGCGCGTACGGGTCCGTGGGCGGCGACCCGCGGTTCCTCGCCTCGGCCCGCGGCCCGTACGTGACCGACGTGGCGGGGCGCGAGTACGTCGACCTCGTGTGCTCGTGGGGTCCCGCGCTGCTGGGGCACGCGCAGCCCGACGTCGTCGCCGCGGCCCAGGAGGCCGCCGC
>CAZFUQ010000286.1:381-4982 GCA_964521905.1 uncultured Cellulosimicrobium sp.
GGCCATCCAGCGGGCCGCCGTCGACGGCACCTCCTACGGCGCCCCCACCGAGCGAGAGGTGTTGCTCGCCGAGGAGATCCGCCGTCGGGTCCCGGCCGCGGAGCGCGTGCGCCTCGTGTCGACGGGCACCGAGGCGACCATGACGGCGATCCGCCTCGCGCGCGGGGTCACCGGCCGCGACGTGATCGTGAAGTTCGCGGGCTGCTACCACGGGCACGTGGACGCGCTGCTGGCGGAGGCGGGCTCCGGCGTCGCGACGCTCGCCCTGCCCGGCTCGGCGGGCGTGACCGAGGCGAGCGCGGCCGAGACGCTCGTGCTCCCGTACAACGACCTCGCCGCCGTCGAGGCGGCGTTCGCGGAGCGCGGGTCGGAGATCGCCGCGGTCATCACGGAGGCGTCGCCCGCCAACATGGGCGTCGTGCCGCCCGCCGAGGGCTTCAACGAGGGGCTGCGCCGCATCACGGCGACGCACGGCGCGCTGCTGGTCCTCGACGAGGTGCTCACGGGCTTCCGGGTCGGGCCCAGCGGCTGGTGGGGGCTCGAGAACGCGCTCCTGCGCGGGCAGGGCGCCGACGGGTACACGCCGGACCTGTTCACGTTCGGCAAGGTCATGGGCGGCGGGATGCCGGTGGCGGCGGTCGGCGGTCCGGCCACGGTCATGGACCAGCTCGCCCCGCTCGGGCCGGTCTACCAGGCGGGGACGCTCTCGGGGAACCCGGTCGCGGTCGCCGCGGGCCTCACGACGCTGCGACTGGCCGACGACGCCGTGTACGCGCGGGTCGACGAGGTCGCGGGCGTCCTGTCGTCGGCCGTCGGGACGGCGCTCGCCGCGGAGGGGGTCGCGCACCGCGTGCAGCGCGCCGGCTCGCTCTTCTCCGTGTTCTTCGGCGACCTCGCCGCGAGCGCCGGCGTGCGCGACTACGCGCAGGCCCAGGCGCAGGAGACGTTCCGCTACCGCGCGTTCTTCCACGCGATGCTCGACGCGGGCGTCAACCTGCCGCCGTCGGTCTTCGAGGCGTGGTTCGTCTCCGCCGCGCACGACGACGCGGCCGTGTCCCGCGTCCTCGACGCCTTCCCCGCGGCCGCCCGCGCCGCCGCGAAGGCCACCCCAACCTGACAGAAGCCCCCCACCGGGGCCACCCCACCCCGGGCCAACCCACCCCGCCCCACCCCCGGCGTCGAACACGACTTCGGTGTCGTTATCCGGGAGATAACGACACCGAAGTCGTGTTCGACCGCGGCTGGTCGCGTGTTGGACCGCGGGGGAGCTTCTTGGGCGGCGGTCAGTATGCGAGGCCCGGCGCCGCGGCCTGCCCTGCCCGCTTGCCGAGCGAGCGGATCTGGAACCCGAAGGCGATGAGCAGGACGCCCCACACGATCGCGAAGATCCCCAGGAGCCACACGATCGAGACGAGGCCCGCGTTCACGTTGAACAGCACGAGCAGACCGAAGACGATCCCGAGGAGCCCGGCGAGCACGCCCCAGCCCCAGCCGCTGCCCGGGACCCTGCGCAGCTCGATGCTCGCGACGGTCTGGAAGAGGCCGTAGATCACGGCCCAGAAACCGATGATCCACGTGAGCACGATCGCGGTCTTGCCCGGCCACACGAGGAGCACGACGCCGACGGCGAGGCTCAGCACGCCCATGGTCACGAGGAGGGCCGTGCCGTTGCCCGCGCCGCGGCGCCGGATGCCCTCGACGATCTCGACGATCCCGTCGACCACGGCGAAGATGCCGATCACCCAGATGACGGCGACCGCGGTGATCCCGGGCCACGCGATCGCGACGATGCCGAGGATGATCGCGAGCACGCCGCGCAGGACGGGCCAGTACCAGACCTGCTTGGCGGTGCTCGAGAATGCGGTGAGGATCGGGTCCTGCGTCGTCATGCTCACTCCCCGTGCCGACGTGACGGGTTCGTCGCGCCGGCTCGGTCAGGGCCGCCGGTCGCCTCCCGCTTCGTCTCCCATCGAACACCCAGGAATCGTGCGTGTCGCGGCGAAGCGCGCTTCTCGCCCAGGGTCGGTTCAGGCGCCCACGGGCCGTGGTGCGCCGACGGGCGCGGGTGCGTGCCGGCGTCGGGCACCCCAGACGACGAGGACGGCGAGGGCGAGCACCCCGGCGAAGGCGAGCACCGGCCCGGCGTAGAACGGCCCGATGCGCTTCTCGGCGACGACGGAGTACGTCGGTGCGTACGCGACGTCGGACGCGGCGGGCTCGAAGACGAAGTCGGAGACGATCTGGGTCCCGGGCTCCGAGAAGGACTGGGTGTGCGCCGTGACGAACCCGCCTGCGGCGAGAAGGGCGGCGAGCTCCTCGGACTCGACCGACCCCGGGTCCACACGGCCCGCGAACCGGACCGTCGGCTCGTCCAGCTCGGCGGTCGCGTCGACCCGGTCGACGCGGTGGTCGGCGAGCACGTACGTCCGCGTGCGCTGCGTCTCCTCCGCGGCCGCGGACATGCGCATCGGGTAGACGAGCGCGCCGCTGGGGAACGTCACGCGCAGGGGCTGGAGCGTGCCGCTGAAGGTGGCCGCCTCCTCGGGCGCGAGCCGTGCGACGACGAACGACCAGCCCTCGGCGACGTACGGAGCGAGGGCCGTGGACATCGATCCCCGGAGCTGGAAGCCGCGCTCCGTGAGCCAGGCCTCGAGCGCAGCGGTGTCCGTCGCGGCGAGCGTCGCGACGTCGAGCGGGCCGAGGCGCACCTCGTCGAGCACGGCGACGCCCGGGTCCCCACCCGCGCCGTCACCGGGGCCGCCGAACCCGAGCTCGGGCCACCAGCGGTAGTCGGAGACGACGGCGCGCGGCCGGGTGATCTCGTCCAGCTCGCGGAAGACCCGGGGGTCGGCGAGGGCGACCTCCGCCGGGGCGGGGGTCGGCAGGACGAGCCCGACCTCCGGTGCCGTGGACAGCGCGGAGAGCTCGAGGAGGATCGTCTCGGTCGTGCCGTCCCACTGGAGCACGGCGGTCTCGGACTCGACGGTCGTGTCGTAGGCGGGGGCGTCGACGACGCCGCCGCACGCGCACGCGCCGGCGGGCGGTGCGACGGCGACCAGGCCCGCCGCGAGCGCGACGGCGGCGAGCGCCGCCCGAGCCCCCCGCCGCGCCGTCGCGGCCCACCGTGTCCTCATGCTGGGAGGGTAGGACGGGACGTCCGCCGTCGCCGCCCGAGCCCGTGATCGTGACGTGGCCGTGACCCCGCGGGGTCGCCCCGCGGTCAGGCCGACACGGCCTGCACGCCGAGGTGCGCGACGACCCCGAACAGGACCGCCCACAGCCCGACCGCGACGACACCCCAGCCGAAGACCCTGGTCCGCGGCGCACCGAACCCGACCATGGCCGCCGCCGTGACGTGGCTCGGCAGGAGCAGCGGGCCGAGCAGGCTGACGCCCGGTACGCCGTAGCGGTCGAACACCCGGCGCATCCTCTGGCGCTTCGGGTTCGCCTCCTGCGCCACGCGACCGCGCGTCAGGCCGGTCCGTGCCGCGCTGATGAGCCAGACGACGGCGGCGAGCGCGATCGCGTTGCCCACGACCGCCGCGGGGATCGCGACGAAGGGGTTGACCCCCGCGACGATGCCGAGGACCGCCGCACCCTCGGCCTCCACGTAGGGGATCGCGGCGGCGACCAGCACTCCGACCCATCTCAGCAGGGGCGGAAGACCCTGGGTGAGGTCCTGGAGTCCGGTGACGATGTCGGTCATGACGAGCCTCTCGCGTCGGGGGTGCCTTGCGGCGTGCTCCCAGACTGGGGCCGGCCCGACCGGACCGGCAGTGCGCGACGTCACCGGTCCGGGTGCGTACCTCACGGTCCGGCCGTGACACGTGTCATGGCGGAGCCGCACGACGGTCCTCGCCTCCCGGTCGATTGACGGACGAATACCCTGGCGGGGTATGGTGGGTCGTACCCTGGTGGGGTATGCACGAGCGGCCTGCCGCAGCACGCCCGCACCGTCCGGGACGAGGAGGAGAGCATGACCGACACGACCGAGGCCGTCACCGCCGACCACGGCGAGCACACCGGCCCGCACGGCTACGCGTCCGACAAGGAGGCGTACCTCAAGCGCATGCGCCGCATCGAGGGCCAGGTCCGCGGCATCGCGCGCATGATCGACGAGGACGTCTACTGCATCGACGTCCTCACGCAGGTCTCCGCCGTGACCAAGGCGCTGCAGGCCGTCAGCATCGGCCTCGTCGAGGACCACCTGGGCCACTGCGTCGTCGACGCGGCCCGCCAGTCCGAGGAGGAGGGCGCGGCCAAGGTCAAGGAGGCCGCCGACGCCATCGCCCGCCTCGTCCGCAGCTGATCCGAACCATCACCCGAGGAGCACCATGAGCACCGTCACCACCCTGGGCGTCACCGGCATGACCTGCGCCAACTGCGTCGCCCACGTCACCAAGGACCTCGAGGCCGTGCCCGGCGTCGAGAACGTGAGCGTCGAGCTGCGCGTCGACGGGGCGTCCGAGGTCACCGTCTTCTCCGACGACCCGCTCGACGAGGCCGCGCTGCGCGAGGCCGTGGACGAGGCCGGCTACGACGTCGCGTCGGTCGCGGTCCAGGAGGACGCGCTCGCCGCCCAGTACGCCGAGCAGGCGGCC
>CAZFUQ010000287.1:0-4967 GCA_964521905.1 uncultured Cellulosimicrobium sp.
CCAGTAGTCTCACGACCAGCCGATGACCGGTACCCGGCCAGCACGGACGCCACGGAGGAACAGTGCGCAGCAACGAAGCCGAGTGGGAGCACCTCGCGCTCGACCACCTCGCCGGGATCGGCTGGCAGCACCTCGAGGGGCAGGAGATCGCGCCCGGCGCGACGTCCGCCGTCGGGCACCCGGGATACGCGACGGGGGGCGAGCCGCTCGCGCAGCGCGAGTCCTGGGACGAGCTCGCGATCCCCACGCGCGTGCGCGCCGCGCTGCGACGACTGAACCCCGACGTCCCGCGCGACTACCTCGAGCAGGCGCTCGTCGAGATCCTGCGCCCGACGTCGCAGGACGCGATCACGGAGAACAAGCGGGTCCACGACGTCCTCGTCGACGGCTACCGCGGCATCACCTACGTCGAGGACGGCCGCCAGCAGACCCCGACGATCCGCCTGGTCTCCTCGCGCGAGGACGAGAACGAGTGGCTGGCGGTCAACCAGGTCCGCGTGGTCGACGGCGACGTCGAGCGTCGCTTCGACGTCGTGCTGTACCTCAACGGGCTGCCGGTCGTGGTCATGGAGCTCAAGGACGCCGGCAGCGCGCGGGCCGACGTGGCCGCCGCCCACGCGCAGCTCACGACGTACGTGCGCGAGCTGCCCATGGCGTTCCGCGCGTGCGTGCTCACGGTGATCAGCGACGGGATCGTCGCGAGGTACGGCACCCCGTTCACACCGCTCAACCACTACTCGCCGTGGAACGTGGACGACGACGGCCGCGGGGTCGGTCCGACGGGTGCGCCCGTTCCCGCGGTCGCCGACGAGGACGAGGCCGCTGCCCGCGACGGGCGCGCCGTCGACGGCATCACGGACGACGTCGTGGACGGCGAGGTGCCCTTCTCGTCGCCGCTCGAGACGATGCTCGACGGGCTGTTCAACCCGGAGCGGTTCGTCCAGCTCCTGCGCGGCTTCGTCGCGTTCGACGAGGACGCGGGCGGGCTCACCAAGCGGGTCGCGAAACCGCACCAGTACTTCGCGGTGAGCCGCGCGCTCGAGGCGACGATCCGGGCCGTCGAGACCGACGGGCGGGCGGGCGTCGTCTGGCACACGCAGGGCTCCGGAAAGTCCATGGAGATGGAGCTCTACGCCGCGCACGTGGCGCGCCACCCGCAGCTCCGCAACCCGACGATCGTCGTCGTCACCGACCGCACGGAGCTCGACGGGCAGCTCTACGAGACGTTCGCGCGCTCGCGGCTGCTCACCGAGGCTCCGCGGCAGGTCCGACGGCGGGCCGAGCTGCGCGACGAGCTCGCAGCGCGCAGGACCGGCGGCATCTACTTCACCACGCTGCAGAAGTTCGGGCTCACCGCGGACGAGAAGCACGCGGGCGCCAGGCATCCCGTGCTCTCCGACCGGCGCAACGTCGTGCTCGTCGTCGACGAGGCGCACCGGTCGCACTACGACGACCTCGACGGGTACGCGTGGCACCTGAAGAACGCGCTGCCGAACGCGACGCTCATCGCGTTCACCGGTACGCCGATCTCGACCGCCGACCGCAACACCGAGAAGGTGTTCGGCGACGTCATCGACGTCTACGACCTCACGCGCGCCGTCGAGGACGGCGCGACGGTGCCCGTGTACTTCGAGCCGCGCCTGGTCAAGGTCGCGTTCGCCGAGGGGCTCGACGCCGAGACGATCGACGCCGCGGCGGACGAGGCGACCACGGGGCTCGACGACGTCGAGCGCGACCGCATCGAGAGGTCCGTCGCCGTCGTGAACGCGGTGTACGGGGCCCCGGCGCGGCTGCGCGAGCTCGCGGCCGACCTCGTGCAGCACTGGGAGCGACGGCGCGAGGCGATGGCGGAGCTCGTGCGTGGCGCGTCGGTGCCCGACGGCGCCCGTTCGCCCGGGTCGGGCGGCACGGTCGGGGCGGTGGGTGCGCCGGGCAAGGCGCTCGTCGTCGCGGCGACGCGTGACATCTGCGCTCGCCTGTACGACGAGATCGTCGCGCTGAAGCCCGACTGGCACGGCGACGACGTGCACGCCGGGAAGATCAAGGTCGTCTACTCCGGCACCGCGACGGACCAGCCGCCGATCGCCGACCACGTGCGCCGCGACTCCGAGAACGCGGTCGTCAAGAAACGCCTCAAGGACCCCGACGACGAGCTCGAGCTCGTCATCGTCAAGGACATGATGCTCACGGGGTTCGACGCGCCCCCGCTGCACACGCTCTACCTCGACCGGCCCATGCGCGGCGCGCTGCTCATGCAGACGCTCGCGCGCGTCAACCGGACGTTCCGGGGCAAGAACGCGGGGTTGCTCGTCGCGTCCGCCCCCATCGCGGAGAACCTGCGTGCGGCGCTCGCGGAGTACACGGTGCGCGACCAGGGCGCGCGGCCCGTCGGGCGGACCGTCGACGACGCGGCCGAGGTGGTCGCCGACCTCGTCGCGCGGCTGCGCGACCTCGTCGACCCGTCGGGGTGGCGGGCGCGCCTGGCGACCGCGCGCGCGGCCGGCGCGCGGCGCGGCTACGTGGACACCGTCCTGATGACCGTCGCCTGGCTGCGTGACCCGCGCACGCCGGGGAACGTCGTCACGGCGGAGGGCGAGGAGACGCGCGGGGCCGAGTTCCGTCGTCGGGCAGCGGCGCTCGCCCGGGCCTGGGCGATCGCCGGGCGGTCCGACGGCGTGGCGGACCTCGCGGAGGACGCGCGCTTCTACGAGCAGGTCCGCGTGTGGATGGGCAAGCTCGACGCCGAGGAGCGTCAGGCCCGCGGCGAGCCCGTGCCCGACGACGTGCAGCGCCTGCTCAACCAGCTCATGGCGACTGCCGTCGTGTCGGGCGAGGTCGTCGACGTCTACGCGGCCGCCGGGCTCCCGCACCCACGGCTCGACCGGATCGACGACGACTTCCTCGCCACCGCCCAGGCGGCGCCCAACCCGCAGCTGACGATCGAGGCGCTGCGCAAGCTCGTCACCGAGGAGGCGCGGCGGCTCACGCGCGGCAACCTCGCGCGGCAGCAGGTGTTCTCGGAGCGTCTGCAGTCGATCATGTCGAAGTACGTGAACTCCAACCTCACGTCCGCCGAGGTCATCGCCGCGCTCGTCGAGATGGCGAAGGAGGTCGCGGCGGAGGAGTCGCGCGGGCAGCGGTTCGAACCGCCGCTGAACCGCGACGAGCTCGCCTTCTACGACGCCGTGTCGACGAACGAGTCGGCCGTCGACGTGCAGGGCGAGGACGTCCTCGCACAGATCGCCCGCGATCTCGTCGCCGTGCTGCGCCGCGACGTCAAGACCGACTGGACGGTGCGCGACGACGTGCGGGCCAAGCTGCGGTCGTCGATCAAGCGGCTGCTCATCAAGCACGGGTACCCGCCGGACCGGCAGCCCGGGGCGATCGTTCTCGTCATGCAGCAGATGGAGTCGATGGCACCGCGCTACGCGGCGTGAGCCCTCGCGACGTCTCTGCTCGGGTGCCGGCTCAGAAGATGCGCGCCCCGATCGATGCGGGCGCGGCGAGGAGGCGCTCGATCTCGTCGTCGAGCCGGACGAGCGTGATGGACGCGCCGGCCATGTCGAGCGAGGTGCAGTACTCGCCGACGTAGCTGCGCGCGACGTCGATGCCCTGTGCGGTGAGCTGCTCGTGCGCGCGGCCGTAGACGAGGTACAGCTCGCTGATCGGGGTGCCACCGAGGCCGTTGACCATCAGGGCGACCCGGTCGCCGCTCGTGAACGGCAGGTCCGCGACGACCGGGCCGAGGAGCTCGGCGACGAGGTCGTCCGCGGGGGCCATCTTCGCGCGGCGGCGGCCCGGCTCGCCGTGGATCCCGACGCCGACCTCGATCTCGTCGTCGCCGAGCTCGAACAGGGGAGACCCCTTGGCGGGCGGGATGCACGCCGTGAGCGCGAGCCCCATGGTCCTCGTCACGGAGTTCACCTTCTCGCCGATGCGCACGAGCTCGTCGAGGTCGGCGCCCTCCTCGGCCGCCGCGCCCACCGCCTTCATGACGAAGAAGTTCCCGGCGACGCCGCGCCGCCCCACGGTGTACGTGGAGTCCTGGACGGAGACGTCGTCGTCGATGAACAGCGTCCGGACCGTGACGCCGTCGGCCTGGCTCATCTCCTGCGCCATGTCGAACGCCATGCGGTCGCCCGTGTAGTTGTTCACGAGCAGGAGCACGCCCTTGGGCGACGCGAGGAGCTTCGTCGTCTCGTAGACGTAGTCCATCGGTGGCGCGGCGAAGACGTCGCCCGGACACGCGCCGTCGAGCATCCCGGGGCCGACCGCCAGGACGTGGGCGGGCTCGTGGCCGGAGCCCGAGCCCTGGATGATGGAGACCTTGTCGTCCCGCGGCGCGTCGCTGCGCATGATGAGGTTGTACTCCGGGACGTAGCGCAGGGTGTCCGGGTTGGCGAGCGCGATGCCCTGGAGCATCTCGGGGACGTAGCGCTGCGGGTCGTTGACGAACTTCTTCATCGGTCGCTCCCAGTTCGTTCGGTCGGGTCAGGTCAGACGGTCCCGGTCGTGGGCCACGACCGGGCGATGCGTTCGGCGAGCACGGCCACGGCGACGGCGCCCGCGTCGGGGGAGCCGATGCTGCGCTCCCCGCTGTAGCTCGCGCGGCCGCGACGCGCGAGCATGCCGGTCGTGGCGTCGGCGGCCTCGCGCGCGGCGCTCGCGGCCGCGGCGGCGACGTCGCCCGGGTCCTTCCCGGCGGCGAGCGACGCCTCGATCGCGTCGGTCATCGGGACGAGCGCGTCGATGAGCGTCTTGTCGCCGACGTCGGCGTTGCCCCGCGCCTTGATCCCCTCGACGGCGGCGCGCAGCATCGCCACGACGTCGTCGCCGCCGATCTCGGTGCGGCCCTTGACGGTGCCGCCCGCCCGGAGGAACGCCGTCCCCCAGATCGGCCCGGAGGTGCCGCCGATGCGGCTCGTGATCGCGACCGCGACGCGTTGCAGGAAGGTCCCGACGTCCGC
>CAZFUQ010000288.1:0-3944 GCA_964521905.1 uncultured Cellulosimicrobium sp.
CCGACAGGTCGGGCACGCGCCACCCGGACTCGCGCCCAGGCCGTGTCCGCCGCGACGCGCACGCTCGCGGAGCTCCTCACGTCGGTCGACACCGCGCCCGGCCGCGAGTCCGGGTGGCGCGTGCCCGACCTGTCGGACGTGACCGCCGTCGTGCAGCCCCACTGCCACCAGCACTCGGTGATGGGCTTCGACGCCGACGAGCGCCTCCTGCGCGACGCCGGCGCGTCGATCAAGGTCCTCGCGGGCTGCTGCGGGCTCGCGGGCAACTTCGGCATGCAGAAGGGCCACTACGAGACGTCGGTCGCGGTCGCGGAGAACGCGCTGCTCCCCGCGCTGCGCGACGCCGCTCCGGGCGACGTCTACCTCGCGGACGGGTTCTCGTGCCGCACCCAGGCCGACGACCTCGCCGGCGTGCAGGGCAAGGCGCTGGTCGAGCTCCTCGCCGAGCGGCTCTGACCTTCGCGGCGGGCGGTCTCGCCGCCCGACGGCGCACGGCCGTTCGGGCGGTCGGCCGTCAGGCGCCCGTCGGGTGCACGTTCGTGATCGTGTAGCACTCCTCGTCGTCGACCCCCAGCGGCACGGGATCGAGCGTGAGGGTCGTCGGGTAGCCGAGGTCGTCGTCGAACGCGACGTCCGTGACGTCCGCGTGCCGATCCTCGGCGAGGTCGAGGAACCCGTCGATCGTGCCGCCGCCGCTCTCGACGTAGGACTCGGGGGTCATCTCCAGGTGCGCGAGGCTCGCGGACACCGCGACCACCTCGCCGCCGGCGACCTCGACCTCGAAGTCCCCGATGAGGTTCCGCTCGCCGCACGACGACGTGAGCGTGAACGCGTAGTCGTCATAGCCCGCGGCCGCCCACCGGTCCCGCGCGTCGGACAGCCCGGCGACCGGCCACGTGACGCCGGAAGGTGCGCAGGCGGCGACGACCAGGGCTGCGGCGAGCAAGCTGCACAGGGCGAGCCCCGCCGTCGTCCCGGACGAGCGGGTGCTGCGGCGCCGAGCGATCCTCATGCCCTGCTCGTGTGCCGACCGCGTCCGGTCTTGCTGCGGTACGTCGCGCGCCGTGCACGTTCGTCCACCGAGGTGCGGTCGGTCGTGCCCCGCGTGAGCATGGCAGGGGAGCGCCACCGCGGGCGGCACTCCTTTCCTGTCGTCGTCGGTGAGGGGCAGACCATGTACTACTCCAGCGGGAACTACGAGGCGTTCGCGCGGCCGCGCAAGCCGGAGCGCGCGGACCGGGTCGGGTCCGTCCACCTCGTCGGGGCGGGCCTCGCGTCGCTCTCGGCGGCGGGCTTCCTCGTGCGCGACGGTCAGGTTCCGGGCGAGAGGATCACGGTCTACGAGCGGCTCAAGCTCCCTGGCGGCGCGCTCGACGGCATCAAGGAGCCGCGGCGCGGGTTCGTGATCCGCGGCGGGCGCGAGCTCGAGGACCACATGGAGTGTCTGTGGGACCTGTTCCGCTCGGTGCCGTCGATCGAGACCGAGGGCGTCTCGGTGCTCGACGAGTTCTACTGGCTCAACAAGGACGACCCGAACTTCTCGCTCCAGCGCGTCACCGAGGACTGCGGCAAGGACGCGCGCTTCGACGGCCTCTTCCGCCTCGACGAGAAGGCGCAGAAGGAGATCACCAAGATCTTCCTCGCGCGGCGCGAGGACATGGAGGGGAAGTCGATCGAGGACGTCATGTCGAGGCACTTCCTCGACAGCCAGTTCTGGCTCTACTGGCGCACCATGTTCGCGTTCCAGGAATGGCACAGCGCGCTCGAGTTCAAGCTCTACCTGCACCGGTTCATCCACCACGTCGGCGGCCTGCCCGACCTCTCCGCACTGAAGTTCACCAAGTACAACCAGTACGAGTCGATGGTGCTGCCGCTCACGCGCTGGCTCATGGACCAGGGCGTGACGTTCCGCTTCCACGTCGAGGTCACGGACGTCGACTTCGAGCTCGCGCCGGACCGGAAGGTCGCGACGCGGCTGCACCTGCTGGACCACGGGGCGGTCCATGAGTCGGGCGGGGCCGCCGTCGAGCAGACCCTCGACCTCGGCGAGGACGACCTCGTCATCGCGACCATCGGCTCGCTCACGGAGAACTCCGACAACGGCGACCAGCACACCCCGGCCCGCCTCGACACCGGGCCCGCGCCCGCGTGGGACCTGTGGCGTCGCGTGGCCGCCAAGGACCCGGCGTTCGGGCGTCCCGACGTCTTCAGCACCGACATCCCGCGCACCAAGTGGCAGTCCGCGACCGTCACCACCCTCGACCGGCGCATCCCCGAGTACATCGAGCGGATCTGCAAGCGCGACCCGTTCGACGGCAAGGTCGTCACGGGCGGCATCGTCACCGCGCGCGACTCGTCCTGGCTCATGAGCTGGACCGTCAACCGCCAGCCGCACTTCAAGGCGCAGTCGCCCGACGAGATCGTCGTGTGGGTGTACGGGCTGTTCGTCGAGACGCCGGGCGACTACGTGAAGAAGCCGCTGCAGGACTGCACGGGCGAGGAGATCACGCAGGAGTGGCTCTACCACCTCGGCGTCCCCGAGGCGGACATCCCGACCCTCGCCGCCGAGGCCGCGACCTGCGTGCCCGTGATGATGCCGTACGTCACAGCGTTCTTCATGCCCCGGCACGCGGGCGACCGACCCCAGGTCGTGCCTGACGGCGCGAAGAACTTCGCGTTCATCGGCCAGTTCGCCGAGACGACGCGGGACGTCATCTTCACGACCGAGTACTCCGTGCGCACGGGCATGGAGGCGGCCTACCAGCTCCTCGACCTCGAGCGCGGCGTCCCGGAGGTCTTCAACAGCACCTACGACGTCCGCAAGCTGCTCGCCGCGGTGAGCGCCCTGCGCGACGGTGAGGAGCTCGCCATCCCTGGCCCGCGGATCCTGCGCGACCGGCTGCAGAAGAAGGTCGACGCCACGGAGATCGGCGAGCTGCTCGCCGAGTTCAGCCTCCTGTCGCACGACGAGTAGCGGCGCGCACGGCGTCGGCGAGCCGGGACACCGCCTCGCCGACGCGCGCGTCCGCGAGGTTGCCGTACCCGAGCACGAGCGTCGTCGAGCGAGCCACGGGACGGACCTGGTAGCGGCGCAGGTCCACGACGGTGACCTCGCGTGCCGCCGCCTCACGCACGACGTGCGCCGCGTCGGCGACCGTGCTCCCGGCGCCGTCCGGGGCCGGGCCGGGTCCGGCGAGGTCGAGCAGCGCGTGCATCCCCGCGGCGAGACCGGTCACCGCGGCCTCCGGCAGCTCGCGCGCGAGCGCGGCGAGGACGGCGTCGCGACGGCGGCGATAGCGGCCGCGCGCCGCCCGCAGGTGCCGGTCGTACCCGCCCGAGGCGACGAACCGCGCGAACGTGAGCTGGTCCACCGTGGAGGGGCCCGCCGTCGTGCCGTGAGCAGGGGAGGCCGCACGCGTCACGGACTCCCGCCACCGCGGCGGCACGACCATCCACCCGACGCCGAACGCGGGAGACATCGTCTTGCTCACCGAGCCGAGGAGCAGGACGCGGTCCGGGTCGAGCTGCTGGAGCGCGGCGACGGGCCGCCGGTCGTAGCGAAACTCGGCGTCGTAGTCGTCCTCGATCACGAGGCCGTCGACGGCGCGCGCCCACGCGACGACCGACTCCCGCCGCTCGGGTGCCAGTGCCGACCCGGTGGGGAACTGGTGCGCGGGGGTGAGCAGCGCCGCCCGCGCCCCGGTCCGCCGCGACGCCGCGACGAGCGTGTCGACGTCGGCGCCGTCGTGGTCCACCGGCACGGGGACGGGGACGAGTCCGACGCGTGCCGCGACGTCGCGCAGCACGGACCAGCTCGGGTCCTCGACGAGGACGTGCGTGTGGCCCGCCTCGACGAGCGCCGCGGCGACGCGGGCCATGCCGTCGGTCGCGCCGCGCGTGAGCACGACGGCGCCGCGGAAGCCTTGCGCGTCGGGAGGGAGCGC
>CAZFUQ010000288.1:3954-4954 GCA_964521905.1 uncultured Cellulosimicrobium sp.
GGTCGGCGACGACGGCCCGCGCGTGCGGGTGGCCTGACGACGCAGGCTGGCCGAGGTCGTCGTTCGACGCCTCCGCCAACGCCTCGCGCGCCGCCCGCAGCCACGCGTCGCGCGGGACGTGCCGCAGGTCGGGCACGCCCGGGGCGAGGTCGAACCGGGCGCGCCCGGGGAGCGGCGGCACGGCGTCCACGAGGGCGGGCGCCGGCCCGCCGTCCGCCCGCGTTCCTCCCGGTCTCGTGGAGCGGACGCCGGCTGCGGCGGAGACGCGGGTCGCGGAGCCGGTCCGCGCCTCGAGGAAGCCCTCGGCGACGAGCTGGCCGTACGCCTCCGTGACGACCCACCGCGACACCCCGAGCGACTCCGCGAGGTGCCGGCTCGGCGGCAGCGCCGCCCCGACCGGGACGCGCCCGGTGCGCACGGCGTCGCGGACGGCGCGCTCGAGCCGCTCGACGCGCGAGCCGGGACCCGGCCCCAGGTCGAGCAGCGCCTCCCAGGCGAGCTCCGCCGTCGTCCCCGGCCGGGCCGGCGGAGCAGAAGTGGTCTGGTCGATGGCCATGGGATCGGACCGTACACCCGTGCCGATCGCTCCGTAGCGTGGAGCACGTCATCAGGACCACGGATCCATCGCGGACCACTCGGACCACCACGAACTCAGGGAGACCCACCATGCGGTACCGCACCATCGGCGACGGGCGCACCTCCTTCGACGTGTCGACCCTCTGCCTCGGCACCATGAACATGGGCACGCTCGTCGACGAGGACACGTCGTTCGCCGTCCTCGACCGCTACGTCGAGGCGGGCGGGACGTTCCTCGACACGGCGAACAACTACAGCCTCTGGGCGGGCGGACACGGCCGTGACAGCGAGGACCTGCTCGGCCGCTGGCTCGCGACCCGCGGCGTGCGCGACGAGGTCCGGATCGCGACCAAGCTCGGCGCGGCCCAGAAGGACACGTCCCTCCCGCTCTCGAACACCCCGCCGACGAACTACCAGGGACTCG
>CAZFUQ010000289.1:0-4929 GCA_964521905.1 uncultured Cellulosimicrobium sp.
AGGTCGTCAAGAACAAGATGGCCCCGCCGTTCAAGCAGGCCGAGTTCGACATCCTGTACGGCGTCGGCATCTCCCGCGAGGGCGGTCTCATCGACATGGGCGTCGAGCACGGGTTCGTGCGCAAGTCCGGCTCGTGGTTCACGTACGGCGGGGACCAGCTCGGCCAGGGCAAGGAGAACTCGCGCACGTTCCTGCGTGACAACCCGGACCTCGCGAACGAGCTCGAGAAGAAGATCAAGGAGAAGCTCGGTGTCGGGGCCAAGGTCGACGCGCCGGCGGACCCGGCCGCCGGGACCACGGTGGCGACCGACGCCGCGGCGGCGACTCCGGCAGCGGCTCCTGCGGCAGCGACCAAGGCGTCCGCCGCCAAGGGCAAGAAGGGTCCGTTCTGATCGACGAGACCGTGGGGGTCGAGGACGTCGACCCGTCCGAGGACCAGGACGTCGGGCGTCGCGCGGGCCGCAAGGCCGCGCGGCGCCCGCGCCCGTCCCTGGCCGAGCTCGTCGAGCGAGGGGAGATCACCGACGCGGACCTCGCGGAGCGGGCGCGGGAGACGGTCCTGCGGGTCCTCACGGCCGCCCCGAAGAGCCGGGCCGAGCTCGCGCAGTCGCTCGCGCGCAAGGGGTACCCGGAGCGCGTCGTGGTGCCGATCCTCGACCGGTTCGAGGAGGTCGGCCTCGTCGACGACGCCCAGTACGCCGAGATGATCGTCCGTACGCGGCACGCCGAGCGCGGCCTGTCGCGGCGCGCGATCTCGATGGAGCTGCGGCGCCGGGGGGTCGACCCCGAGACCAGCACGAGCGCGCTCGAGCAGGTCGACGACGACTCCGAGGCCGACGCGGCTCACGACCTCGCCCGTGCACGGCTCGCCCGGACACGCGGGCTCGAGCAGGACGTGCGCCTGCGTCGGGTCGTGGGAGCGCTGGCGCGCAAGGGGTACAGCCCCTCGCTCGCGTTCGAGATCGTCCGACGTGCGCTCGACGCCGAGCGCGCCGAGGGGCTCGACGAGGCCTGACGCGCGGGCGGTCGGGCTCCCCGACGGCGCCGCGTGCAGCGAGCGCCGGGGATCCCTGCGCGACACGCACGCCGTCGGACGCGTCGCGCAAGGTTCGGACGCGTCGCGCAAGGTGACGTGGCCGGCAGGCCGGACACGGCGGCCGGGCCGGCCGTGTCTCAGCGCGCGGTGGAGTCCGCCGCCGTGCCGGCGTCCGGGGCGCCCGCGACGATCGTCGGGTTGCCGATGCCCGGACCCGCCGCCGTCGCACCGGCAGTGCGGCCGCTGAGGAAGCGCGAGAGCCACTGGGCCAGGACCGTGAGCAGCCAGTTGATGACGATGAACACGAGCGCGGCGACGGTGAGCGTCTGCAGGTTGTTGCTGTTGCCGTTGCCGAAGATCTGTGCGGCGCGCAGCAGCTCGGGATACGTGATGATCTGGCCGAGCGCGGTGTCCTTGAGCACGACGACGAGCTGCGAGACGAGCGCGGGCAGCATGGCGATGAGTGCCTGGGGGAGCTGGATCGAGCGCAGGGTCTGGCCGCGGGTGAGACCGATCGCCAGACCGGCCTCGCCCTGGCCCTTCGGCAGGTTCCCCACACCCGCGCGCACGAGCTCCGCGATGACCGAGCCGTTGTAGAGGATGAGCGAGATGACGACCGCGAGGAACGGGGCGTCCGGCACGTGCTGGAAGCCCAGCAGGAGCCAGAAGAAGATCATCATCAGCAGCACGGGCACGGCGCGGAAGAACTCCACGACGATGCCGCTCAGCCATCGCACGGCCCGCACCTGGGACAGCCGGCCGGAGCCGAAGACGAGACCGAAGGCGACGGCGCCCACGATCGCGAAGCCGGCCGCCCGCAGGGTGTTCTGCAGGCCCGGGATGAAGTAGTTCTCCCAGGCGTTCGCGGTGAACACGGGACCCCACAGGTCCCACGAGAGCTGGCCCTTGCGCTGGAGCTCGAGCAGGACGAGGACGGCGATCCCCAGGACCACGACGGCGCCGACGACGTTGCCGAGCAGGATGAACCGCCGGGCACGGGGACCGGGGGCGTCGAAGAGGACGGACTGCTGGGAGCTCATCGGCGGACCGCCAGTCGGTTCGAGAGGGACGTGGTGAGCAGGCCGATGGGGATCACGAGGATGACGTACCCGATCGCGAAGGTGAGGAAGATCGCGTAGATGTAGTTCGAGTTGAACTCGATCATCGTGCGCATGAGGCTCGACGTCTCGGTCGCGACGCTCGCTGCCGCTGCCACCGTGGAGTTCTTGAGCAGCGCGATGAGGGTGTTGCCGAGCGGCGCGACGGCACCGCGGAAGGCCTGCGGGAGGATGATGAGCCGCGCCGCGGGGAGGAACGAGAGCCCGATCGCGCGGGCCGCCTCGGCCTGCCCGATCGGTACCGTGTTGACGCCGCTGCGGATCGCCTCGCAGACGAAGGCCGCGTGGTAGATGGTCAGGCCGACCACCGCGAACCGGAAGAAGTTCGTGGCGAAGTCCTGGGAGAGGCTGATCTGCAGCTGGGTCCACACCGCGAGGACCATGAACGTCATGATGATCGTCAGCGGCGTGTTGCGCAGGATGTTCACGTAGAACGTCCCCGCCCAGCGCAGGCTCGCGATCGGCGAGATGCGCATGAGGGCCAGCAGGGTCCCGAGGATCAGCGAGAAGATCGCGGCCCAGAACGTCAGCTGGATGTTGACCCAGAACGCTCCGGGAACGTCGTAGATCGAGAAGAGCTCCGCGAACTGGGACAGGTAGTCACCCACGGTCGGTCATCCTCCGGAGGGGTGGTGCGGCGGCCGTGGCCGCGACGGACGGGCGAGGGGTGCGGCGCGCCGTGCGCGCCGCACCCCGGTGACCAGGTCAGGCGCAGGCGTCGACCGTCGGCGGGTTCTCGCTCGCGTTCGGCGTGTACCCGGTGCCCTCGGTGTTGTTCGTGACGAACTCCTCCCAGGACCCGTCCTCGATCATCTTCTCGATCGCGGCGTTGATGTCCTCGCAGGTGTCGTTGTCCTGCGGGAGGCCCACGCCGTAGCGCTCGGTGGAGAACGGGGCGCCGACGACCTTGACCTTGCCCTGGTTCGCGGGCTGGGCCGCGAGACCTGCGAGGATGATGTCGTCGGTGGTCACGGCGTCGACCTGGCCCGCCGTGAGCGCGGTGACGCACTCGGCGTAGCCCGGGCGCTCGAGCAGCTGCACGCCGGCCGCGTACTCGTCCTTGATGCGCTGCGCGGACGTGGAGCCCGTGACGGAGCACAGGTTCTTGCCCTCGAGCGCCTCCGGACCGGTGATGTCCGTGTCGTCCTCGGCCACGAGCAGGTCCTGCCCGGCGACGAAGTACGGCCCGGCGAACGCGACCGTCTCCTTGCGCGTGTCCGTGATCGAGTAGGTCGCGAAGATCATGTCGACCTGGCCCGTCTGGAGCATCGTCTCGCGCTGCGCGGACGGCGCCTCGACCCACTCGATCTGGTCGGGGGCGTAGCCGAGCTCACCGGCGACGTACGTCGCGACGTCGACGTCGAAGCCCGTGTACTCGCTGCCGTCCTGGTAGCCGAGACCGGGCTGGTCGAACTTGATGCCGATCTTGACCGTGCCCTCGGCACCGCCCGTGCCGCCGTCGTCGGTGGCCGTGTCGGTACCCGTGTCCGTCGTGTCGTCTCCGACCTCGCCGCCGCCGCACGCGGCGAGCGTGAGCGCGGTGAGAGCGGCGAGGACGGCAGCACCTGCGTGTCGTGTGCGCATCGTTCTTACCCTTCGTGAGTGGTGGCCGCCCGCCGGGGTGTGCCCCGGGAGGACGCCCGGTGTGGGGGCTGGGTTCTGGGTCAGTGGGTGAGGATCTTCGACAGGAAGTCCTTGGCCCGGTCGCTCTTCGGGGCGGTGAAGAACTCCTCGGGGGGCGCCTCCTCGACGATCTGCCCGTCGGCCATGAACACGACGCGGTTCGCGGCCTTGCGGGCGAACCCCATCTCGTGCGTGACGACGATCATGGTCATGCCCTCCTTGGCGAGCGCGACCATGACGTCGAGGACCTCGTTGATCATCTCGGGGTCGAGCGCCGAGGTCGGCTCGTCGAACAGCATGACCTTCGGCTGCATCGCGAGCGCGCGGGCGATGGCGACGCGCTGCTGCTGGCCGCCCGAGAGCTGCGCGGGCATCTTCTCGGCCTGGTTGCCCACCCCGACGCGGTCGAGGAGGCCGAGCGCACGCTCCTTGGCGTCCTTCGAGCGTTCCCGGCGGACCTTGGTGGGGCCGAGGGTCACGTTGTCGAGGATCGTCTTGTGCGCGAAGAGGTTGAACGACTGGAACACCATGCCGACGTCGGAGCGCAGGCGTGCGAGGGCCTTGCCCTCCTCTGGCAGCGGCTGCCCGTCGATCCGGATCTCGCCGTCGTCGATGGTCTCGAGACGGTTGATGGCCCGGCACAGCGTCGACTTCCCCGAGCCGGAGGGACCGATGACGACGAGCACCTCGCCGCGCCGGACCGTGAGGTTGATGTCCTGGAGCACGTGGAGATCACCGAAGTGCTTGTTGACCGCGCGCAGCTCCACGAGCGGGTCGCCGAGGGAGTCGTCGGACGGTCCGCGGGTGACGGCGTCATCGGGCGTCGTCGGTGTGTCATCGACCATTTTTAGAACATAGGGGGCAACTGTTGCCGGTGCCACCGAATCACGCAACAGTCAGGCAACAGTTCAGTAACATCGCTGGCCGCGCCGTACCCTGGACGGTGATGTCCGCGATCGCCCCCGCCCCCGCAGCCGCCCCCACGGCGCCCCTCGCACCCGTCGACGAGGAGCCGCGCACGTACGTCGTGCGCACGCTCGGCTGCCAGATGAACGTCCACGACTCCGAGCACATGGCCGGCATGCTCGAGCAGGCCGGCTACACCCGCGCGAGCGCCGAGGACGAGGCCGCGAACCGCGCCGACGTCGTCGT
>CAZFUQ010000290.1:0-3760 GCA_964521905.1 uncultured Cellulosimicrobium sp.
AGCGCGACATCGAGGACGTGCTCTCCGAGAAGATCCTGTTCGGCGAGCTCAAGGCCGGCGAGATCGTCCTGGTCGACGCCGAGGGCGAGGGTCTGCTCGGGGAGTTCACCTTCCAGGGCGTCTCCCAGGGCGAGCACGACCGTGGCCCGGTGAGCGTGGGCGCGGCCGCCGCGCTCGACGCTCCGACCGGCGTCTCGGTCCACGACCTGCCCCCGACGGGCGAGCTGCAGGCCGGCGCCGAGTGATCCGCTCCTGAACGCCTGACACACGGGCCCCGATCCTCCCCCGGGAGGGTCGGGGCCCGTCGTCGTCCCCGCGAGCGCTCCCGGTGTCGGGTCGTTGCGCGGCGTTACGTTCGTCCTGGTGGTGAGACGGCGCACGACGGCTCTTCTCGGGGGAGCGCGCAGGCTGGCACAGTCGCCCGCATGCAGACGACACCGGGGGGCCTTGTCGCCGTCCCCGCAGCCGACGCCGGGCGCGTGCCCGGACTCGCGTGTCGCCGCGCGCTGCGTGCGCGCCCGCGTCGTCGGGCCGCGTGTCGCCCGACCCCGTGCCGCTGAGCACGTCGACGCACTGACCGACGCTCGTCCCGGCCACCTTCGGGTCGCCTCACCTCACCTCCCGCGCACGGCGTCCGCACGCCCTTGTGCGCTCTCCCCGAGAGGACTCGTCATGCCCGTACACCCGTTCACCCGCCCACCCGCGCCGTCCGGCCGTCCGTCCGGCCGACGCCGAGCGACCGCCGTCGCACTCGGTCTCGTCGCGCTGCTCGCCACGGGCGGCTGCAGCGCAGCACAGGCGTCGGGCGACGCCGACGCGTCCGCGTCCGGCGGGCTCGCCCCGGACGCCGACCTGCCGACCGAGGTGCCCGAGGGGACGGTGCTGCGCATCGGGGACCCCACGACGCAGAAGGCGTTCGAGCTCGCCGGCGACGAGATCGACAGCGACTTCTCGTTCGAGGTCGAGTGGGCCAACATCTCCGGCGGCCCGGCGACCACGGAGGCCTTCCGCGCGGACTCCCTCGACATCGGCGCCGTGGCCGAGATCCCGCCGATCCATGCGACGTGGACGGGCCTGGACGTGCAGATCTACGCGTCGATCTACCGCGAGAACTGGGAGGACGCACCGATCTACGAGTTCGCGGGCGCACCCGGCGTCGAGCTCGACTCGCTCGAGGACTTCCGTGGTCACCGCATCGCGTTCAGCCCGGGTCAGGCGCAGGGGGCGATCGTCCTCAAGGCGCTCCAGGAGGCGGGCCTGACGCAGGACGACGTCGAGCTGGTCGAGCTCCCCAGCACGGGCGACGTGTACTCGACGGCGCTCGCCGCGGGCGAGGTCGACATCGCGCCGCTGGGCGGCACGCAGCTCTTCCGCTACCTCGGCACGTACGAGAGCGACGGCGCGACGTCGGTCAAGCACCATCTGCGCGACGACGCCTCGCACCTCTACGGCCCGACCGAGGTGGTCCAGGATCCGGCCAGGGCCGCGGCGCTGCGCGAGTACGTCGCCGCGTGGGCGGCGGCGAAGGTCTGGATCTTCGAGCACCCCGAGCAGTGGAAGCAGGAGTACTACGTCGAGGACCAGGGGCTGAGCGAGGAGGACGCGCAGTACCTCATCGACCACGCGCCGGTGCCCGACATCCCGTCCGACCTCACCGAGGGCGTCGAGCGCACCCAGACGACGATCGACCTGCTCGCGACCGAGCTCGGCAACGAGCCGTTCGCGGCGACCGACCTGTTCGACGAGCGCTTCGGCCCCGTCGCCGGCGAGTCCGCCGCGGCGGCCCTGGACGGGGGCGGGAGATGAGCGCCGTCGTCGTCGACCGGGTGGACCTCGCGGTCCCGAAGGTCGACGGGGTCCCGGCGGCCACGACGGACGTGCGCCCCCGCGGCACGCGCCACGGTCTCGGCCGGCCGATCCCGCTCGCCGCGCTGATCGGGGTCACGCTCCTCGTCGTGACCTGGTCGGTCGGGTCCGCGACCGGCCTGATCGACCCCCGCGTGCTCTCGGCACCGTGGACCGTCGTCACCACGGGCGCGGAGCTCGTCGCGAACGGCAGGCTCGGCGGCCACCTCGGTGTCTCCCTCACGCGCGCCGCGCTCGGCCTGGCGTTCGGCATCGTGGCGGGCGTGGTGCTGGCGCTCGCGGCCGGGCTGAGCCGGGTCGGCGACGCCGTGCTCGACGGCCCGATCCAGGTCAAGCGCGCCATCCCGAACCTCGCGCTCCTGCCGCTGCTGATCCTGTGGTTCGGGATCGGCGAGGAGATGAAGGTCATCACCATCGCGCTCGGGGTCTTCATCCCGATCTACCTGCACACGCACAACGGCCTGCGGGCGATCGACAGCCGCTACGTGGAGCTCGCCGAGACGGTGCAGCTCTCCCGGTGGCAGTTCGTGCGGCGCATCATCCTGCCCGGCGCGCTGCCCGGGTTCTTCCTCGGGCTGCGCTTCGCGGTCACGGGGTCGATGCTCGCGCTCGTCGTCGTCGAGCAGGTCAACGCGACCGCCGGCATCGGCTACATGATGGAGCTCGCGCGGACCTACGGGCAGACGGAGATCATCCTCGTCGGCCTGGTCGTGTACGGCGTCCTCGGCTACTCCGCGGACCTCGCCGTCCGCCTCCTGCAGAGGAGGGTGCTGTCGTGGCGGCGCACGCTGGAGGACTGACCGTCGGGGAGGACCGCCCGACGACGGACGGCCCGGTCGTGCGGGTCCGCTCGCTCGTGCGGTCGTACGGGGAGAAGCGCATCCTCGACGACCTCGACCTCACGCTGGACGACGGCGAGTTCGTCGCGATCCTGGGCCGGTCCGGGTCGGGCAAGAGCACGCTCCTGCGCGCGCTCGCCGCGCTCGACCACGGGGTCGTGGGCACGGGCGAGGTCGTGGTCCCGGACCAGGTGTCCGTCGTCTTCCAGGACTCGCGGCTCCTGCCGTGGGCGCGCGTGCTGGACAACGTCGTGCTGGGGCTCGACGGCGCGTCGCGGGCCGCGTCGCGCGACGCGGGCCGTGCGAGCCTCGCCGAGGTGGGGCTGGCCGGGCGTGAGCGCGCGTGGCCCAACGAGCTCTCGGGCGGCGAGCAGCAGCGCGTGTCGCTCGCCCGCTCGCTCGTGCGCTCCCCCCGGCTCCTGCTGGCCGACGAGCCCTTCGGAGCCCTCGACGCGCTGACCCGTATCCGCATGCACGCGCTCCTGCGCGACCTGTGCGCCCGGCACCGGCCGGCCGTCCTGCTCGTCACGCACGACGTCGACGAGGCGATCGTGCTCGCCGACCGCGTCGTCGTCCTCGACGAGGGCCGCATCGCCGCCGAGCGGCGCACCGACCAGAGCTTCCGACCCGGGGAGGCGCGCGACGCCGCCGACCCGCGGTTCGCGCGTCTGCGCACCGAGCTGCTCGACGCGCTCGGCGTCGTGCGCGGCGCCGACGAGACGCAGACGTCGGCGAGCGCCTCGACGAACACCCCTGCCAGGAAGGACACCGCCGCATGACCCACCACGTCTCCGAGGGCCACCGCCCCGGCCGCCTGCACCTCAACGCGTTCCTCATGAGCACGGGCCACCACGAGTCCTCGTGGCGCCTGCCGGAGAGCGACCCGTCCTTCACGTCGACGAACATCGCGCACCTGCAGCGCCTCGCGCAGATCGCGGAGGCGGGCAAGCTCGACTCGATCTTCTTCGCGGACGGTCCGGGCCTGCGGTCCGACGTCGGGCGCCGCCCGGCCGGGTCGCTCGCCAGGTCCAGCGCGCGCGTGCCGGGCAGCCGGC
>CAZFUQ010000290.1:3770-4925 GCA_964521905.1 uncultured Cellulosimicrobium sp.
CGCTCGACCCGCTCATCGTCCTCACCGCGATCGCGACGGTCACCGAGCGCATCGGCCTCATCGCGACCGCCTCGACGACGTACAACTCGCCGTACAACCTGGCGCGGCGCTTCGCCTCGATCGACCACGTCTCGGGCGGTCGCGCCGGGTGGAACGTCGTGACGACGGCCGGGCCGGAGATCGCGCGCAACTTCGGCCTCGACGACCAGCCGGCCCACGCGGTGCGGTACGAGCGCGCGGCGGAGTTCCTCGACGTCGCGTTCCAGCTGTGGGACTCGTGGGAGGACGACGCCGTGCTCGCGGACAAGACCGCGGGCGTGTGGGCGGACGCGTCGAAGATCCACGCCCCGGCGCACGCGGGGACGCACTTCTCCGTGCACGGCGCGCTCACGACCCCGCGGTCCCCGCAGGCGCGTCCGCTGATCGTGCAGGCCGGGTCCTCCGAGGACGGCAAGGACCTCGCGGCGCGCTACGCCGAGGCGGTCTTCACCGCGCACCAGACGCTCGACGACGCCCGCGCCTTCTACGCCGACCTCAAGGCGCGGGCGGCCGCCGTCGGGCGGGACCCCGGCACGGTGAAGATCCTCCCCGGGATCGTCCCCGTCATCGGGTCCACGGAGGCGGAGGCGCTCGCGAAGGAGCGCGAGCTCGACGAGCTCATCCTCCCCGAGTACGCGCGCGCCCAGCTCGCGAGGACGCTGCGCCTCGCGCCCGAGGACCTCCCGCTCGACCGCGAGCTGCCCGCCGACCTGCCGTCCGAGGACGACATCGAGGGGGCCAAGAGCCGGTACACGCTGATCGTCGAGCTCGCGCGCCGCGAGCGGCTCACGGTGCGCCAGCTCATCGGGCGGCTCGGCGGCGGACGCGGGCACCGCACGTTCGCGGGCACGCCCGAGCAGGTCGCCGACGCGATCCAGGACTGGTACGACGCCGAGGCCGCCGACGGGTTCAACATCATGCCCGCGGTGCTGCCGTCGGGGCTCGAGCAGCTCGTCGAGCACGTGCTGCCGGTGCTGCGCGAGCGGGGCCTGTTCCGCGAGGAGTACGAGGGCCGCACGCTGCGCGAGCACTACGGTCTCGACCGCCCGGCGAACCGCT
The DNA here is from genome assembly GCA_964521905.1 of uncultured Cellulosimicrobium sp. Lineage (GTDB taxonomy): Bacteria > Actinomycetota > Actinomycetes > Actinomycetales > Cellulomonadaceae > Cellulosimicrobium. Next base: position 4,869 of record CAZFUQ010000290.1, read on the forward strand.
ACGCGGCCACCGACCCCGACGGCGGGGCGCGCGTCCTCGAGGAGGCCCTCGCATGAG
>CAZFUQ010000291.1:0-2038 GCA_964521905.1 uncultured Cellulosimicrobium sp.
AGGTCTCCGCCGACGTCGCGTGGTCCGGGAGGTCCTGGCGCCACCCGCTCCGCCTCGTGCGCGCACGGCCCGAAGTGCCGATCGAGGAAGTCGCGCCGGCGCGCCCCTCCACCGTGGAAGAGCGCTGAGCCCGTAATGCGACGCTGAGACACGCCATCCACGCGGGCCGCCGCGAATTGCAGCAACTCCCGTCCGGGGACGCCGTCGTGCGGGACCTCGCGACGGCGCCGTGACGACCGCGGCCCCCCGCACCCCCCACTATCGACGAGGCTCGCATGGCCTCGCCATGTCTTCGCATCTTGGCATCGACATGACACCACATACTGGCACCTGGGACGGTACTTGTGGGGTCCTGTGATCGACGCTCGATGCGGTCGCGTCGATTAGGTTGTACGTCATGAACACCACGAGAACGACCCCAGAGACCCAGCCGACCGAGCGCGATCCCTTCGAGGGATTCGCGGACGAGACACCGGCGGACGCCGCGTTCACCCGCGCTGACCTGCTCGGGCAGGCCAAGCGCGGCTTCGTGCGAATCCGGAAGGACTTCGTCCAGCGCGAGAGCGAGCCGCGCGCGTCGGTGCTCGCCGACCTCGTCAGCGGGAGCAACGAGCGCGCGCTCGACCTGCTCCTCACCGTCCACGCCCTACAGCCCATCCTCGAGGACACCCCTCTCGACATCAAGGTCTGGGCACGGATGCTCGGTGACGGAGTGAGCGTCCGCAGGACGACCAACGGCTTCAAGACCCTCGAGGAGATGGACCTCCTCGAGGTCGGCGGCAAGCGCGGAACCCCCGAGGTGGCGCTCAAGCGCGAGAACGGCGACGGCAAGCCCTGGAAGAAGGACCGCGAAGACGACCCCGCCGAGCGTGGGCGCGGTTTCTTCGCGCTCCCGTTCGACTACTGGACCTCGGGCCTGATCGACACCCTCAAGCTTCCCGGCAAGGCGATGCTCCTGGTCATGCTCAAGGAGACCCAAGACCCCAACGGCAGGCTCACGTTCGTCATGGCCCACGAGCGCGCGCAGGCGTTCTACGGCTTCTCCGAGCGGACCGCCGAACGCGGCTACCTCGAACTGCGCCAGCACAACCTCATCACCGAGAGGGCCAAGCTCGTGAAGTCCGGCCGCCACCCGCTCGGACACCGCGAGGAGTGGCACCGCGCCCTGTTGTACCCGTACTCGACCGACCATCGCGAGACCCTGCGCAACACCGCGGCGAAGGCTACTCAGGAGTCCGCGAAGAAGACGCCGTGACCTGAACCTGTCGGTCTCGTGCCTTAGGCTCTCGCCGCGCTCGGAAAGGACGCACCAGGGCCACCTCAGAACTTCCCGGCATCAGGCCGGGAGACTCCGCCCGAGAGCGGAGAGAACACCAGAAGGAAGGTGAGGCCCGTGGGCGACGTCTGTCCCGGGTGCAAGCAGGTCATCACAACGACGAACGGTGCGAGACGTCGCGGATGGATTCGATCCATCCTGACGCTCGCACCGCTGGTCAGGGAGCTGATTCTGCTGGTTCGTGACTTCTCGTAGGTCACCTCGTGGCCTGAACCGAGGCCGCTCTGGGGCGTTCCCGCGCTGCAACGCGGGGCGTCCCGATCTCCGCACGGTAGGTCGAACGGCCGCGTACGCGCAACTCGCGTCGCGGCCGTTCGGCCCCGGCGGCGCCCGCCGTCGACGAGGACCACGTCGTCTACTTCCGCAACATGGTCCAGCTCGACCACAACCACATCTTCAACTTCTGCCACGCCGACCTCGTCACCGACGGTTCACCATGCCAGGCGTTCTGCAGGGCCTCGTCATCGAGAACGTCACTTCCGCCGTGCAGAAGATCCAACAAGACGGTCCGGAGCGTCGTGACCCCCACATCACCGACGGAAGGCGCTGGGGGTCGGCCTCTCGTGTACGGGAACCATCTGCCCTATCGAGGCACCGCACACGCTGCACTTGCCACGGATGGCGACGACGTCCCCGACAGGGACGTCCGTCGGCGTGGTGGCCACGGAGGTGAGAACGGGGAGCGTGTGGAGCCCTGTTTGA
>CAZFUQ010000291.1:2048-4913 GCA_964521905.1 uncultured Cellulosimicrobium sp.
ACCATCCGGTGTGCCCCACTCCCATCTTGTCGCGCCACGGGCTACCGCTGATCTGTGGACGGTCCACGGTTCACGGACGCGAGGCCTTCCTGGCCACGGAGGTGAGAACGGGGAGCGTGTGGAGCCCTGTTTGAGGAGCAGTCGGTTCTGACGGATGTTCGTGGTGGTCAGTTTCGGGAGCGGTCGCGCGCGGTGGCGTGTGTGGGTGGAGGATGGGACGGCGGGGGCTTCGGTCGAGGGACGGATCGAGGGATGGCCGCGCAGTCGCGGGCTCAGCTGTTCGCGGGGATCCGGCGGGACTACCGTGCGGGGGTCGCCAAGAGGGAGCTGCAGCGTCGGTATCACGTCTCGTTCGAGACGGTGCAGGCCGCGCTGGATTCGGCTTGGCCGCGTCCGCGGCGCCCGTTGCCGCCGCGCGGGTCGCGGCTGGATGAGTTCAAGGCGCTGGTCGATGAGTGGTTGAGGGCTGATCTCGTCGCTCCTCGCAAGCAGCGTCATACCGCCAAGCGGATCTTCGACCGGCTGCGCGGGGAGCATGACGCGGATGTGTCGTACTTCATCGTGAAGAAGTACATTGCCGGCCGTCGTGAGGAGATCCGGGCCGAGGCCGGGTTGGGGCCTTCGCGGCTGTTCATCCCTCAGACTCACGTGCCGGGCGCGGAGGCGGAGGTCGATTTCGGGGATGTCACGATCGAGCTGGCGGGCGAGCTGGTGGTGTACTCGCTGTTCTCGCTGCGGTTGTCGTTCTCCGGCAAGGCGGTGCATCAGGTCTACGCCTCGGCCGGCCAGGAGGCGTTCCTCGAGGGACACGTCCATGCCTTCAGCGTCCTCGGCGGACTGCCGACAGGCAAGGTCCGCTACGACAACCTCAAGGCCGCGATCGCCCAGGTCCTGGGCTTCTCCCGGGCACGCAAGGAGACCGAGCGGTGGACGTTGTTCCGCTCGCACTACGGTCTGGACGCGTTCTACTGCCAGCCGGGGATCGAGGGAGCCCACGAGAAGGGCGGGGTCGAGGGCCAGGTCGGCTGGTACCGCCGCAATCACTTCGTCCCGGTCCCGAAGGTCGCGACCCTGGCCGAGCTGAACGAGATGATCGATGCCTGGGACCGTGAGGATGACGCGCGTCGGATCGGTGGCCGGGTACGGACCGTCGGTGAGATGTTCGCGATCGAGAGGCCGCTCCTGGCACCGCTGCCCGAGGAGGAGTTCGAGACCGGCCGGTGGTCTCATCAGCGGGTCGATCGCTACGCCCAGATCAACGTGCGCACCAACCGGTACTCGGTGCCCGTCAGGTTCGCCGGGCGCAAGGTGTCGGTCTTGCTGCGCGCATCTGACCTGTGCGTCTATGACGGTCGCACCCAGATCGCACAGCACGAGCGCCTGCCCGGACGGATGGGTGCGCGGTTGGACCTGGACCACTACCTCGAGGCGCTGATCTCCAAGCCCGGCGCGATGCCGGGCGCGACCGCGCTGGCCCAGGCCCGGGCCGGTGGCACGTTCACGCCGGTGCATGACGCGTGGTGGGACGCGGCCCGCCGTGCGCACGGCGACGCCGAGGGCACCCGCGCGCTGATCGACGTCCTGCTACTGCACCGACACATGACCCACGACCACGTCGTGGCGGGCCTGGTCGCGGCGCTGGCGGTCGGGGCGCTGACCGCCGATGCCGTGGCGCTGGAGGCCCGCAAGGCCGCCGACGCCCAGCACGAGACGGGCCCGGCTCCCAACCGGGCGGGCCTGGCGCGCCAGGTCGGCAACGTGACCTCGCTGACCGAACGCAGGCTGCGCACCCACCTGCCGGACGACACCCGCCCGCTGCCGGACGTGAGCAAGTACGACGACCTGCTGCCCAGCCGGCGCCGCCGAACCAGCAACAGCGGCAGCTGAACCGAACGGAGGCGCCCTGAGATGACGACCCAGACCCCGCCGAGCAGACCCGCGACGGACAAGACACCCAGACGGCGGGGCATGACCGAGGAAGCCGCCGACGCCGCGATCGACCAGGCCTGCCGCATGCTGCGCCTGCCCACGATCCGCGGCGCCTTCGAGGCCAACGCCGACGCAGCGGCCCGAGAGCAGATGACCTACCGCGGGTTCCTCGCCGAGCTCCTGCTGGCCGAGTGCGACGACCGCGCCCGCCGCCGCTCCGAACGCCGCATCAAGGCCGCCGCGTTCCCCCGGATCAAGATGCTGCGGGAGTTCGACTTCGACGCGAACCCGAACGTCGACCCCGCCACCGTGAACACCCTGGCCAAGTGCGACTGGATCCGCCGCGGCCACCCCCTGTGCCTGATCGGGGACTCCGGGACGGGCAAGTCCCACCTGCTCATCGCGCTCGGGACCGAGGCCGCGATGGCGGGCTTCCGGGTGAAGTACACGCTCGCGACCAAGCTCGCGAACGAGCTCGCCGAGGCCGCCGACGAGATGGTCCTGACCAAGACCATCGCCCGCTACGGACGCGTCGACCTGCTCTGCATCGACGAGCTCGGCTACATGGAACTCGACCGCCGCGGCGCCGAACTCCTCTTCCAAGTCCTGACCGAACGCGAGGAGAAGGCCTCAGTCGCGATCGCCTCCAACGAATCGTTTGCCGGCTGGACCAAGACCTTCACCGACCCGCGCCTGTGCGCGGCGATCGTGGACCGGCTCACATTCAACGGCACCATCATCGAGACCGGCACTGACTCCTACCGCCTCGCCCACTCCCGCCAGACCACCCCCGGCAACATCTGACCGCTACATCGCTCGCGCGCTCCTCGAGGCCGGCGGGTTCAGAACCCGGCTACACCCTCATCTGCGTTGAGCCACTATGAGGTGTTCTCACCAGGATGTATGACGATGGCAGCGTGACGGCGCGCTGACCTG
>CAZFUQ010000292.1:0-4888 GCA_964521905.1 uncultured Cellulosimicrobium sp.
ACGCGGGCCAGCCATGATCGGCGCTGGTACGGATCAGGAACTCACGCACTGCCGAGTCATCGCAGGCCATGGGGAGACCCGCCCCGGACACGGCACGACATCAAGGCACGCGACGGCGAGGCCCGCGACGGCGAGGCGCGCACGGCACCGGACCCCGCGGGGCGGTTCGCCCGGGGTGACGGACGACCAGGGTGAGTCGACGCCGGGTCGGGGTGGTGGGTGGTGGTGCCGCGTCGTGGTGGGTCTGGCGGGAGCCGCGAGGAACGAGCGGCGGATGGTAGACGCGGCACCACCACCCACGCCGACCACCCGAGCCGACCACGCGCCGTCGGGCACAAGAGCCACGCCTCTACCTCGACCGACCGGGGCTCTACCTTGGCCGACCGGGGCTCTACCTCGGCGGGTGGGTCAGGCGTCGGCTCCGACCTTGGCGCCGTAGAGGGTGTCGATCGTGTCGGCGAAGTCCTTGATGACCAGGGCGCGCTTCACCTTGAGCGACGGCGTGAGGTAGCCGTTCTGCTCGGTGAAGTCCGTCGAGAGCACGGTGATCTTGCGGATCGACTCGGCGCGCGAGACGGCCTCGTTCGCGCGCTCGACGGCGCGGTCGAGGGCGGCGAGGACCTCGGGGTCCTGCGCCGCCGCCTCGACGTCCATGTCCGGCAGGCCGTGCGTCGAGAGCCAGCCCGGGAGCATCTCCGCGTCGAGGGTGATGAGGGCGCCGATGAACGGTCGCTGGTCGCCCACGACGACGACCTGGCTCACGAGCGGGTGGGCCCGCAGACGGTCCTCGAGCACGGCCGGGGCGACGTTCTTGCCGCCGGCGGTCACGATGATCTCCTTCTTGCGGCCCGTGATGCGCAGGTAGCCGTCGGCGTCGAAGGCGCCGAGGTCGCCCGTGCGGAACCAGCCGTCCTGGAGCGCCTCCGCCGTCAGCTCGGGCCGGTTGCGGTAGCCGCGGAACACGTGGTCGCCCTTGACGAGGAGCTCGCCGTCGTCGTCGATCCGCAGGGAGGTGCCGGGGAACGCCGGGCCGACCGTGCCGATCTTGGTCAGACCGGGCAGGTTGACGGCAGTGGGCGCCGTCGTCTCGGTGAGACCGTAGCCCTCCAGGATGCGCAGCCCGACGCCGCGGTAGAAGTGTCCGAGCCGCTCGCCCAGCGGCGCACCGCCGGAGATGGAGTACGTGAGCTGCCCGCCCATCGCGTCCCGCAGCGTCGAGTAGACGAGCCGGTCGGCGACCGCGTGCTGGACGCGCAGCCCGAACGACGGTCCGCCGGCGGTGTCGAGGGCGCGCGACCACGTGATGGCGACCTTCGCGGCCCAGTGGAAGACCTTGCGCTTGGCACCCGCGCCGGTCTTCTGCTCCGCGGTGTTGTAGACCTTCTCGAACACGCGCGGCACGGCCAGCAGGAACGTGGGGTGGAACGTGCCGAGGTCGGCGACGAGGTTCCTCGTGTCGGAGCTGTGCGCGAGAACCGAGCCCGACGCCAGCACGACCACCTGGATGAAGCGCGCGAACACGTGCGCGAGGGGGAGGAAGAGCAGGGTGCGCGCCCCGGGCCGGTCGACGATCTCGGCGAGCCCCGCGCGCCCGTTGAGCGCGAGGTGGACGAAGTTGCGGTGCGTGAGCTCGACACCCTTGGGCTGACCGGTGGAGCCGGACGTGTAGATGATCGTCGCGAGGTCGTCGGCCCGCTGGTCTGCCCGACGACGGTCGATCTCCTCGGCGGGGACGTCGCCGCCGGCGGCGCGCAGCGCGTCCACGGCACCCTCGTCGATGACGAGGACGTCCTCCAGCCCGGGGAGCCGGTCCCGCACGGACGCCACCTCGGCCGCGTGCGCGGCCGTCTCGACGATCGCGACCCGGACGTCGGCGTCGGAGCAGATCCACTGCACCTGCTCGGCGGACGACGTCTCGTACACGGGGACCGGGACCGCGCCGACGGCCCACGCGGCGAAGTCGAGCAGCGTCCACTCGTAGCGCGTGCGCGACATGATCGCGACGTGGTCGCCGGGTGCGACGCCCCGTGCGACCAGGCCCCGGGCGACGGCGACGACGTCCTCCTCGAACTGCTGCGCGGTCAGGGGCTCCCAGGCACCGCCCGGCGTCGCGCGGCGCTCGACGAGCGTGGCACGAGGACCGCGGGCGACGCGGTCCGTGAGGAGGGTGCTGATGGTCGCCGTGGGGGAGACCTCGACGAGGCTCGGCGACGCGTGTTCCGTCATGTGACTCTCCGCTGAGTGGGACGGCAGATGGGGACGGCGAGACACTTTACTCCGTACTGGGAGTACCGCGTTCCACGGTCCGTGCGGCGCACCGCCCCGCGCACCTAGGATCGACGGGTGACGAACCCTCTCGAGCAGCCCGCACCGTCGGGCGCGCGGCCCGCCGCACCGCCCGCCGTCCCGGCGGAGATCCTCACGCTGCGCGCCAGCATCGACAACGTCGACGCGGCCCTCGTGCACCTGCTCGCAGAGCGGTTCAAGTTCACGCGCCGCGTGGGCGAGCTCAAGGCGCAGGGCGGTCTGCCTCCCGCCGACCCGGAGCGGGACCGGCAGCAGATCGCCCGCCTCACCGGCATCGCCGAGGACGCGGGGCTCGACCCGGAGTTCGCGGAGAAGTTCCGCGAGTTCATCGTCGGCGAGGTGATCCGTCACCACGAGCGCATCGCGGCCGAGCACGCCGGCTCGGGCGAGGGGACCCCGGTCCTCGACACGTACTCCTGACCGCTCGCGGAACCGCCTGCGCACCCGGCGCGCGGGTGGCGGCGCCCGTCGTTCTGACGGACCCTGGAGGGGACCCAGGGTGGGCCCCGGCGTCGACGCAGGAGGCGCACCGCTCGGCCCGCCCCTCAGCCGACGGACGTCATGAGGTGTTCGCATGAAGATCGATTGGCTCAAGCCCCTCCTCGGCCACCCGGGCCCTTTCGCGACGGTGTACATCGACGCGACGCGGGCCAACGAGGCCGGGGACCGCGAGGTCGAGAACCGGTGGAAGGGTGTCCGGCGCCAGCTGCGCCAGGAAGGTGCTCCCGACGCCGTCCTCGACGACCTCGAGGAGGTGGTGCTGCGACCGACGCGGGTCGCCGGGCCCCACGGGCGCGTGCTGATCGCCGACGACACGGGCGTGCTCGTCGACCGCGTGGTCAAGGACCCGCCCGCGCTCACCAAGGGGTCGTGGGGGCCGGTCCCCGCGCTGCTCCAGGCGGCGCGTGCCGCGGACGAGTCGGTCGACTACGTGCGCGTCGTCGTGGACCGTCAGGGCGCCGACCTCACCTGGTCCGTCGCGGGCGGCCACCTGCCCTACGCCGAGCCGGAGTCGGTCGAGGGCGGGCACGACGTCATCAACAAGGTCCGCACCGGCGGGCTGTCCCACAAGCGCATCGAGTCGCGCGCCGAGGACTCGTGGGAGCGCAACGCCGAGGCGGTCGCCGCGGAGCTCGAGCGCCAGGCCGCGGAGCTGCGGCCCGAGCTCGTGCTCCTCACCGGGGACGTGCGTGCGGTGCCGCTCGTGCGCGGCGCGCTCGGCCGTTCGGTCGCGGAGCTCGTCGTGGAGGTCGCCGGCGGCGGTCGCGGCCCGGGGATCAACGAGGCCGCGTTCGCCGCGAACGTCACGGACGCGCTCGACAGCTTCCGCGAGCGGCGGCGCGAGAAGGTGCTGGCGGAGTTCCGCCAGGAGCAGGGTCGCGAGTCGGGAGCGGTGACGTCCGTCGAGGACGTCGTGTCGGTCCTCGCGCGCGGACAGGTCAAGGAGCTCGTCCTGGCGGACGAGTACGGTCAGGACTCCGCGCTCGACGGACGCTCGCTCTGGATCGGGCCCAGCCCGATGCACATCGCCGCGTCGAAGGAGGAGATCCTGGACCTCGGGGTCACCGACGGGCTGGAGAAGCTCCCCGCGACGGTCGCGCTCGTGCGCGCGGCGATCGGTCAGGACGCCGGGCTGACCTTCGCGCCCGAGGGCAGCGTCGAGCTCATCGAGGGCGTCGGTGCGACCCTCCGCTGGGCGGACGAGGGCACGCCGCGTGAGGTGGCCGCGACGATGTCCGGAGACGACTCACGGCTGCGCGGCGAGATCATCTGACCCGTCGGTGGTCGTGGGCATGAAAGGGCCCGGTTCTGCGGTCAGAACCGGGCCCGTCTCATGCCCACGACCGGGGTGGGTCGTCAGGCCTTCTTGCGGGCCTCGGGCTCGCCGAGCTCGGAGGAGACGACGACGATGCCGCCCTGGACGGCCGGGTCGCCCTGGCCCTCGGTCGCGGCGACGAGGTCGAGAGTGCCGGTCACGCGGCCGCCGTTGCGGACGTCGACGACGGAGGCCTCGACACCGGCGATCGAGGCTGCCGGGACGGCGACCCGTGCGGCGAGGATCGGCGTGCGCATCGAGACCTTCGCCTCGGACTTGACCTTGCGCAGCGCGGCGAGCGCGTGGCCCGCGGCGGTGAGCACGACGGGGTCGGCGTCGCCCGCGGCCGAGCGTGCGGCGTCGGGCGTGGGCCACGGCGCGCGGTGGATCGAGCCCTCGGACGCGCGCCACCACGACCAGACCTCCTCGGTCGCGAACGGCACGAACGGTGCGAACAGGCGCAGGAGCGTGTCGAGCGCGATCGCCAGCGCGACCCGGGCGGACCGCGTCTCGGGCGAGACGTCGGACGCCGCGGCCCCGGCCCCGTACGCGCGGTCCTTGACGAGCTCGAGGTAGTCGTCGCAGAACGTCCAGAAGAACGTCTCCGTCGTCTCGAGGGCGCGCGTGTGGTCGTACGCCTCGAACGCCTCGGTCGCCTTCTCGACGACGGACGCGAGCCCCGCGAGCATCGCGCGGTCGAGCGTCTCGGTGACGAGAAGGCGACCGAGGCGTTCGAGGCGTACGACCACACGCGCGCCCTCGAGA
>CAZFUQ010000293.1:0-4883 GCA_964521905.1 uncultured Cellulosimicrobium sp.
CGTTCTACGGCTACGCCCGCCAGGACAAGAAGCACCGCGGCCGCGAGCCGATCTCGGCCCGCCTCATGTCCGACCTGTTCACCGCCGCGGGCGCCGACCGTCTGATGAGCGTCGACCTGCACGCCGCGCAGACGCAGGGCTTCTTCGACGGCCCCGTCGACCACCTGTGGGCGATGCCGATCCTCACGGACTACGTCCGCACGCGCGTCGACACGTCGAACGTCACCGTCGTCTCGCCGGACGCGGGCCGCATCCGCGTCGCCGAGCAGTGGGCGGCGAAGCTCGGCGGGGGCCCGCTCGCGTTCGTCCACAAGACGCGCGACATCACGCGCCCGAACCAGGCCGTCGCCAACCGTGTCGTCGGTGACGTCGCGGGCCGCGACTGCGTGCTCGTGGACGACCTCATCGACACCGGCGGCACGATCGCCGAGGCCGTTCGCGTCATCCTCGCGGCGGGCGCCAAGTCGGTCATCGTCGCCGCGACGCACGGGGTCCTGTCCGACCCGGCGGCCCAGCGCCTCTCCGAGTGCGGTGCGAGCGAGGTCGTCATCACCGACACGCTGCCGATCGTCGCCGAGAAGCGCTTCCCGCAGCTCAAGGTGCTGTCCATCGCCCCGCTCGTCGCCCGCGCGATCCGCGAGGTGTTCGACGACGGGTCGGTCACCTCGCTGTTCGACGGCAACAGCTAGGTCTCTCTCAGCCAGGTCGTCCACCGCTCGCGGTCGGCCGGGTCGAGGCGCGTGCGGCCGACCCGGCCGCGGACGGCGGTGACGACCTCGGCGGGCAGCCCGGGATCCGTCGGGCTGACGGTCCGCACGTCGTGCGAGAGCAGCTCGTCCGCGACGTCGTGGCGACCTCGGGTCCCGGGAAGGTCCTCCACCAGGTGCGCGGCCGCCCGGAGCTCCGCGGCCACCTCGGGCGTGGTCTCGAGGTCGGTCGTCAGAGCGAGCGCGCGGCGCGCGAGGATCCGCCCCGTCGTCGTGAGACCCGCTGCTCGCAGCGCGACGGCGTGCCGCGCGAACGGCTGGACGTCGAGCAGGCCGACGGGGTCCGTGCCGAACTCGGCGAGGTACTCCGGCCGTTCCCGGTAGGCGGCCAGCATGGGGTCCTTGTGCAACCAGTCGCGCATCCCCGGGAGCGTGACGGCGCGACGCAGGTGCTCCGTGGCGCGCTGCACGTCCGCGTCCTGCAGCGGCTGCCGGATCGCGTAGGTGCAGGCGAGGTTGTAGTCGCCCGTGGGAGTCGCGCAGATCTCCGGAGCGGTGGTGGGGGGCCGGGGCGCCGCACCCATGGCCCGGACGTACGCGCGGTCCAGGCCGGCTCGTCGCACGACGTCGGGTCCGTCGCGCCTCGTGCGGGAGCCCGACACCTCCGTGCCGGCCGGTGCACCGGCCACCGCCTGGTGGTACATGCTCTCGGCGGCGTCCTGAAGACCGAGGACGAGCGCGTCCCTGCGCCGAGCGGTGCACTCCTCGCCCAGAGCCTCGAGCAGCTCGAGGACCGCTCGGCGGGCATCGTCGTCGAGGTGCCCGAGCGGGGACGACCCGTCCCGGCCCTGCGCGAAGCACGCGTTGGTCGCGACGACCGCGCGGGAGTACAGGGCGCGCAGGCGCAGGGAGCGGTAGCCGAGCCGGTTCTGCGTGCGCGCGACGAAGGCGTCGAGCCACTCCCGGTACTCGCCCAGGTCCTCGCGGGTGGTGTCCGTCCTGGCCGTGGCGTGGTTGAACGCGAGCTGGGCGAGGTCGTTGGCCGGGTCGAGGTCCACGGCCCGCGCCAGGAGCGACGTCTTGTGCTCGGGAGTCTTCTCGAGGTCCGTCTGAGCGATGTAGTAGAACGCGAGGCTGCGCCACTGCGTCGCGCCGCACAGCCCGTCGAACCCGGGATGGTGGCGCGAGAGCGTCATGAGGACGACCGCGGCGGCGGCACGGTGCAGGTCGATCTTCGCGGCGGCCTCGGCGGCCTTCGGGCTCTTCGTCCCGGACCCGAGGAGGCGTGCACGGTCCACGACGGCAGAGCCGGCCGCCCGCCCGTTGCGCGTGACGACGACGGCCAGGTGGTCAGGGCCCGTCTCCTCCACCGTGACGCGCCAGGGCACGGACCCGAGGAGCCACTGCACCACGGTCAGGACCGCCTTGGCGAACGCCTGCTGCGGCAGCTCGCTGAGCGCGGACCCGCCCAGCGCCCGGACGTCGGTGGTGGTCGGGGCCTCGAGGCCGCGGGGCGGCTCGGCGCCGAGCTCGGCGAGGAGCGCGACGAGGTGCACGCCGCCCGCCCCGTCCTCGGACGACGACCTGCTGCCGCTGCCGGAGGTCACGTCGACCGTCAACCGCAGCCGGGTCGCGAGCACCGTCCCGGTCAGCAGCACGCCGAGGGCGGCGGCGCTCACACCCGGCAGGAGGACGCCGAGGAGCCCGCGCCCTACGATCTCGACGATGCCGAGCACGGACGTGACCAGGCCGAGCGCTCCCGCGGTCCACGCCCACCACAGGGTTCGACCGTCGGACGGCCCGGCCATGTTCGCGCAGGCGAGCGCGAGGGCCGCGACGCCGGCGGCGACTGCGGCGGCCTGCAGCGCGCCGACAGCCGTCCCGCTGACGCGACCGTCGGTGGCGGACCAGGGCGCCGTCACCGTCACGGGTCCCCAGACGAGCAGCGCGCCCCCGACCGTGACCGCGACCCACCCGACGATCGTCACCAGGCTTCGCTGACCCGTGGTCAGCACGGGCCACCTCAGCGTCGTGGGCACCACGGATCGCGCGATCACCGCGAGCACGAGGACGGCGCCAGCGAGCGCGAGCAGCGGCGGACCGAGCGGCCGTACCGTCTCGACGAACGTGCTCCACACCCGACCTACGCGCTCGGTGGCCGCCTGCGGCGCGTCCTCGAGCACCTCGGCCGCGGCGACGTTCCGCTCGTCGATCGCGAGCGCCTGCTCGGCGCGGGCCACGGCCGCCGCCCACGACTCGGGGGCGCCCGACGCCGGTCGCTCCCCGCCGGGGACGAGGAGCCTCGCCTCCTCGGCGAGGGCCTGGGCGGTCGAGATCGCGGCGTCGGCCGCCGCGGCCGCGTCGTCGCACGCCAGGTCCCCCGCCGAACCGGTGGTCCCGGTGTCCGGTCCGGCGCTCGACCGGTAGGCCTCGACCAGGATCGACGCGTCACCGGGGCGGGCCGAGTCGACCAGGGCGAGCGCGTCGGTGCACGCACGGGGAGTGCTCGGCTCTCCGACGGGCTCGGTGCCCGCCGCCGCCGGGGCGGACGGGGCGAGCGCGACGAGCAGCACGGCCACGGTGACGAGGACGCTGCGCATGCGGACCTCCGGCGCTCTGCTGACGCGACGTGGTGCCCCCACGAGGAGAGTGGCAGCAGGAAGCCGTTCGTGCCGGGCAGGGCCGGGTGAATTCGGGCGCCCGTCGGCGGCGCGTGCGAGCATGACCGCCATGAGCACCTCGGGAGTGACGACCACCGGACAGGGCGCGGTGACGGCGGCACCGGACGTCGTCGTCGTCGAGCTGGGCGCGGAGTCGAGCGCACCCGGTGTCCAGGAGGCCCTCGACCGGGCGAACGCCGGCCTCGCGGCGGCCCGTGACGCTCTCGTCGGCGCGGGCGTCGCGCCCGCGGACGTACGCACGTCCCAGACGTCCACCTGGACCGAGCAGCGCGAGGACGGCCCGCGCACGACGGCGCGCCTCACCCTGCGCGCGACCGTGCGCGACGTCGCGGCGAGCGGCGAGATCGTCCGTGCGGCGCTCGACGCGGCCGGCCCCGCTGCCCGCCTGGACTCGACGAGCCTGGCCGTCGGCGACCCCGGGCCGCTCGCCGTCGCCGCGCGCGACGCCGCGTTCGCCGACGCCCGGACGCGCGCCGAGCAGTACGCGCGGCTCGCGGGCCGCTCGCTCGGTCCCGTCGTCGAGGTCCGCGAGGACTCCGCCGGGCCCGGCCCGACACCGCGGACGATGGCCGCCAAGGTCGCGAGCGACGCGCTGGTCGTCGAGCCGGGCACGCAGGAGGTCCGTGCGAGCGTCACCGTGCGCTGGGAGCTCGCGGACTGACGCCGCGACGGCCCCGGACCGTGCACGACTCCCGGGACGGCCGTGACATTCCGCACCCGGTGCCCGCCGGGCGAGCACCTACCGTGGAACCATGCTCATCCTCGAGGACTACCTGCTGCTCACGCTCGACGACGTGACCGGGAAGGCCGTCGTCGACGCCTCGTACCGCGAGCAGGTCGCGGCCGGCGCGCTGCTGGTCGAGCTCGCGCTCCTGGGGCGTGTCGACCTCGCGGGCGACGGCAACGGCGGACGGGTGGGGCGGATCGTCGTGCGCGACGCCTCACCCATCGGCAACGCCCTGCTCGACGACGCGCTCGCCGTCGTGCGTTCGCGCGAGGGCTCCACGCCGAAGGCGCTCATCGGTCCGATCGCCAGGACCAAGCCGGCGGACGCCGCGCTGGCCGTGCTCGCCGAGCGCGGGCTCCTGCGCCGCGAGGAGGGCAGGATCCTCGGGATCTTCCCGACGACCCGGTGGCCGGCGGCCGACTCGCGTCACGAGGACGCCGTGCGCACCGAGCTGTGGCGGGTCCTGGTCGACGGCGCGGCGCCGGACGAGCGGGCCGGCGCGCTCGTCGCGCTCCTGTCCGCGACGGGTCAGACGGGCCGCGTCCTCGCGGCGGGCGGCACCCGGGGCGCCCCGGCCGTCACCGAGGACGACCGGACGTGGACGCCCACCGAGCGGCGGGCCGTGGACCGGCGCGCGAAGGAGCTCGCGAGCGGGAGCTGGGCGGGTGACGCCACGCGTACGTACGTGCAGGAGATCGCGGCGGCGACGATGGCGGCGCTCGGCGCCGTGGTGGTCACGTCGGCGTCGGCGTCCTGACCGGGTCCCCG
>CAZFUQ010000294.1:0-4857 GCA_964521905.1 uncultured Cellulosimicrobium sp.
ACAAGGACACGGCGCTGCTACGCAAGTTCATCTCCGACCGCGGGAAGATCCGTGCGCGTCGCGTGACCGGCGTCTCCGTCCAGGAGCAGCGCCAGATCGCCCGTGCGGTGAAGAACGCGCGCGAGATGGCGCTGCTGCCGTACACGTCGACGGCACGCTGAGCGGGAAGGGAGACAACTCATGGCCAAGCTGATCCTGACCCACGAGGGCACCGGTCTCGGTGAGCCCGGCGACATCGTCGAGGTGAAGGACGGGTACGCCCGTAACTTCCTCGTCCCGCGCAAGCTCGCCACGCCCTGGTCCAAGGGCGCCGAGTCCGAGATCACCGCGATCCGCAAGGCTCGCAAGGCCCGCGAGATCGCGTCGCTCGACGACGCGAAGGCGGTCCGTGACTCGCTGCAGTCCAAGGCCGTCGTCGTCGAGGCGAAGGCCGGCGCCGCCGGTCGCCTCTTCGGCGCCGTGACGACGGCGGACATCGCGTCCGCGGTCACCGCGGCCGGCGCGTCGGTCGACAAGCGCAAGATCGAGATCGGTCAGCCGATCAAGGCGACCGGGGACTACACCGTCTCCGTCCGCCTCCACCCGGAGGTCTCCGCGACCCTCGCGGTGAAGGTCGTCGCTGCCTGATCGAGCAGTACCGCTGAGCCTGTCAGGGCTCGGACGCCGAGGCCCGGTGGGGCTGCGCTCCTCGTGAGCGTGACCCACCGGGCCTTCGCGCATCCCTCAGGTCCCGGTGACCATCCAGTGCGACCCGCGGGCGCGCAGGCCGGTGGTGACGGCTCGCGCCGCCATGAAGACCCCCGCGAAGGCGAGCCAGAGCCACCCGAGGCCCGCTGCGCCGTCGGGCGCCCAGTGCAGCACGGCGAACGCGACGGGCACGTAGACGACGAGGGTGAGCATGCCCGCCCAGGCGAGGAAGCGGCCGTCGCCCGCGCCGATGAGCACTCCGTCGAGCACGAACACCCACCCCGCCATGGGCAGGAGCAGCCCGCAGACCGCCATGCCCACGGCGACGGCCGCGCGCACGTCCGGGTCGGTCGTGAACAGCAGGGCGAACCACCACCCGCCGGCCGCCATGACGACGCCGAGCGCCGCCCCCGCGGCGACGCCCCACTGCAGGGTGCGCCGCAGGACGGCGCGGACGCGCGGGACGTCGTCGGACCCGAGGCCGTGCCCGACGAGCGCCTGGGCCGCGATGGCGAGAGCGTCGAGCGCGAACGCGGCGAGGCCCCAGACGGAGTTCACGACCTGATAGCCGGCGAGAGTGACCTCGCCGAGGCCGGTCGCGACGAAGACCGTGAGGAGGATCGCGAGGCGCAGGGAGAGCGTCCGGACGAACAGCGGGACGCCGGCGCGCGCGTTTGCCCAGATGCCGCCGGCGGCCGGGCGCAGGGATGCGCCGCGGCGTCGGGCACCCCGGACGACCACGACCGCGAGGACGGCACCCATGGTGAGCTGCGCGACCGCCGTCCCGATGCCGGAGCCCGCGATGCCGAGGCCGACCCCGTAGACGAGGACGACGTTGAGGACCGCGTTGAACGTCGCGCCGCCCGCCGCGACCCACAGGGGCGTACGGGTGTCCTGCATGCCGCGCAGCACGCCGGTGCTCGCCAGGACGAGGAGCATGCCCGGCAGGCCGAGCGCGGACCAGCGCAGGTACACGACGGCGTGCTCCGCCACCGCGCCCGCGCCGCCCATCGCGCCGACGGCCCAGGGCGCGACGATCCACAGGGTGGCCGCGAGCACGACGCCCAGCCCGAGGGCGAGCCACAGCCCGTCGACGCCGGACTGCAGGGCCTCGCGCACGTGCCCGGCACCGATGCGCCGCGCGACGGCG
This sequence comes from uncultured Cellulosimicrobium sp., assembly GCA_964521905.1. Taxonomy (GTDB): domain Bacteria; phylum Actinomycetota; class Actinomycetes; order Actinomycetales; family Cellulomonadaceae; genus Cellulosimicrobium. The sequence goes on from CAZFUQ010000294.1 coordinate 1,838, forward strand.
GCGGTGGTCGCGTAGGCGAGGAAGACGCACAGGCCGACGATCGTGACGAGCAGCGTCGAGGCGAGCGAGAGCCCGGCGAGCTGGGCGGTGCCGAGGTGGCCGACGACGGCGCTGTCCACGAGGACGAACAGCGGCTCGGCGACGAGCGCCCCGAGCGCCGGCACGGCGAGGGCGAGGATCTCGCGGTCGAGACGGGATCGTGCACGCCGGGCTGTGGACGGCGCGGTGGACGACGACGGCGGGTCGGGTCGCGCAGGTGAAGCCCCGGTGTCGCCGGGTTGGCCGGGGGCTGTCCGGCGTGTCGTCGGCGTGTCGCCGGACTTTCTTTCGTCCACACCCCTGAGGGTAGTAACGAGGCTGGTCACGGGCCGCTCAGGGCGATGTACACAGCGAGATTGGTCAGTTGTCCACATCGTTATCCACCGGGTGTGCACAGCCTGGGGGGTCGTGTCCACAGGAACGGGGGTGGCTGTCCACCACGGGTGCACAGGGTCGTTTGCGGGGTGCCGGACGGGGATCTAGTGTCGCGGAGTCGTACCTGTCGGTGGCGGGGGGTGCGGTCACCGGGACAGTCGTGTGGGTGGCCCGCTGTAGAACACGTGTACGACGATGGTTTGTCCCGGTCGCGCGGCCTGTCGGGCCGTGACGGTGCCGGGGGAGCGAGGGGCGCATGTCGATCGAGGAGCTCGAGGAGAGCTACGGGGGGCGCGGGCCGTCAGGGTTCGACCGGACGCCGCCCCAGGACGTCGCGGCCGAGATGAGCGTGCTCGGCCGCATGCTGCTGTCCAAGGACGCCATCGCCGACGTCATCGAGCAGATCCGCGGCTCCGACTTCTACCGGCCGGCGCACGAGGTCGTGTACGACGCGATCATCGACCTCTACGGCCGCGGTGAGCCGGCCGACGCGATCACCGTCGTCGCGGAGCTGACCAAGCGCGGTGAGCTCGCCCGCATCGGCGGCGCCCCGTACATCCACGACCTCATGGCCGGGGTCCCGACGGCGGCGAACGCCGGGTACTACGCGCGCATCGTGCGCGAGCGTGCCGTGCTGCGCCGCCTCGTCGAGGCGGGCACGCGCATCGTCCAGCTCGGCTACGCGACCGACGGCGGCGACGTCGACGAGATCGTCAACAACGCGCAGGCCGAGGTGTACGCCGTGACGGAGCGGCGGACGACGGAGGACTACCTCCCGCTGTCCGAGATCCTCGGCCCGACGTTCGACGAGATCGAGGCCGCGCAGGGTCGTGGCGAGGGCATGACCGGCGTACCCACCGGCTACTCCGACTTCGACCGCCTCACCAACGGGCTCCACGGCGGCCAGATGATCGTCGTCGCGGCCCGTCCGGCCATCGGCAAGGCGCTCGCTCTGGACACCCCGCTCCCGACGCCGTCCGGCTGGACGACCATGGGGGAGGTCGCCGTCGGTGACCTGCTCGTCGCGGCGGACGGGACACCGACGCGCGTCGTCGCCGCCACCGAGGTGATGGTCGACCGTCCGTGCTACGAGGTCGAGCTCGACGACGGCACGGTGATCGTCGCCGACGCCCAGCACCAGTGGGTGACCTCGACCCGCGCCCAGCGTCGACCGGTGCGCGGCGGCGAGACGCCGGACTCCTCGGTACGCACGACCGAGGAGCTCGCGGCCACCGTGCGGTGCTCGACGGCCGACAGTCGCGCGAACCACTCGATCGCCACCGCGGCGCCGCTGGACCTTCCCGACGCCGATCTGCCGATCCATCCCTACGCGCTCGGAGCCTGGCTGGGCGACGGCAGCTCACGACGTGCCGAGCTCACCTCGGCGGACCCCGAGATCGCGATGCGGATCGAAGGCCTGGGCTACGCGGTGGAGTCGGGGGCCGGCCTGCTGCGCGAGCTCGGTGTCCCGTCGGGATCGCACATCCCGACCTCGTACCTCCGAGCGAGCGAGACTCAGCGTCGAAGCCTTCTGGCAGGTCTGCTCGACACGGACGGTACCGTCACGCCTCAGGGCAGCGTGCAGATCAGCCTGACCGACGCACGCCTCGCACACGAGACGCGCGAGCTGATCCTGTCGCTCGGGTATCGCACCGGATGGTCGACGACGTCGGTCGAGGGACGCAGCGAGGCGTCGTCCATGGCGTACACGATCACCTTCACGGCGAGCGACGACGTCTTCTGGTCGGAGCGCAAGCGCCTCGTCCACAAGGACCGTCGGCGTCCGGGCACCGCGAAGCCCGCGGCGAGGTTCGTCGTGGACGTGCGACGTATCGAATCCGTGCCGGTGCGCTGCGTCGAGGTCGAGCACCCCTCGCACCTGTACCTGGCAGGCAGGTCGATGGTGCCCACGCACAACTCCGTGCTCGGGATCAACGTCGCCACGCACGCCGCGGTGCACCACCAGATGGCGTCCGTCATCTTCTCCCTGGAGATGAGCCGCAACGAGATCACCATGCGTCTCCTCGCGGCGGAGGCGCGGGTGCCGCTCACGCGCATGCGCTCCGGCAAGATGGACGATCAGGACTGGCAGAAGCTCGCCGCGACGATGGGCAAGGTCGCTGAGGCGCCGTTGTTCATCGACGACTCGCCCAACATGTCGCTCATGGAGATCCGGGCGAAGTGCCGCCGTCTCAAGCAGCGGCACGACCTCAAGCTCGTGGTCATCGACTACCTCCAGCTCATGAGCTCCGGCAAGCGCGTCGAGTCCCGTCAGCAAGAGGTCTCGGAGTTCTCGCGTGCGCTCAAGCTGCTCGCGAAAGAGCTCGAGGTTCCCGTCATCGCGATCTCGCAGCTGAACCGTGGTCCTGAGCAGCGTGGCGACAAGAAGCCTCAGATGAGCGATTTGCGTGAAAGTGGATCTATCGAGCAGGACGCTGACGTTGTGATCCTTTTGCACCGCGAGGATGCCTACGAGAAAGAATCACCTCGAGCGGGTGAAGCGGACCTCATCGTCGCTAAGCATAGAAATGGACCCACGGACACCATCACCGTCGCATTTCAAGGTCATTACCAGCGCTTCGCCGACATGCAGATGTAACGAGCGT
>CAZFUQ010000295.1:0-4848 GCA_964521905.1 uncultured Cellulosimicrobium sp.
CGCGATGAGCGCCGTGACGACCCACAGCGCGGTGGACGCCGCGAGCGCGACCTTGCGGCGGTCGTACGCGTCGACGAGCGCCCCGCCGTACAGCCCGAGCACCACGAGCGGCACGAGCGCGCAGATGCCGAGCACGCCGACCGCGAGCGACGAGCCGGTGAGCGCGTAGACCTGGAGGCCCACGGCCACGACCGTGAGCTGCGAGCCGAGGTTCGAGATGCCGAGGCCCCACCACAGCCGGCGGAACGGCGGGGACGTACGCAGGGGCGTCGTGTCGGCGAGGAGACCGTTGACGCGTGGCACGATCGCCGAGCCTACGTCAGCGCCGTCCCAGCGGTGGCCGGCGGGTGGCAGGGCCTACCGGTCGTGCCTCCTGGACGATCCGTCCGAACCCGAGAAAAAGGTGGAACCTGTGCTGCCCTCCGCTGCGTCTAGCAGTCGTGAGGAACCGACGTCGGCCGGAGCGCCGACCGCAGCGGGGGGACGGTCCGGAGTGACCGACGTCGTGATCGAGCGAGCGGGCGGGCACGACGTGACGGTCGTCCGTACCGGGGTGACGGCGGAGGAGCGCTTCACCGAGTTCGCGCGAGCGAGCTCCGCCGACCTGTACCGCTTCGCGTACATGCTCTGCGGCGACGCGCACCGCGCGCACGACCTCGTCCAGCTCGCTCTCGAGCGGACGTTCCGCGCGTGGTCGCGCGTGGGAGACGGTGAGCCGTTCGCGTACGCCCGGCGCGTCGTCGCGACGGCGCGCATCGACACCTGGCGCAGGACCCGGCGGGAGGTCTCCGTGGAGCACGAGACCCTGGTGGGGCTCGACCGGCGGGCGGCGACCGAGCCGTCCGACGTCGGGGAGCGAGACCGGATCGTGCGCGCGCTGCTCGCCCTGCCGGTCAAGCAGCGGCGCGTCGTGCTGCTGCGCTACGTCCTGGACCGCTCGGAGGCGGAGACCGCCGCCGAGCTCGGCATCGCCGTCGGCACCGTCAAGTCCACCGGGTCCCGTGCGCTGGCCCGTCTGCGCACCCTCGTGGCGCCCGAGAACGGAACGGAGAGGCAGCGATGAGCACGCCCCCGGAGTGCGTGACGGCCGACGACGACGATCTGGTCGAACAGGTGCGCGCCGCGCAGAGCGCGGTCGACGTGCCGTCGACGCTGGACCCCGACGCCCTCGCCCACCGGGCGGTGCGGCGCGTGCGTGCCCGCCGGAACGCGTTCGCCGCGGGCGGGTCCACCCTCGTCGTGGGGGCGCTCGTCGCCGTCGCGGCGCTCCTTCCCGGGACGCTGCCCCGCGGGACGGATCCCGCGCTGGGGGCGGGACCGGCGCAGGCCTCCACGCCTGCGCCGCAGGTGGCGACGTCGGAGCCCGCGCCGGACGCGACCCTGCGCTACCTGCCCGTCGGGGACGGCGAGCTCCCGGAGCTGCCGGGCGTGGAGCACGGCGTGGTCGAGACGAGCCACTCGGAGTACACGGTGCAGGGCGGGCTCGTCTACACGGTCCCGCCGGGAGGCTGGTCCGTGCGCGGCACGGCCTTCGACGACCCGGCGTCGGTGGTCTGGGAGGTACGGAAGGGCTGGGCCGCGGAGGGGTCGGACATCCCCGCGGGCGCGGGCGCGCCTCCCATGACCGGCTCCGGCGCCACCGTCACGATCGACGTCGATCCCGACGCCGCGTCCTGGAGCGTCCCGGCCCGGGACTCGGGCGCCTGGACGGTCGAGATCCCGGGCGCGGACCACGTCACGGTGACGCGCGGCCCGTCCGAGGAGCCCGGCCTCGCGCGCTGGGAGGCGAAGATCCGCTACGCGGGCACGGGGTGGACGGTCGCCCTCGACTTCACCGACGACGAGGTGGGCGACGAGCTCGCGCGCAACTTCCTGGGCAACCTCTGGTTCGAGCCCGAGGGCGAGCCGGAGTGGTTCAGCCCGACGTACACGTACCCGGAGGTCGGTCCCCTCACGGCGGGCGTGCCGGACGGGTGGCAGACGGCCACCACCGGGAGCCTCACCTACGCCGTGCCGCCGGGATGGACCGTCGCGGAGGTCGAGGGCAACTACGGCCCGGGCGTGGAGTGGACGGGCCCGTTCGTCACGACCTTCGGCCCGATCCACGACGGCACGTTCACCGACGTGCACTGGAACGTGTTCGTCCAGCGTGGGAGCACCGGCGCCCGCGAGTTCGACTACGCGGGCGAAGCCTGGCACGGGCAGCGGATCGAGGTCCCGGGTGCCGACTTCGCGGAGGTGCTGCCAGCCGAGGGACCGTTCTACGCCGACGAGGGGACCACCTCGTTGAGCGCCGACGTCCGGCTCCACGGCGCGAACGGTGGCGAGAACGTGATGCTGATGATCGGGCTGCCCGGTGGCGAGGAAGGGCTCGAGACGCTGCGCGGGATCCTGGGCTCGCTGCAGTTCTGACGGCGTCGGGGTCGCGACGGGCGCGGCATCCCCGACGAGCGCGGCGTCAGGTCGTCGCCGCGGGGTCCGCGGCGTCGTCCACCGCCGCGTCGCGCGCCTCGGCCTCGCCCCACGCGTCGGCGTGCCGGTGCGGGTGCCCGGGCGGCGGCCGGTAGCCCGGGTGCTGCCCGGGCGTGAGGTAGGTGCGCGCGAAGAACAGCGAGGCGGCGAGGTCCTCGCGGCGTTCGGCCGCGGTCCGGGCGCGGCGCGTCGAGATCTCGACGACGACGTCCCCGGACCAACCGCGCCGTACGAGCTCGGTGAGCACCATGTCGCACGGCTGGTCGCCGCGGCCCGGGACGAGGTGCTCGTCGGTGATCGACGACGAGCCGTCGGCGAGGTGCACGTGCGCGAGCCGGCCGTCGAACACGTCGAGCAGGTGAAGGGCGTCCTGCTGCGCGACGGCGGCGTGCGAGAGGTCGAGCGTGACGTGCTCGTACCCGTGCTCGGACGGGTCCCAGCCGGGCAGGTAGGCCTGCATCTCACGCTTGCGGCTGCGCCACGGGTACATGTTCTCGACGGCGATCGTCACGCCGTCGGTCTCGTCGAGCTCGCCCACGAGGTCCTCGAACTCGCGCGCGTAGCGGTACTGCCAGCGGAACGGCGGGTGCACGACGACGGTGCTCGCCCCGACCTCCTGCGCGAGCTCGACGCTGCGGCGGAGCTTGGGACCCGGGGCGCGCCCCCAGACCCGTTGGCTCACGAGGAGCGTCGGCGCGTGGATGCTGCGCACCGGCACGCCGTGGTCGGCGGAGAGCTTGCGCAGCGCCGAGGCGTCCTGCGTGGCCTCGTCGGACCACACCATGACCTCGACGCCGTCGTACCCGAGGTCGGCCGCGGCCTCGAAGGCGTAGGTGGCCTTGCGCGGGTAGACGCTCGCCGTGGAGAGCGTGACGTGGATGCGCTGCGGCTCGTCGGGGAAGGGCGCGCGCGGCGTCGTCGCGTCGGACATGCGGGTCACCCTAGACCCGTCCGCTGTACGCCACACCCACCGAGCGCTCGGCTGGGGAGAACCCGCGGGGCGACCTAGCCTGGGAGGCATGACGGCGACGGCGCGCGTCATCGACATCCACGTGGTCGCGGACTCGACGGGAGACACCGGGACCCGCGTGGCGCGCGCCACGCAGGCGCAGTTCCCGGGCCAGGAGGTCCGGATCGTGCGCCACCCGCGGCTGCACACGGCACAGGGCGTGGACGACGTCGTCGCGCAGCTCCGCACGGAACCCGCCGCCGCGGTGGTGTTCTGCACGGTCGTCGACGACGTGCTGCGCACGCGCGTGCTCGACGCGTGCGCCGTGCTCGACGTCCCGTGCGCGGACCTCCTGGCGCCGGCGATCGACGCGTTCACCGCGCGCACCGGCGCGCAGCCGGCGCGCGTCGTGCAGCCGGTCGGCCTCGCCGCGGACTACTTCGACCGCATCCACGCGATGGAGTTCGCCGTCGCGAACGACGACGGCCACCTCACGGACGGGCTCGACGAGGCGCAGGTCGTGCTCGTCGGGGCGTCGCGGACGGGCAAGACGCCGCTGTCGATGTACCTCGGGTACCTCGGCTACCCCACCGCGAACATCCCCCTCGTCCCCGGCGTCGCGCCGCCGCACGAGCTGTTCGAGGCCGCGCGGTGGAAGGTCGTGGGTCTGACGATCGACCCCGAGCGGCTGCTCGAGATCCGGCGGCGCCGCGTGCACGCGATGGGCGTCCCGGGCCACGGCGGCCCCGGGGGCGCGGCACTCGGCGGGTACGCCGACCTCGCGCGCATCCACGACGAGCTCGACGAGGTCGCCCGGCTGCAGCGGCGGCTCGGCTGCCCCGTCCTCGACACCACGACCCTCGCGCTCGAGGAGGCGGCGGGGCGCGTGGTCGAGCTCGTCACCGCGCGCCGTCGTGCCCTCGCGCCCGACGACGCGACGCAGCCCCCGGGCGACGACCTCGCCCGGGCGACCCCGCAGACCCGGCCGGCGGACCGCCGTCGGGCCGGACCCCGCGCGGCCACCGCCGCCGACCACGAGGAGCAGCCATGAGCGACCGGTACGTCTACGACCTCGCGGAGGGCCGCGCGGACATGCGCGCCCTGCTGGGCGGCAAGGGCGCGGGGGTCGCGGAGATGCGGCGCATCGGCGTGCCGGTCCCGGACGGTTTCACCGTGACGACGGCGGCGTGCGTCGCGGCCACGGACCGCGGCGGCGCGTGGCCGGACGGGCTGTGGGACGAGATCGTCGCCCGCCTCGACGCGCTCGAGGAGCGCACCGGTCGGCGGCTCGGCGCGCGCGAGCGCCCGCTGCTCGTGTCGGTCCGCTCGGGGGCCGTGTTCTCCATGCCCGGGATGATGGACACGATCCTCAACCTCGGGATCTCGGACGAGTCGGCCGAGGGGCTCGCGGCGGAGTCGGGCAACGG
>CAZFUQ010000296.1:0-4846 GCA_964521905.1 uncultured Cellulosimicrobium sp.
CCGTCGCGGAGGCGAGGTAGAGGTCGTCCCCGTCCGGGTCCTTGAAGTACGGCAGGACCTTGATCGTGGCCTCGCCACCCTGCGCGACGCGCAGGACCGGGTCACCCGTCTGCTCCGGCGCCGCGTTCTCGCCCCAGGGCGAGACCTTGAGCGAGACGGAGGCCTCGGCGACACCGCCGCGGCCGTCGGAGACGGCGTAGCGGAACGTGCCGGTGCCCGTCGCGTCCTCGGGCACGACGGCCTGGAGGGCCGCGCCGCCCATGATCGCCTGCACGGTCGCGTTGCTCGGCGACTCGCCGGCGAGCGAGGCCGTCATGACGTCGCCGTCGGGGTCCACGTCGTTGCCCAGGACCGGCAGGATCGTCGTGCGTCCGGGCCGCACCCCGAAGGAGTCGTCCGCGGGCTGCGGCGGACGGTTCGGCTGCGAACGGTCCGCGATGAACTGGTCGACCTGCTCCGGGTTCGTCAGCTCCGCGTCCGACTCCTCGCCCTCGGCCTCCTCCGGGATCACCAGCTCCCAGTCGTCGACCTTCTGGTACTCGTCGGCCGCCATCCACAGCGTCCCGGCAGACAGGTCGTTGAGCACGATCACCTGGCGGTTGACCCGGTACTCGAGCCGGGTCTGGGGGTCGATCCCCTCGAGGCGCTCGTCGACGTCGCGATCCGTCCCGGTGCAGTCGCGGATCACCTGACCCGTCGAGGCCCACGCCCCGTAGGTGCACGTCCCGAGCTGCACCGGCGCGGCCGGCACGCCCTGCGCCGCGCGCCGCTGCGCGTCACCGCCCTGCAGGGGCTGGGACACCAGCGCGTCCGAGGTCGCCACGACGACGACGCTCGAGGCCTGCGAGGGCTGCTGCAGCCGGGCGTCGCCGCCACCCTCGAGCGAGGCCGTCCTCCCGCCCGGGAGGACCAGCTGGGAGGCGGACCGGTCGAGGACCACCGGGTCCTCGCCGACCGCGGTCACCGCGAGCTCGGCGCCGGTGCCCACGGGCAGCGACGACGTCGACGGCTCGCCCTCGACGACACCGTTGCTCGTCGTCCCCACGGTCCACAGGGTCCCCGTGGAGGGGATCGCGGCGAACACCGTCCCGTCCTGGGACACGGTGAGCACGCCGTCGCCCTCGACCTCCGCCGTCGGCTCCAGCTTCTCCGCGTCGAACGACGTCGCGCCGTCGAACGGCAGGACCCACAGCAGACCCTCCTCGCCGTCGAGGACCGCCGTCGTCGCACCCCCCGACGCCACCTGCGCACCCGCGGGCAGGCGCACCTGCCCCGAGAGCTTGAGGTGGGCGATGTCGACCGGGGAGGCGGAGCCCGTGCCCTGGTCGTCCAGGAGGACCCGGCCCTCGTCCTGCTGCACGTCGAACGACGCGCTGCCCGCGTTGAGCGACCCGTCCAGGGCCTGCGACTCGTAGTTGAACCGGCCCAGGAGGCCCGTGGAGGTCTTCGTGACCCACACGCCCGAGTCGTTGAGGTCGACGTCCGCCGTCGCCTCGCCCTCGTAGAAGAACGCGAGACCGACCAGAGCGGTCGAGAACACGGTGACCGTGCTCACCGACGCCACGGTCCGGCGATGCTCACGGATGCCCGAAAGTAGTCCCACCACTGCTCCTCTGTCCTGGACCGGGGCATGCGGGACACATCGTTCTGCCGAGCCGGTGACGGCGAGGAGAGGGAGATGTGCGTTCACGCCCACGGAACGCCCAGTCGAGGGTAACCGAGCAGGTCGAGCCCCTGGCATGGGGAGAACTCCCCGGCGAGGGTGGAATCGTGGGACTTTTCAGGGCAGGAAGGACACTCGCGACATCGCGGCACGATCGCGCAGGCGCTCCGACGCGGCTTCCAGCGTGTCGTTCGAGCCGTTCGCGGCGCGCTCGGCCGGGGTGGTTCCGACGGTGCGTCGTGCGGCGAGCGTCCGCGCCCGGGCGTCCGCCCGCCGGCGACCGAGGTCGGCCAGGGCGGAGCCGGCGAGGACGAGCAGGCGGTCCGTGCCGCGCAGCTCGGCGGTGCGGGGCAGGGTGGGGGAGTACGCGCTCATGAGGGGTTCTCCTTGCCGTCGATCGTGGGGAAGAGGTTGAAGTGGACCTGCACGGGGCGGGCGCCGGGGAGGCTCTCCTGCCCGTCGAACCGGCTCAGGGTCGCGTCGAGGGCCTCCCAGGCCTCGGCGACCTCGAGCATCTGCTCGGCCGTGAGCCACTTGCTCGCGGTCGCGAGGCGCGCGCCCTCGAGCCACCGCGCGGGCAGCTCCGAGGACCGGTCGAGGAACGCCTGGATCTTGTGTGCGCGGGCGTTCTCGAGCTGGCGGCTGATCATCTCGCCGGCGAGCGTCGCGGCGGTGTCGGCGTCGTCGTCGTGGACGCTCACGCTGAAGCCGCCCGGCCGGCGCTCCCACCACCTCTCCCGCGCGGTCCCCTTGCCGGTGACCTCGCGGACGAAGCCGTGCCGGGCGAGCTGGCGCAGGTGATAGCTCGTGGAGCCGCTCGACTCGCCGACGAGCGCCGCCAGGCCGCTCGCGGTGAGCGAGCCGTGGGTCGAGAGCAGGTCCAGGATCTGGATCCGCAGCGGGTGCGCGAGCGCCTTGAGCTGCGCCGGGCCCAGTTCCGGCCGTCGCTCCGCGGGTGCGGGCGGGGTGTCGTCGGTGCTCATGCAGAGGACTCTACGAGTGCAAAGAGATATTTGCAAGGGATTCTTTGCAATGACTTCGTCGTGGTCGCGGGACACCCCTGGCGGCGCCCCGGAGGAGTGCGAGCATCGAGGGCATGGTCACCGTCGTGAGGAAGGTCCGCACCGCGGCGCAGGAGGCGATCCTGAGCCGGGTCGCCGGGCCTGACGCCGCGTCGACGAGGGAGCGCATCCACGAGACGCCGGGGCCGCGGTGGTTCCCGGTGGGATCGCCGATCCGGCGCGTCCACGGGGACGCGGCGATGTTCGTGGGCGGGCTGCGAGCCCTGCTCCTGCAGAGCCTGCACCCCCTGGCGATGGCCGGAGTCGCGGCGCACTCGGGCTACCGGGGAGACCCGTGGGGCCGCCTCCGGCGCACCTCCACGTTCATCGCGACGACGACGTTCGGGACCTCCGACGACGCCGCGCGAGCGGTCGAGGCCGTCCGTGCGGTCCATCGCCGGGTGCGGGGGAGGGCGCCCGACGGCCGACCCTACGCGGCGGGCGACCCCGACCTCCTGCGATGGGTCCACGTCGCGGAGACCCAGAGCTTCCTCGTGGCGCACCAGGCGTTCGGGCACCGGCCGCTCGACGCGGCGGGGTGCGACGAGTACGTGGCGCAGGCGGCCGTCGTCGGGCTCGCGCTGGGAGCGCGGGACGTCCCACGCACGCGCCGGGCGCTCGACGCCGCCGTGGTCGGGTACCGCGGGGTCCTCGGGCTGACGCCCGACGCGCTCGACGCGGCGACGTTCCTGCTGGTGGAGCCGCCCCTGCCGCGCGTCGCCCGCCCGGTCTACGCGGGCCTCGCCCTCGCGGCGCGAGAGTCGTTGCCCGGATGGGCGCGAGCGGGTCTGCCGCGGGTGCGCGGGTTGCCGGCTCGTGCGGCGCACCCCTCCGGTGTGGTCGCGACGCGCCTCGTGCGGTGGGCGCTGGCGCCCGTGTGAGGCGACGTCAGACGGCGTCCCGCCGGCGCCGGAAGGCGTCGAGGTCGGCGTTGAGCCGTCCGAGGAGCTCGGCGAGAAGGGCGCGGTCGAGCCGTGACCAGTCCTCGAGGACGTCCGCGTAGAGGTCCGCGCGTGCGGCACGGTGGGCGGCGAGCTCCTCGAGCCCGGCGCTCGTGGGCTCGACGACGACGCCGCGTCCGTCGTGCGGGTCGGGTGTGCGGCGCGCCTGCCCGGCACGTTCGAGCGCGACCACCTGCCGGGTCACCGTCGACGCGTCGAGCCCCAGGAGCCCGGCGACGGTGTTGACGTTGAGCGGCCCGTGCGTGCCGAGCGTGTGGAGCAGCAGGTAGCCCGAACGGTCGAGCGCCCGGCCGCGGCGTGCGGTCCGAGGGGCACCCGAGGCGCGCGTGCGTTCGGCCCGGCGCAGGAGCTGGGCGACCTCGAGCTCGATCGTGCCCAGCACGTCCTGGGCCGCAAGATCGTTTCCCTCGGCAACTGTCATAGGTGTATCTTACAGGTAGTTATCTGCTAGATACAGATATCCGGCCCTGCCAGGCGCCCCACGACACAGGAAGTGCGAACCCGAGTGGCCTCCACACGCAACGAACCGCACCGCACCGCGATCTACGCGACCGCCCTCACGGCGTTCTTCGCCATCGCCGGCATCGCGGTCGTCGACCCGATCCTGCCCGTCATCGGCGAGGAGATCGGTGCCTCGACATGGCAGATCGAGCTCCTCTTCACCGCCTACATCGCCGTCATGGCCCTGGGCATGATCCCGGCCGTGATGGCGACCGGTCGCTTCGGCTACAAGAAGATCCTCGCGACGGGCGTGAGCCTCGTCGCCGTCGCCGCCGTGCTCGCGGCCCTGAGCACGAGCATCGGGCAGCTCGCCGCGCTGCGCGGGCTCTGGGGGCTCGGCAACGCGATGTTCTTCGCGACGGCGATGGTTCTGCTCGTCTCGCTCGCGAACGACCGCGAGTGGGTCGTCGAGCTCTTCGAGACGTGCGTCGGGCTCGGGTTCGCCGTCGGGCCGCTGATCGGCGGCCTGCTGGGCGGCATCTCGTGGCGCGTGCCGTTCGTCGTGTGCGGCGTGTTCATGCTCGTCGCGCTGCTCGTGTCCGTGACCCGGCTCGAGGATCCCGCGGAGAAGCCGGCGCCCCTGCGGCTGGGCCAGGTGTTCCGCCTGTTCCGCAAGCCGGGCTTCCTCGCGCTCGCCGCGATCACCGCCGCCTACAACT
>CAZFUQ010000297.1:0-4836 GCA_964521905.1 uncultured Cellulosimicrobium sp.
CGACGGCGGCGCGCTGCCCGCCGCGTTCTCCCGCACCGTCGCCACCCTGCGCGAGACCGGCTGGATCGACACCTGCCTCACCGTCGGGCAGGCCTTCGGCGGCGACCTCGAGGCCGTCACCGTCCACACCGGGCTCCTCGCCGCCCACCACGTCACCGGCGCCGACCTCGTCGTCGTCGCCCAGGGACCCGGCAACCTCGGCACCGGCACCCGCTGGGGATACTCCGGCGTCGCCGCCGGCGAGACCCTCAACGCCGTCGCGGCCCTCGGAGGACGGCCCGTCGCCTCCCTGCGCGTCTCCGGCGCCGACGCCCGCGACCGCCACCTCGGCGTCTCCCACCACTCCCTCACCGCCTACGGCCGCGTCGCGCTCGCCCCCAGCGACGTCCCCGTCCCCGTCCCCACACCCGACGTCGAAGCCCTCCCCGCATGGGGGACCCCCCTCACCCACCGAGTCGCCGAACAAGCCCGGACCCTCGCCGCCCCCACCGGACGCCACCACCTCGTCGACGTCCCCGCAGGACCCGACCTCCTCGCCGCCCTCCACGACACCCCCGTCCGCCTGTCCACCATGGGGCGCGGCCTCGACGCCGACCCCGCCGCGTTCGTCGCCGCCGCCGTCGCCGGCTTCCACGCCCAGCACCTCACCGACTGACCCGCACCGCATGACCCCCCGCACCCGCCACGCCGCCACCACGGCGCTCGCGGCCCTCGTCGTGCTCGCCGCCGCCGCCAGCACCCCTTGGACCTGGCGCGAGCCCACCGCGACCGCCCCACCCGCGCAGCCGGAACCCCTGCCCGCCGTCACGGCCACCGAACCGCCGCAGCAGGACGTGCCCGACCTCACCGACCTGCGCACCGACACCTGGCACCTGAACCTCGACCAGCTCATCGGCACCCTCGCCGCGATCGTCGTCGCAGCCGTCGTCGCCTGGGCCCTGTGGCGCGTCCTCACCCGCGTCCGGCGCCGACCCCGCAACCCCCGCCAGGACGCACCCGCCACCGGACCCGGCACCACCACGCTCCCCGACCCCGTCCCCGACCTGCGCGACGCCGTCGCCGACGCCCGCCGCGAGCTCGCCCCCACCCTGCCGCCCCGCGACGCGATCATCGCCGCCTGGGTCGCCCTCGAGGACGCCGCCGCACACGCCGGCACCACCCGTGCCCCCGCACAGACCCCCACCGAGTTCACCGTCGCCGTGCTCCACCGCACCCCCGCCGACCCCGACGCCGTCGCCACCCTGCGCACCCTCTACCACCAGGCCCGGTTCGCCCGCACCCCGCTCGGCGACGACGCCGTGCACGCCGCACGCACCGCCCTCGACCGCATCGCCCACGACCTCGAACCCGTCACCACGCACACCGCAGGAGCCGGCGCATGACCCCCCGCGACCGCTGGCGCGCGCTCCCCGACCGGGTACGCCGCGCCGTCGCGCCCACCGTCCTCGTCCTCCTCGGCGCCACCACCCTGCCCGCTCTCGGCGCCCCGGTCGCCCCCGTCCTCGCGCTCGCCGGGGCGCTGCTGAGCACCGTCGTCCTCTGGGCAGCCCTGCCCGCCGCCGAGGACGCGCACTGGCCCGCGCTCCCCGCCCGCTCCCGCGACGGCGCCCGCCGCGACGTCACCGAGCTCGGCTGGGCCATCCTCAGCCGCGACGGACGCGTCAGCCCCCGCGCCGCCCACCGCGTCCGGGCGCTCGCGGCCCGTCGGCTCGCCGAGCGCGGGACCCGGTTCGGCGAGCCCGCCGCGGAGCACCTGCTCGGCCCGTCCACCGCACGCGGCATGCAGGCCCTCGTCGAGCAGCGCCGGCCCCCGACGCCCCGCGAGCTGGAGGCCTGGCTCACGGTCCTCGAACGACTCGCCCCACCGCGCCCCGCGACCCTCCCCGTACCGACGACGCACCGCACCGACGAGAGGACCCCCCGGTGACCGACGCACCGCACCGACCGCACGGCCCAGGCGGCACCCCGCACCACCGCGGGCGACCCGAGGACGTCGCGGCGCTCCCCGCGCTCCCGGTGACCGACGTCGCCGCGCACGGCCGCGCGATCCTCGACGAGGTCGCGACCGCGGTCGTCGGCATGCGCGAACCCCTCACGCTCGCGCTCGCGACCGTCCTCGCGGGCGGGCACGTGCTCTTCGAGGACGTGCCCGGCCTGGGCAAGACCCTCGCCGCGCGCAGCCTCGCGCGCGCCCTCGGTCTCGACTTCGCGCGCCTGCAGTGCACGCCCGACCTCCTGCCCGCGGACATCACCGGGTCGATGGTCTACGACCCCACGACCACGAGCTTCGTGTTCCGCCCCGGCCCCGTCTTCACCGGGCTGTTCCTCGCCGACGAGATCAACCGCACGGCCCCCAAGACGCAGTCCGCGCTCCTGGAGTCCATGGCCGAGCGCCAGGTCACCGTCGAGGGCGCCACCTACCGCCTGCCGCGCCCGTTCCACGTCATGGCGACGTCCAACCCCGTCGAGTACGAGGGCACCTACCCGCTCCCCGAGGCGCAGCTCGACCGGTTCATGGTCCGCCTCGCCGTCGGGTACCCGGAACGCGACCACGAGCGCGAGGTGCTGCGCCGCCGCATCGACCGCCGCCACGAGGAGCCCACCGTCGCGCAGGTCGTCGACGCCGCGACCGTCCTCACCATGCAGGCCGGCGTCGAGGCCGTCGACGTCGACCCCGACGTGCTCGGCTACTGCGTCGACCTCGCCGCCGCGACCCGCGAGCACCCCGCGCTCGAGGTCGGGGCCTCCCCGCGCGGCTCGCAGAACCTCGCGCTCCTCGCCCGCGCCGTCGCGGTCCTCGAGGGCCGCGACTTCGTCGTCCCCGAGGACGTCAAGCGCGTCGCGGTCCCCGTCCTCGCCCACCGCCTCACCCTCACCCCGTCCGCCTGGGCCAACGAGCTGCGACCCGAGACCCTGGTCCGCTCGCTCCTCACGACGGTGCCCGGACCGGCGACGGTCGCCGCCGCCCGATGACCACCACCGGCACGCCCGTGTGGCGCACCACCACGAGCCACACGGCCGGCGTCGCCCTCGGGATCGTGCTCCTGGGGACCGGTCTCGTCACCGGGCGGGCCGACGTCGCACTCCTCGGCCTGCCCGTGCTCGCCTCCGTCGCCTGGGGGCGGGCCCACCGCCCCGAGCGCCTCGTCGAGGCCCGCCTCACCCTGCACGACGACGCCCCGCCCGGCACCCTCTCGGCCCACCTTCGCCTGGACGCTCCGCCCGACGCACCGCTCGTCCACGTGCGTGTCGCCGGACCCGTCGGTGCCGCGCCCGCCGAGGCGCTCCTCGCCACGCACGCGGGCGAGCGGACCGTCCCGGTGCGCGTCCCGTCGGCGCGCACCGGAGCTCAGGAGACGTTCCACGTCGACCACGCCGCGTACGGTCCCGAGGGCGTCGAGGAGCAGAGCCCGGGCGCCGTCGACGGCCCGCGCGTCCTCGTGCTGCCCCGCCCGACGGCGCTCGGTCGCGTCCCCCTCAGCACCCGCCTGCGCGGGCTCTCCGGCCCGCACACGTCCCGGCGACCCGGCGACGGCAGCGAGCTGCGCGACATCGCGCCCTTCCGTCCCGGCGACCGGACCCGCCGCATCGACTGGCGCACCACCGCCCGGCGCTCGCCGACCCTCGAGACCCTCTACGTGCGTCGCACCTACGCGACCGCCGAGGCCACCGTCGTCCTCGTCGTGGACTCGCGCGACGAGGTCGGGCCCGACCTCACCACCTGGGGCGGCACCGGCGTGCTCCGCCCCGACGAGGCGACCTCGCTCGACCTCGCGCGGCACGCCGCCGCGTCGGTCGCGGCGGCCGTCGTCGACGCGGGCGACCGGGTCGCGCTCGAGGACCTCGGGCGCCAGCGCCGACCGATCCCGCCGGGTGGTGGACGACGCCACCTGCGCCGCGTGGTGCACGGCCTCGCGCTCGCGCGCCCGGTCGGAGCGCCGGCCAGCCGGCACCGTCCGCCCCAGGTCCCCGCCGGCTCCGCCGTCTACCTGTTCTCCACGCTGCTCGACGACGAGGCGCCGCGCCTCGCGTCGCTCTGGCACGAGAGCGGGCACCGTGTCGTGGTCGTCGACACCCTCCCCGGCGTCGACGCGAGCGTCGCGGAGCCGCGCGTCCACCTCGCCTGGCGCATCACCAGGATGGAGCGCGACGACCGCGTGCTCGCCCTGCGGTCCGAGGGCATCGACGTGGTCCGCTGGGTGCGGACGGGGCCCGACGACGGCCTCGACCGAGACCCGAGCACGGCCCTCGAGATCGCCACCCTGAGCCACGAACGCCACCACGCGACGGGAGCACGACGATGAGGGGCGTCGCGCTGCGCCGCGAGACCGTCGTCGGGGCGCCGCCCGTCGCCGTGGAGATCGACGCGGGGCCCTCCGCCCCGGGCTGGAGCGTGCGCGCGCTCCTCCTCGCCGCGGTCACGGGTCTCGCCGCGCTGGCCCTCGGCCTCGCCGGCGCGCCGCCGGTTCTCACCTGGTGCCTCGCGCTCGTCGCCGGTGCCGTCGTCGCCGCGTTCCCCGCGCCACCCGGCCCGTACCTGCTCGTCGGGGTCGTCGGCCTGCTCCTGCTCGGCACCGACGGGCCGTTCGTCCCCGCCGCCCTCGCGCTCGTCGCCCTCGCGCACCTCACGGTCCGCGCGTCCTGGTGGGCCGCGCACGTCCCGCTCCGTGCGCGGGTCGAGCTCGCGGCCGTCGTGCCCGACGCGCGTCGCCTGCTCGTGATCCAGGCAGGCGTCCAGGCGCTCGGAGTCCTCGCGATGCTCGTCGCCCACGGGCCGGGCCTCGCCGTCGCGGTCGCGCTGGGCGGCGTCGCGCTCCTCGCGCTCACTCTCGTGGC
>CAZFUQ010000298.1:0-4836 GCA_964521905.1 uncultured Cellulosimicrobium sp.
CTCTCGCTCTCCAGTCTGCCTGGGACGTCGCCCGGTCGGCGAGGGGAACTCTACCTAATCGTCCGCACCTCTCCGTGCCGGTCGCCGGCCCGCCGGTCGCCGTCGTCGACGGCCCGGGGGCGGCCGTCCGCCCGCCCTCCACTAGGGTGGGCGGGCGGCGAGCCGCCGCGAACGGCCGCGCCGTGGGGCCGGGCTGTTACCGAGGACAGGACAGGAGTAGCGCGTGCGAGGGTTGCGCTTGAGCGTGCCGGACGCAGGTCAGGTCGCGGCAGGGCTCGCGTGGCTCGTCGTGCTGGTGTTCACCGTACTGACCGTGGGTTCTTCTCTCGCCGGGACGACGACGTTCCTCGGAGTCGACCTCCTGACCACCGTCGCCCCGTGGAAGTCGGCCACCGAGACCGCCAGCGTCCAGGTGCCCTTCCTCGGCGACACGGTCGATTCCGTCGTGCCGCAGTCGATGCTTATCGTCGACGCCGCCCGCCAGGGCAACCTCGCCGAGTGGAACCCGTACCAGCATGGTGGTGCGGAGCTCGGCGGCATGCCGAACGCGGGTGTCTACTCGCCGCTGTCCCTCCCCTGGTGGATCCTGCCGCACGAGTACGCGCCCGGCGCGGTCAAGCTCCTGGAGATCGTGGCCGTCGGCGTCGGATTCTCGCTCTTCCTGCGACGGTTGCGCCTCCCCGGTGTCGCTTGGGCCGCCGCCACCCTGGTCTTCGTCAGCTCGGGCTTCATGGTCGCGTGGACCAACTGGCCGCAGACCCGTGTCGCGGCGCTTCTCCCGTTGCTCTTCTGGGCGCTGGACCGCGCCGCGGTCCGAGCGCGGTGGACCGATGCGATCCCGATAGGGCTCGTCGTCGCCTCGATGCTCCTGGGCGGGTTCCCCGCGGTCACCGCCTACGCGCTCTATGCGGGCGCCGCCTACCTCGTGGTCCGCGCCGCGGTGCACCACCGTGCCGTGCTCGCGGTCGTGCGTGCCGCGGCGTGGAGCCTGGCCGGGGTGGTCCTCGGGTTCCTGCTCGCGGCGTGGCAACTGGTGCCGTTCGCACTGAACGCGACGTCCGTCATCAACTTCGACGTCCGCGAGCAGACCCCCGACCTCCACCTGCCGTGGGAGAGCCTGGCCACGGCCGTCGTGCCCGACATCTTCGGCGCGGCCGGTTCGGTGACGCAGTGGGGCGGGGCTCACCCGGTGGAACGTCTCTCCTATGTGGGTGTCGCGGCGGTCGTCCTCGTCGCCGCGGCGCTGGCGATCCGTCCGGCACGGAGCAACCGAACCGGGGCGCTCGCCTTCGCGGCTGCCTCGACCGTCGTCGGCGTCGTGCTCGTCTACGTGGGCGGGGTCGCGCTCGGCATCGTCCAGATGCTCCCCGTGTTCTCGAACAACCCCATCGGTCGGGTCCGCGTCCTGGTCGGCTTCTTCGTCGCGATCCTCGTGGCGTACGGGATTGCCGCCGTCCTGGCGCCACGAGGTGCCCGGCAGGATCTGCACGACGTCCGGCGCGAGCCCCGCGTGCGAGTGGTGCTCCTGGTCCGCGTCGTCGCGGCGGCGATCATCGGCGTCGTCGTCGTGGCCGTTGTCCGCTCGGCGGTGCTGGCAGCGCCCGATCGGGTGCTCGCGGGCGCCCAGGTGCGTCAGGCAGCGTTGATCGGCCTGGCCTGCCTGGTGGTCGTCCTGGTGTCGTGGGTGGTCGCACGACGTCGGGTGGGTGCGGTCGCCGCCGTCGTCGCCGTGGTGCTCGTCGCGGCGCCCGCGGCGTCACTGGTCCGGTCGTGGTGGCCGCAGGTCGACTACGATCTCTTCTACCCGGCAACCGAGACGCACGAGTTCCTCGACGAGAACCTCGACGGCGACCGGTACGCGACCGTCGGGCAGGTGATGTTGCCCGGGACGAGCAGCGCCTACCGTCAACGCTCGCTGGGCGGTCACGTCTTCATGACGGAGGAATGGCGTGAGGTGCTCCTCGAGATCGATCCGGACTCGCTCCTCACGCCGACCTACTCGGTGCTGTCGCCGCAGAACCTCGCCTCCTCCGTCCGGAGCCCCCTGATGGATCGTCTCGCCGTCTCGTACGTGGTCGCCGATCCTGCCTCCGACGTCCTGGGCACGGTCGAGCCCGGCCCCGAGGCGGACGGGTCTGCTGCGGCCGACGGCGACGGACTCCTCTCCGCCCAGTACTCGGGGCCGGTGCGAGGCGTGCGGGTCGACTTCCCCACGGGGATCGTCGCGGGAGCGGACGGGGCGCGGATCGTGGCGGAGCTCCTCGACGAGTCCGGCGCGGTGATCACCGAGACGTCGACCTGGGTCCCGGGTCACAGCGGGAAGCGGATGATCGCGATCCAGGGTGACCGGCTGAGCCCGGACACGACCTGGAGGGTGCGGCTCACGGTCACCGGCGACGGTGCCGACGCGGAGGCCGCGACCGTCGGTGGAGCGCTCGCGCTCGACGTGATCCGTCCGGACTCCGACGACGTCGTGGTCGCCGACACCGGGAGCGCGACGGTGTACGAGCGCGCGAACGCCCTCCCGCGCATCCGGTGGGCGAACAGCGAGGTCGTCGAGGAGGACATCGAGGCCCGGGTCCGGCTGCTGGCCGACCCGTCGCTCGGCGCGGAGACCGTGGTGCTCGAGGACACCGGGGACGCGTACGGGCTGCCGGGGACCTCCACGGCCTCGCTCGAGGACATCTCCCCGGACGACGACCACGTCGTGGTGTCGGTGGAGGCAGACGGCGCCGGCTGGGTCGTGGTGGAGGACTCGTTGCGCCGGGCCGGGTGGACGGCCACGGTGGACGGGGAGCACGCCGACCTGATCGCTGCCGAGCATGTGGGCGGCGCGGTCTACGTCGAGGAGGGCACGCACGTCGTCGAGCTCTCCTTCTCGACCCCGGGCCTGCGGACCGGGATCTGGGTCAGCCTCGGTACGGTCGCGGCCCTCCTGGTGCTCGGGGCCGCGCTGCTCGTCCGGGCGCGGAGGCCCCGGACCGGGACGGTCGAGACATGAGCAGCAAGACGATCGCCGAGGTGAGCTCCGGCAGGGACTCCACGGGGGCCTGGGGTGGACGCTGGTCTCGCACCGTGGCGCTGCTGGGGAGCCGTGGCTTCCTGGCGGTCGTCCTCGTCGCCTTCGCCGTCCAGTCGAGCTGGGTCGCGATGGTGGCCAGGACGTCGGTGTACGACGAGGAGTACCACCTCGCGGTCATCAGACTCTTCACGGACCAGTGGCTGCCCGTCATCCAGCAGCAGCCGGACGGCGTAGCCGTCGGGGACGTCGAGAGGTACCCGTCGTTCCTCTACCACTACCTGATGAGCTTCCCCATGCGCTGGTCGGAGGCGTTGACGGGCGAGTCGGGCGTCGTCCTCCTGCGGATCCTGACCGTCCTCCTGGTCACCTGGGGACTCTTCGTCTGGCGGGAGGTCGTCCGCGAGCTGGGAGGAAGCGCGGCGATCGCCAATGTCACCGTGCTCGTGGTGGCGTGCAGCCCGCTCCTGGTCTTCGTGTCCGCGACGGTGAACTACGACAACCTCCTGTTCCTCCTCACCGCGGCCTTCGTCCTGGCGTCGGTCCGGCTCTACCGGCGGGACGAGGTGGACCTTTCGTTGTGGGTGCAGCTCATCACCTTCGGCAGCCTCGCCGCGGTGACGAAGTACGCGTTCCTGCCGATCGGCGGCGCTCTCCTGCTGTGCGTGGTCGTGCGGCAGGTCGGCATCGTGCGGGCGGGAGGACTGCGAGGGAGCTGGAGCCGCTGGCGCGATGGCATGCCGATCACCCGCGTACGGCGCTGGGCTGCGCTGGTGCTGCTGGTCGTGGCGGTGGGGCTCGTCCTCGAGCGCTATGTCGGGAACCTGGTCCGGTTCGGGACACCGCTGCCCGACTGTGCCGACGTCCAGACCGTCGAGACCTGCCTTCGGTGGGGCCCCTGGGGACGCAACTATCGATGGGACGAGGCCAGCCCCGACGTGGCGCTCTCGCTCGGCTCGGCGCTCGCGTTCTTCTCGGGAACGTGGCTGCCGCAGATGCTCTGGCAGGGGAACGCGATCGGCGTCATCGGCGACGGGCGGGCGATCCTGCTCGACAACGGCCCGCACGCCTTCGGTTCGCTCATCGCCTGGGGCCTGCCGGCGGTCGTCGTCGTCCTGCTCCTGAGCGTCCCTGCCCTGCGGAGGGTGCGTGGCGCCCTACCGCTGCTCGTCGTGTTCGGCTTCTACCTCGCCGTCCTGTTCGGCCAGAATCTTCTCGACTACCTGCGGTTGGGGCAGGCCGTGGGTGTGCACTCGAGGTATGTGTTCCTGGTCCTGCCGGTCGTGCTGGGCATCGCTCTGATCGGGGTGTCCCGGCTCCTCGCGGACGCCCGGGGGTGGAAGCTCGTCCTGCTGTGCGCGTTCGTCGTGGCGAGCACCCAGGGAGGCGGGATCGTGCAGTTCCTCCACCAGACGACGCCCGCGTGGTGGAGCGATCGACCAGCCCTCGTCGCCGTCCAGGAGCAGCTCGGACGTGTCACCGAGCGTCTCGTCCTCCCGGATGACCTGGTCCGAGACGCTCGCACAGACCCGAAGGGGACGGGCTGACGAGGGCCCGGGGGCCGGTTCAGGCGGTACACCATCTAGGATGAGTGCGCCCGAATCGCGCCGTACGGCTGGCGCGCTCTATCACTCCTGGAGGCCCCATGACCTCGTCCGCGCCCGCGATCACCGCGCCGAGCGGGGGTGTGCAGCCTGGTCTGGTCTCCGTGATCCTCGTCAACTACAAGGGTGCTGACGACACGATCACCTGCCTCGAGCACCTCGGCCGGATCGACTGGCCGAGCGAGCGGCTCGAGCTGATCGTGGTGGACAACG
>CAZFUQ010000299.1:0-4832 GCA_964521905.1 uncultured Cellulosimicrobium sp.
GATCAACAAGATGTTCGACTTCGCCAGCTCCACGTAGTCCGGGTCGTCGGCGCCGAGCGCCTCGCCGTCGGTCTCGGCGGCCGCGGCGGCGCGGACGCGCTTGTAGTGGTTGTGCACCGCGACGGCCAGGGCGCGCTTGGCGCCGTCCTGCCCCACGACGTAGCGGCTGAGGTGCGCGAAGATCTCGTGCGGCGTCGGGAGCGGGTCGCTCCCCGTGACGATGTCCTGCGCGGACGCCTCCGCCTCGCGGTCCTCCTCGACCATCTCGAGGCACAGGGCGACGCACTCGTCGCAGATGAACACGCCGGCGGGTCCGGCGATGAGCCGCTTGACCTGCCGCTGCGACTTGCCGCAGAACGAGCACGTGAGCGCGTCGGCCGCGCGCGGCCCGCGAGGGCTCCGGGGAGCGTCGTCGTCGGTGCCGTCGGAGCGTGCCACGGGGTGCCTCCAGTCGGAGTGGGTCAGCGGTCGGCTGCGGCCGATCGTAGCCCGCGCCCACGACACCTCGGACGAACGGGCCGGGTGAGGTCCCGACCCGCCGTCCAGACCGGCACCCGCACCCCGGGCCCGGCGGCGACCTATCGCGCCCGCACCGGGGCGACGACGTCGCGCACGTCGACCCGGCGCGCCCGCCGACCGGCGCGGCGACGCGTCGTCACCCGGCGCAGCCACTTGTCCGCCTCGACGACGAGCGGCACGACGAGCGACACGACGAGGCACGCGAGCCACTGCCCGGACGTGAGGCTCGTCGTGTCGAGGAGCTCCTGGAGGATGCGCGACTCGACCATGAGGATCGTCAGGACGACGGGCACGGTGAAGATCAGGAGCGCCTTGAGCACGGGGGCGCCGAGCCCGGACTCCGGGTCGCGGCGCATCGCCAGCCCGCCGAGGACCGACCCGAGCGCCATGACGACGAACGCCATCGTCACCGGCACGGACGGCCCGTCTGAGCGCATCTCACCCGGGGCGAGCAGGAGCGTCGCGAGCGTCACGGCGAACAGCACACCCCCGTAGAGGAGCCAGCGGCTCACGGCGCGAGGGTTCGTGATCGTGACCTTCGGGTCGCGCGGCGGGCGGCTCATGAGGGCCTCGCTGGGCGGGTCGAGCATGATGACGATCACCGGGAACAGGGTGACGAAGAAGTTGAGGAAGAGCACCATGAGCGGCGACAGGGGCACGCCGTCGTTGATGTCGAAGATGCTCGCGGTGAGGAACAGCAGCACGAGCCCGAAGAGCCCCGCCATCTGGTACCGCACGTAGGACACGATCTTCTCGTAGATGCTGCGGCCGAGCCGGATCGCGGTGACGAGCGTGCCGAAGTTGTCGTCGGTGAGGATCATCTTCCCGGCCTGCTTGGTCACCTCGCTCCCGGAACCCATCGCGACGCCGATGTCCGCCTGCTTGAGCGCGGCGGCGTCGTTCACGGCGTCGCCCGTCATGGCGACGACGAGCCCCTCCTGCTGCATGAGCCGCGCGAGGCGGAGCTTGTCCTGCGGGGTGACGCGCCCGAAGACGTGGAGGTTCGGCAGCGCGGCGAGGAGCTCGTCGTCGGTCATGGCCTGGATGTCGGCGCCCGAGGCCGCGCCCGGCCCGAGCCCGAGCTCCTTGCCGATCGCCGCGGCCGTGATCGCGTGGTCGCCCGTGATCATGCGGACGTCGATCCCGGCGCCGTGCGCGACGCGTACCGCCTCGACGGAGGAGGGCCGCAGCGGGTCGATGATGCCGACGAGCCCGACGAACACGAGGTCGGTCACGAACGACATCGGGTCGGCCTGGACCTCGGCCTCGGGGACGTCGAGCCGCCGCACCGCGAAGGCGAGCACGCGCAGGCCCTTTTCCGACAGCTCGCGGTTCGCGGCGAGCACGGACTCGCGCGCCTCGTCGATCGGGGCGACGGTCCGGTCGGGCTGCAGCACCCCCGAGCAGCGGGCGAGGACGACGTCGGGCCCGCCCTTGACGATCCCGGCCAGGCGGGTCTCGCCCTCCACGGGCACGTGGTGGAACGTCGCCATGAACTTGTACTCGGAGTCGAACGGGACCTCCGCGACGCGCGGGTACGCGCGGCGCGTCTCCTCGGCGTCGACGCCCATCTTCGCGGCGAGCACGACGAGCGCGGCCTCGGTCGGGTCGCCGACGACGTCCCCCGCGTCCGACACCGTCGCGTCGCTGTCGAGGCACAGCCCGTAGGCCAGGTAGGTGAAGTCGGGCGCGGGGCTCCCGGCCGCGTGCCGGATCGTGCCCTGCTTGGCGTAGCCCTCGCCGGCGACCGTGTACCACTCGCCGCGGAAGTACAGCGACCGCACGGTCATCTGGTTCATCGTGAGCGTGCCGGTCTTGTCCGAGTTGATCGCGCTCGTCGCGCCGAGCGTCTCGACGTCCGTGAGGTTCTTGACCACGGCCTTCGCGGCCGCGAGCTGCTTGGCCCCGTACGCGAGCATGCCCTGCACGAACGTCGGCAGGCTCGTGGGAATCGCGGAGATCGCCATGGAGATGCCGAGCAGCAGCAGGGCCGTGAGGCTCTGCCCGCGCAGCAGCCCGATGATCACGATGATCGCGACCGCGCCCCACGCCACGATCCCGAGCACCTTCGTCAGCGAGTCGAGCTCGCGCTGCAGCGGGGACCGCGCGGTCTTCACGGTCGAGAGCATCGTCGCGATGCGGCCCATCTGCGTGCTCATGCCGGTCTCGGTCACGACGACCGTCGCCGTCCCGCGCGTCACGGACGTGTTCTGGAACGCCATGTTCACGCGGTCGCCGAGCGCGACGTCGACGGAGCCCAGCGCGGGCGCGGACTTGCCGATCGGTGCGCTCTCGCCGGTGAGCGCGGCCTCCTGCGTCTCGAGCGTCGCGGACCGCAGGATGCGGCCGTCGGCGGGCACGATGTCGCCCGCCTCGAGCTGCACGAGGTCGCCCGGCACGAGGTCGACCGCAGGCACGCTCGCGACCGAGCCGTCGCGCACGACGCGCGCCTGCGGCGTCTGCGTCCGTGCGAGCGCGTCGACGGTCGCGCGGGCCTGGACCTCCTGACGCGTGCCGAGGACGACGTTCAGCACGACGAGCAGCGCCACGATCACGCCCACGGGGATCTCCCCGATGACGACGCTCACGACGGCGACCGCGACGAGCATGAGGTTCATCGGGTCGGCGAGCTGGCCGAGCAGGATGCGCCAGCGTGACGGCGGCGGCTCGGCGACGATCTCGTTGGGACCGTCGCGCTCGAGGCGCGCACGCGCCTCGGCGGCGGTGAGGCCGTCGGTCGCGTCCGACCCGAGGGCCGCGACGACGGCGGCGCCCTCCTGGGCGTACCAGGCCGGGGTGTCGGCGGACTCGGGGCCGGACGTCGTGGGGGAGCCGGAGCCGTGCGGGCCGGCCTCCGGGGCCGTTGCGCTCATGGCCGGATCATGGCACCGACCGCGTGCGACGGCGCGGCGAACGGGTCGTCGTCAGGTCCTCGGGGACGACCGCCGCCTCGGCCGCGTCAAGGACGACGCGGTCGAGGCGGGAGCGGGTCACGCGGACAGCCTCAGGCGCGGCGACCGCGCAGGGCCTTGATCCACACGTCCACGACGTCCCAGACGGCGATGACCACGGTGACCGCGATGATGGCGTTCGAGAGCCACGACAGGGAGTCGCCGCCGGAAGCCTCGAGGAACGCCGGGTTGACGAGGCGGTCGGCGCTCGCGAGCCACACCACGGCGCCCGCGAACAGCGCGCCGGTGACCGTGTTGACGACCGCGAGACCGACGGTCCACCGGCCCCGGGCGTAGGTGACGATCGTGAGGACGATCTCCACCGCGATGATCACGACGAGCACGGCGATCCACGCGGGCCACAGGTCGGGGTGCAGCACGGGGATCGTCGCGCCGTCGGGAGCGCGGAACCACGCGATCGACTGCTGGAGCAGGAGAGCGGCCGCGGCGAGGACGAGCAGGCCGACCGACACGATCGTGTCGCCGAGCGAGACCGCGCGCGGCGCGCGCTCGGCCGGGAGGCGGTCGACGGTCCACGGCCCGGTGAGCTCCGCGGACCTCGCGCCGGTGCGCTCGAGGACGGCGAAGACGAGGGTCGTCCAGAACGCGATGCCGATCGCGACCGAGATCGCCGTCCCCAGGCCGGACGCGATCGCGGTACCGACGGCCTCCCCGTCGACGAGGTCGACCGTGAGGACGATGGCCCCGGGGATCAGCGCGACCCACAGCAGCGCCTTGAGCAGCCGCCACCAGACGAGGAAGAGCTCCGGGCCGATGAGGTAGAGCGGGCGGTCGACCAGGCCGGCGGCGAGGCGGCCGGGGTCGCCGAGGTCGTCGAGCACGGCGGTCTCGGCCTCGGCGGGGTCGACGCCGGCCTCCACCCGGGCCTCGATCGCGTCGGCGACGGAGGCGCGGAGCTCCTGCTCGATGTCGGCGTGCTGGGACGCGGGGACGCTGCGGAGGGTCGCAGCGACGTAGCGGTCGGTGAGCGTCATGACGTGCCTTCCGGGGAGTCGATGGTCTGCAGGCTCCGCGCGATCGCGAGCCACTCGTCGAGCAGGGTGCGGGCGAGCTCCTCGCCCGCGGGGGAGGTCCGGTAGAACTTGCGCGGCCGCGCCTCGTCGGTGTTCCACTCGCTCACGAGGAGGTCCTGCTTCTCGAGCCGGCGCAGGAGCGGGTAGAGCGTGTTGGCGTCGACGGGGACGCCCGCCGCGGCGAGCGCCTCGAGGAGCCCGTAGCCGTAGCCGGGCGTGCGCAGCAGCAGGAGGCTCGCGACGACGACGGAGCCGCGGCGCACCTCCTGGCTGTGCCCGGCGGAGATCTCGGGATCGGTCATGCCACACACTATGGTGTGAGGCATGA
>CAZFUQ010000300.1:0-4831 GCA_964521905.1 uncultured Cellulosimicrobium sp.
CGTTGTCCACCACGATCAGCTCGAGCCGCTCGCTCGGCCAGTCGATCCGGCCGAGATGCTCGAGGCAGGTGATCGTGTCGTCAGCGCCCTTGTAGTTGACGAGGATCACCGAGACGACACCGGGTTGAGCACCGCCGTCCGGGACGGTGATCGTGGGTGAGGACGAGGTCATGCGGTCTCCTAGCAACTCGTTCGAGGACGTCGTCGCGGTGCCGACGCCTGAGAGGGCCGACTCATCCTAGAGCGTGACCGACGCCGTCGCGGAGGCGCCCCGCCTGCGGCCGGCGGCGTCACCCGCCGGGCGTCGTCCGACTACGGGTCGACGCGGGCGTCCCGGACCAGGTCGTCCGGCAGCACCAACCGCTGGCTCAGCGCCGACAGGCGCTCCTGGACCGCGATCAGCGGTGGGCGCGCGGCCCACCACCCCTGGTCCGTCTGGTGGAGGAACTGCATCAGGCCGCCGCCCTGCGTCGAGACGACGAGGAGCCCGCAGAAGAGGAAGACCTTCCAGCGATAGGCCGTCCCGAGCAGTCGCGACGAGCCCACGAACGCCAGCCCGACGACGATCGGCAGGACGGGCAGGAGGTATCGTGCCTGGACCCCGACCGTCTGGCCGAGCCGCAGGTAGTCGACGAGGTTCTGGGTGAACAGGACCGCGACGTACACACCGCACGACGCCAACGCGGGCAGGGCGCCTCGGAGCCGGCGCAGCGTCGGGATGCTCAGCGCCAGCACCGCGGCGACCATGGGCACCGCCCAGGCGAGCACGACGCCCGCGACGTGCGGGCCGTTGGACCACCTCCGCTGGCCCTCGCCGTCGACGACACCGATCGCGGTGGCCTGCCACTGCATGTGCGGCAGCCACTGGTCGAAGAGATAGCCGACCCCCACCCGGGCGCCGAACGGGGTGTCGACGTGCCCGGCATCGAGCGCCCGGTTCCGTGCCCACGGGCCCCACTGCAGGCACGTGCTCTCCGGCTGGACGTCGGCGCAGTCCGGGAACGGCGTCCCGAAGGAGAGGACGTTGCCGACGTAGCGGTGGAGGAACAGGGTCAGCGCGACGGCCGCGAGCGTCACCCAGAGCCAGCGGAGCACCCGACGGACCGGTGTCGTCGCACGCCAGCCGGACAGGCTGTCGCCGAGACCGCGCGAGCGGATCGTCGCGACCTGACGGACGACGACGAAGATCAGGAGGACCGCTCCGAACGGGAGGAAGGTGTACTTCGTGATGGCCGCAAGGCTCGCGAACGACACCAGCTGCAGCCACAGCAGCACGTCGACGGAGTCGCTGCGGTACAGGCGCACGGCGGCGAGCACGAACGCGGCGGTGAGCAGGAAGAGGAGGTTGTCGTAGTTGACGGTGCCCGCGAGGAACACGAGCAGCGGGACCAGCGACACCGCGAGGACCGCGGCGTTGGCGACCGCCGGTCCTGCACCCAGCTGCCGCAGGACGGACCGCCAGACCGCCAGCCCCGCCGTCACCATCAGCGCGGAGAGCACGCGCAGGACCGTCACCGACCACTCCGGCGCCAGCGCGCGCGTCCAGCGCCAGGGAAAGCTCATGAGGTAGTGGTAGAGGAAGGACGGGTACCTCTCGACGTCACCGACGATCGTCCGGGAGGGCTGGTCGTCGACGAACGGTGACCACCCCTCGGCGAAGATGGCGATCGCCGCGATGTGGTACTGCTCGTCGTACACGGAGTAGGACGTGAGGAACGCCACCCAGACGGACTGGGCGGCGAAGGCCAGGAGCACCGCGCCCAGGAACCAGGGGCTTCCCACGAACCGCGCCACGGCACGCGGACGCACGCTCGTGAGAGCCTGCGCGCTCGCTGCGGCCGTCATGTCCTGACGTCTACCGCGCGCTCGGGGGCCCGACGGCCGGATCGCCACGCCCGCAACCCGGTCGCGGCGCCGAGCGCGACGAGCAGACCGGCGGCCACGACGCTCACCGCGGTCCCCGTGCGCAGCCCGGGGGTCGAGTACGTCAGCTCGACCACGTGCTCGCCGGGCTCGACGAAGACGGCACCCCCGACGTGCTCCGCCTCGATCAACGGGACCTCGTCCCCGTCGAGGGTCGCGGTCCACCCTGCCCTGCGGAACGAGTCCGCGACGACGACCCATCCCTCGCCGTCGGCGTCGACGGAGACGACGACCTCGTCGTCGTCGGAGGAGAGCTCCTCCAGCGACGCGCTCGACGAGCCGGGCAGCGACCGCGCGTCCTGTGCGTCCTCGAGGACGACGGTGGACGTGCTCAGGCCCGGGTCCGCGAGCAGGTCGAGCCGCGCCTCGAGGTCCTCCTCCACCACCTCGGAGCTCGCCCAGCGCACCCGGGGAGCCGCGGTGGTGCGCTCGTAGACCGTGGCGTCGCCGGTGTGCGCGACGACGACGCCGTCGTCCGCGGGGCGGACGACGTCGACGGCGAGCACGCCGCCCAGCGTCGCCGCAGGGGCCGCGACGCCCGGTCCCTGGACGCTCAGACGCACCCTCCAGGCGTCCGAGTCGGCCAGCTCGTCTCCCGCGAGCGCGATCCAGCGGTCGCCGCCGTGCCCGGGAACCCAGGTCGAGGTGCTCGTGATCGTCCCGCCGGCCTCGTCGAGCAGCTCTGCGGTGATGTGAGCGCCCTCCTCCCCTGCCGCGATCCCGGCGGGGAAGCTCACGCGCACGCCGCGCAACGGCCCGGTGTGGACGTCGGAGACGAGTCCCGACCCTGTGGCCTCGGCAGTCGAGGTCGGCTCGGGGCCCTCCTCGAGCTCCCCGAGGACGTCCGACGCGGGGTCGGCCACGACGTAGCGCACCGCGAGCCGGTCCAGGATCGGGTCCGTCATCGACGAGTCCAGGTGCTGAGGTGTGAGCACGGAGTACGTGGCGGTCAGCAGCGCGTCGGGATCCACGGCGAGCAGCACGTCCTTCCACTCGGCGGTCAGGAACGAGTGACCGCCGAGCGAGCGGAGCCGGTAGGCCGAGTTCGTCCCCGGGAGCATCGTCTGGCCGACGGTCGCGAAGCGGTCGTCACCCAGGTTCTCCTCGAGGAACGCGTGCGTCGCCGTCGTGGGGTAGAAGAGGTCCTTGTCCACCTGCGGCCACCAGCTCCGCGCGAGCGTGATCGCGGGAACGACGACGAGCACGGCCAGGAGCACGGCGGCCACCGCCGAGACCCACCGCCGCGCGAACACCCATGCGAGGAGAACCAGCAGGGCTGCCGAGAGAGCGATCCAGCCTGCCTGCCGCGCCAGGGCTCCCGCGAGCACCCTGTCCGGCGCCATGGACACGACCGTCGCCAGCGCCGCGAGCACCGCTGCCCCGACCACGGCCGCGGACACGACACGCAGCGCCGCGACCCACCGCTGACGAGGCTCGCGGACGACGTGCTCGACGTCTGCGCGTGCGCCTCGAGGGCTGAGCACCGCCGCGAGGCCGAACGCGGCGAGGACCGCCACGCAGAACCCGAGGATCACCCTCAGCCGCCCGATCGGGTTGTTCGAGAACACCGGAAGGAGCTGTGCGGCGCCGAGAACGACCCCACCGACGAAGATGAGGACGACGCAGACGAGGGCCGCGACGGCCGTGAAGGTCAGCGCCCCGGTGCGGCTCGCCCGGGTGGGCCGCACCGCGAGTGCCGCGGCCACGAGGACGACGGTCGCCGCACCGAGGTAGGACAGGCGCTCCACCGCGTTGGCGCCTCCCCACTGGTCGGGCGAACCGGCAGCGCCGAAGATGTCGGGAGCCACGGTCGTCGCGAGCGCGGCCCAGGGAAGATGCATCTGCGACGTCTGCTCGCGTACGTCGAAGTCGATGACGGAGGTCGCGTTGACCGCGAACGGGACGAGCTGCCACGCCGCGAGCACGAAGCCGAGGACGACCCCGCAGAGGCTCCAGAGCCCCGCGAGGACGAGCTGCCGGACCGAGCGGTGGCACAGCGCCGCGCGAACGATGACGTAGGCCGCACCGAGGTACAGCGCGTACGCGGTGACGGCGGGGAAGCCGCCGAGGAGCATGCAGGCCGTGACGAGGCCGACGGGGACGGCGTCGGTCCAGCGGCAGCGCACCGCCGCGCGGTCGAGCGCCCAGAAGAGGAGCGGGATGAACGCCGCCACCCGCGTCTGGGGCCAGTTGGTCCACGAGATCATGAAGCCGCTGCTGACGAAGACGAGCGTCGCCACGGCCCACGACGCGCGCGGCAGCTCCAACCGTCGCAGGAACAGCGAGAAGCCGATCGCGACGACGACGATCTCCAGCAGCTTGACGACGCCCGGCGCGTACTCGTAGGGCAGGATCCACCACGGCAACGAGAGCGGTGAGTAGATGCCGGAGTTGGGCAGCCCCCCGAGCTCGACGCCACCGTTCTGGTACGGGTTCCACTCGGCGAGCTGTCCGGACCTGGCCGCGTCCACGACGAGGAGCGACTGGGGCACCACGGTGTCGATCGTGTCGCCCAGCATGCCGACGTGGACGGAGGCAAGCTCCGTGGACGACTTCCACGGGGCGGCGAGACCGAGGATGTCCACACCGAGAAAGGTCGTCTCGCCGAGCAACGAGGAACCGAGCGAGAAGGCGACGAACGCCGCGACGACCAACCAGGCCACCCACGCGACGGCCGCGGTCGCTGTGGGGGCGTGCGCGCGCCAGCCTTGCACGTGAGCTCCGATC
This sequence comes from uncultured Cellulosimicrobium sp., assembly GCA_964521905.1. Lineage (GTDB taxonomy): Bacteria > Actinomycetota > Actinomycetes > Actinomycetales > Cellulomonadaceae > Cellulosimicrobium. Next base: position 4,651 of record CAZFUQ010000300.1, read on the forward strand.
GATGGTCCTGCACCTGACAGCGCTCCGCCGGCACCGTTCGGTGGACAACCCTAGCCGAGCGCAGTCGGAGGCTGATCTGAACCGCTCCGGGGCCCGACGACCGGGACGGAGGGGTGCGGACGATTGGGTAGAGTTCCCCTCGCCGACCGGGCGACGTCCCAGGCAGACTGGAGAGCGAGAG
>CAZFUQ010000301.1:0-4812 GCA_964521905.1 uncultured Cellulosimicrobium sp.
TGATCTGCGCCGGGATGCGGTAGCCCACCGACAGCCCGACGACGCGCGCCGGGCCACGCCCTTCGGCGCCCAGGCCGCGCCCGCCGGGCCCGTCCACGACGACGCGCACCCGGCTCCGTCGTACGTGCCGGTCGTCGGTCGGATCGCCGCGGGCGGGCCGATCCTCGCCGAGCAGGTCGTCGAGGACGTCTTCCCCCTGCCGCGCCAGCTCGTCGGCGAGGGCGAGCTCTTCCTCCTGCGCGTCCAGGGCGACTCGATGATCGACGCCGCGATCTGCGACGGGGACTGGGTCGTCGTCCGCCGCCAGCCGGTCGCCGAGAACGGCGAGATCGTCGCCGCGATGATCGACGGGGAGGCGACCGTGAAGTCCCTGCGGCGCGCCGACGGCCACGTGTGGCTCATGCCCCGCAACCCCGCCTACGACCCGATCGCGGGCGACGACGCCCAGGTCCTCGGGCGCGTTGTCTCGGTGCTGCGCAGCCTCTGAGCGGCGACCGGCCGGGCGGCCCCGGTCCGGACGTCACGAGAGCCGGGTGGTCGGTACCGACCACCCGGCTCTCGCGCGCTCCGTCACCCCCGGGGGCGGCGGCTCACAGCCCGAAGCGCCGGGCCACCGCGTGCAACGACTCCGCCGACGCCCGCAGGCCGGCGAGCTCCTCGTCGGAGAGCGGGACGTCGACGCGCTGGCCGGCCCCACGACGGTCGACGAGCGTCGGCAGCGACAGGCACACGTCGTCGAGCCCGTGGACCCCGTCCAGGAGCGTCGACACGGGGAGCACGCGGTGCTCGTCGTCCAGCACCGCCTCGATGATGCGCGTCCCCGCGAGCCCGACGGCGTAGTTCGTCGCCCCCTTGCCCTCGATGATCCGGTAGGCCGACTGCACGACCTCGTGCGCGATCTCGTCGCGCACCTCGGCGGTCAGCGGCGACCGGCCCGGGAGCCCCTGCCAGTCGAGCAGGGGGACACCGCCGATCGTCGCCGAGCTCCACAGCGGGATCTCGCTGTCCCCGTGCTCGCCCGCGATGTAGGCGTGGACGTTCTGGACCGCCACGCCGCAGTGCTGGGCCACGAGGAACCGCAGGCGCGACGAGTCGAGCACGGTCCCGCTGCCGAACAGCTGCGAGGAGGGCAGGCCGGAGAACTTGAGCGCCGCGTAGGTCACGATGTCCACCGGGTTGGTGACCATGACGTAGACCGCGTCCGGCGCGACCTCGACGAGCCCCGGCAGGATCGTGCGCATGAGCCCGATCGTGCCCTCGGCGAGGTCGAGGCGCGTCTGTCCGGGCTTCTGCTTGGCGCCCGCCGTCACGACGACGACGTCGGCGCCCTCGCACACCGCGACGTCGTCGGACCCCTCGACGCGTGCCATCGGCATGAACTGGATGCCGTGCTGGAGGTCGAGGACCTCCGCCTCGACCTTCGCGCGGTTGACGTCCAGCAGTGACACGGTGCGCGCCGCGCCGCGCATGAGTGCGGCGTACGCGAGGGTCGACCCGACGGCCCCGGCACCGACGATCGCGAGCTTCGTGGTCCGGGCCGCACCCGCTCCCGGTCGTCGCTCGGCCGCCTCGCCGGTGCCCTTCCCGGACGTGCTGGTGGTCATGTCGCCTCCGTGTGGTCGGTCGGAGCCCTCAGCCTAGGGCGACCAGACGGCGCAGCGCAGCGGTGGCGACGTCGCGGTCGGTCGTCTGCCAGAACTCCGGCATCGACCGCGTGAGGAACGCGCCGTAGCGCGCGGTCACGAGCCGGGGGTCGAGGACCGCGACGACACCGCGGTCCGCGGTCGACCGGATCAGGCGACCCGCGCCCTGGGCGAGCAGGAGCGCGGCGTGCGTCGCCGACACCTGCATGAACCCGTTGCCGCCCGACTCCTCCACGGCGCGTGCGCGCGCCGAGCGGACGGGGTCGTCGGGACGGGGGAAGGGGATCCGGTCGATGAGGACCAGCTGGCACGACGGACCGGGGACGTCGACGCCCTGCCACAGCGAGAGCGTCCCGAACAGGCACGTCGCCGGGTCGGCGGCGAACTCGCGGACGAGCGTCGGGAGCTGGTCGTCACCCTGGCACAGGACCGGCACGTCGAGCCGTTCGCGCATCGCCTCCGCCGCCGCGACGGCGGCGCGGCGCGACGAGAAGAGGCCCAGCGTCCGCCCGCCGGCGGCCTCCACCAGGGCCGCGATCTCGTCGAGCTGGTGCTCGGTCGCCGCGTCGCGACCCGGCGTCGGCAGGCGCCTGGCGACGTAGAGGATCCCCTGGCGGGCGTAGTCGAACGGGCTCCCGACGTCGAGGCCGCGCCAGGGCGGCGCGTCCTGGGTGCCGGCCCCGAGGCCGAACGTGCGGGCGACGGAGTCGAAGTTCCCGCCGAGCGCGAGCGTCGCGGAGGTGAAGACCCCGGTGCGCTCGGTGAGCAGGTGCGTACGGATGAGGCCCGCGACCCCGAGGGGCGCGGCGTGCAGCCGGCTGGCCCCCTCGCCGAAGCGGTCCGCCGACCACCCGCCCTCGCCGGGGCGCGAGCACCACAGCACGTCGTGGCCCGTCGGGTCCGCGGCCATGCGCTCGGCCACCTCGAAGAGCTGCAGCATCGTGGACTGCGCCATCTTCAGGCCCGTGTCCGGCTGGGCCGGCTTCATGACACCCGTCTCCGGCTTGAGCGTCGACAGGACCTCGCGGGCCGCGTCGCGCACCGCCCCGACGGCGGCGCGCGCCGCGTCCGGCAGACCGTCCGGGAAGCGCTCGGCGGGCAGCGCGCCGACGACCGTGCCGAACGCCGTCGACGCGGCGTCGAGGGCGTCGGTCGGGACGCCGCCGTGCCGTCGCGCGAGGCGCGCCGCGCTCTCGATGGCCGGCACGGACAGGTCGACCGTCGCGGCGGCGGTCACCCGGTCGGCGAGCTCGTGCGCCTCGTCGACGACGAGCACGTCGTGCTCGGGCAGGACGCCGGGCGACCCCATCGCCGCGATGCCGAGCATCGCGTGGTTGGTCACGACGACGTCCGCCTCGCGCGCCGCCGCGCGCGCCTTCTCGGGAAAGCACTCGGCGAGCAGCGGGCAGCGCTGGCCCAGGCACTCGAGCGCCGTCACCGACACCTGGCGCCACGCCTTCTCGCTCACGCCGGGCACGAGGTCGTCCCGGTCGCCCGACGGCGTCTCGTCGGCCCACTCCCGCAGGCGCACCACCTGCTCGCCGAGCGCCGCCGCGGACGTCCCGCCGCGCGCGACCGGGTGCTCGGCCGCGCCCGCGGACTCCCCCGGCAGGTCGAAGAGCGTCGGCTCGTCGGCCGGGTAGCCGCCGGCGATCTTGTGCACGCACAGGTAGTTGTGCCAGCCCTTGAGCAGCGCGATCGACGCAGGGCGCGGCAGCCGGTCCCCGATCGCCTCGGCGACGAGCGGCAGGTCGCGCGTGATGACCTGGCGCTGCAGCGCCAGCGTCGCCGTGGAGACGACCACGCGCTCGTCGGTCGCGACGGCGTGCCGCACCGCGGGCACGAGATAGCCCAGGGACTTCCCGGTGCCGGTGCCCGCCTGCACGACGAGGTGCTCGGTCCCCTCGATCGCCTCGGCGACCGCCCGCGCCATCGCGTGCTGACCGTCGCGCCGGGCACCGCCGAGCCGGGAGACCGCGACGTCGAGCAGCACGTCCACGTCGGGCACCCCCGCGGCACCGGTCGTGCCGGCCGCCTCGGCCTCCCCGTCGTCGAGACGGTCGTCGGGACGGGCGGACCGGGTGGAGGGGGGCACCCGCCGAGTCTACGGTCGGGCGCCCACGCGCCGTCGGCGCTGTGGACGACCGTGGGCGGACCGCTGCGCTGGCCGGTCAGCCGCGCGCCGACGCCCCCGCGAGCTCGGTCGCGAGCGCCTGGGCGACGCGTCCGCGCAGGAGCGTGCCCTCGGGCGTGTGCTCCTCGTGGTCGATCTCGCCCTCGCTGTGCACCCGGTGGACCAGGTCGCCACGGTGGTAAGGGACGACGACGTCGATCGCGACGTCGGGCCGCGGGAGCTCGCGCGCGATCAGGTCGCGCAGCTCCTCGATCCCCTCGCCCGTGTGCGCCGAGACCACGACGGTCCGCCGCTCGCGGCGCCGGATCCGGGCGACGGTCTCGGGGTCCGCGACGTCGGCCTTGTTGAGCACCACCACCTCGAGGACGTCCTCCATGCCCGGGATGTCGGCCAGCACGTGCCGCACGGCCGCGATCTGCCCCTCCGGGTCGGGGTGGGACGCGTCGACGACGTGCAGCAGCAGGTCGGCGTCGCCGACCTCCTCGAGCGTCGAGCGGAACGCCTCGACGAGCTGGTGCGGGAGCGCGCGGACGAACCCGACGGTGTCGGCGAGCGTGTAGACGCGGCCGTCCTCGGTGCGCGTGCGGCGGACCGTCGGGTCGAGGGTCGCGAACAGCGCGTTCTCGACGAGCACGCCCGCGCCCGTGATCGCGTTGAGCAGGCTGGACTTCCCGGCGTTCGTGTAGCCCGCGATCGCGACCGACGGCACCGCGTGCCGCTTGCGCGACGCGCGCTTCGTCTCGCGCCCCGGGGCCATGGCGTTGATCTCACGGCGCAGCTTCGCCATCCGGTTGCGGATACGACGCCGGTCGAGCTCGATCTTCGTCTCGCCGGGGCCGCGTGAGCCCATGCCCGCGCCGGCGCCGCCGACCTGGCCACCGGCCTGGCGGGACATCGACTCGCCCCAGCCGCGCAGGCGCGGCAGGAGGTACTCGAGCTGGGCGAGCTCGACCTGGGCCTTGCCCTCCCGGGACTTCGCGTGCTGGGCGAAGATGTCGAGGATCAGGGCGGTGCGGTCGATCACCTTGACCTTGA
>CAZFUQ010000302.1:0-4798 GCA_964521905.1 uncultured Cellulosimicrobium sp.
CGCGACCTCGTGCGCGACGCGGAACGGCACGCCCTCGCGCACGAGGCGATCGGCGACGTCCGTCGCCAGCGAGAAGCCCTGCGGCGCGAGCGACGCCATGCGCTCGGTGTCGAACGTGAGCGTCGCGACCATGCCCGTGAACGCCGGGAGCAGGACCGTCAGCGTCGACACCTGGTCGAAGACCGGCTCCTTGTCCTCCTGCAGGTCGCGGTTGTACGCGAGCGGCAGTCCCTTGAGCGTCGTGAGCAGGCCCGTGAGGTCGCCGATGACGCGGCCGGCCTTGCCGCGCGCGAGCTCGGCGATGTCGGGGTTCTTCTTCTGCGGCATGATGCTCGACCCGGTGGAGTACGCGTCGTCGAGGCGGACGAAGCCGAACTCCTTGGTGTTCCACAGGATGATCTCCTCGGAGATCCGCGAGAGGTCCACCGCGAGCATCGCGGCGACGAACGCGAACTCCGCGACGACGTCGCGCGACGCGGTGCCGTCGATCGAGTTCTCGACCGGGCCGTCGAACCCGAGGTCCGTCGCGACGGCCGCCGGGTCCAGGCCCAGCGACGAGCCCGCGAGCGCGCCGGAGCCGTAGGGCGAGCGTGCCGCGCGCACGTCCCAGTCGATGAACCGGTCCACGTCGCGCAGCAGCGGCCACGCGTGGGCGAGCAGGTGGTGCGCGAGCAGCACCGGCTGGGCGTGCTGGAGGTGCGTACGGCCCGGCATGGCGGCGTCGCCGGCGGCCTGCGCCTGGGCGACGAGGGCGTCGACGAGGTCGAGCACCATGCCGCCGACGCGGCGCGCCTCGTGCCGCAGGTACATCCGCACGAGCGTCGCGATCTGGTCGTTGCGCGACCGTCCCGCGCGCAGCTTGCCGCCGACGTCGGGCCCCGCCCGCTCGATGAGGCCGCGCTCGAGCGCGGTGTGCACGTCCTCGTCCTCGAGCACCGGGAGGAACGCCCCGGACTCGACGTCCGCCGCGAGCCGGTCGAGGGCCTCGTGCATGGCGGCGAGCTCGTCGTCGTCGAGGAGACCCGCGGCGTGCAGCACCTTCGCGTGCGCCTTCGAGCCGGCGATGTCGTAGGACGCGAGCTGCCAGTCGAAGTGGGTCGACTGCGACAGCGCCTGCAGCGCGGGGGACGGCCCGCCCGCGAAGCGGCCGCCCCACAGGCTCACACGTTCCTCGGCGGGTGCGTCCGGGTCGGCGCCCGTGGTGACGGCGACGTCCTGCGCGGTCGGGTCGACCGGAGGGGTTCCGGGCGTGGTGTCGGGCATGGTTCTCAGCTCCCTGGTGCCGAGGTCGGCACCGCTGCCGGCGTCTCGTCGCGCACGGCGACGAGCCCCGCGGTGCGACCGTGGTTCTCGATGAGTACGTGGGTGGCCGGCGTGCGGTGGTTCCGCCGACCAGTCTGGCAGGACCTCAGGCCCCGGGACCCGACAGGTCGAGGAACCGGCGCGCGAGCTCGGCGCCGCCGTCCGGGTCACGGGCGATGACGAGGATCGTGTCGTCTCCCGCGATGCAGCCCAGCACGCCGGGCAGCACGGAGTGGTCGATCGCGGACGCGAGGTAGTTCGCCGCGCCGGGCGGCGTGCGCAGCACGACGAGGTTCGCCGACGCCTCCGCGGAGACGAGCATCTCCGAGCACAGGCGCGCGAGCCGCGCCGCGAGGTACTCGGGCGACTCGGCCGTCTGCACGCTGCGGTCGCCGCCCTCCCCCGGCACCGCGTAGACGAGCACGCCGGACGCACCGCGCACCTTCTCGGCGCGCAGCTCGATGAGGTCGCGCGAGAGCGTCGCCTGCGTCACCGACAGGCCGTCGCGCTCGAGCTCGCGCGCGAGCTCGGCCTGCGAGTGGATCTCCGTGCGGCGCACGACCTCCGCGATGCGCGCGTGGCGCGCCGCCTTCGTCGTCGCCGTGCGGCCCTCGCTCACGAGCGCTCCAGCAGGAACGCGAGCAGGGCCTTCTGCGCGTGCAGCCGGTTCTCCGCCTCGTCCCACACCGCGGAGCGGGGTCCGTCGATCACCTCGGCGGTGATCTCCTTGCCCCGGTACGCGGGCAGGCAGTGCAGGACGATCGCGTCGTCCTTCGCGTGCGCGAGCAGCGCGTCGTTGACCTGGTAGGGCACGAACGGCGTCGCACGGGCGTCCGCGGCGTCCTCGTCCCCCATCGACACCCACGTGTCCGTCGCCACGACGTCCGCGCCCGCGACGGCCTCGAACGGGTCGTCGGTGACGAGGACCGAGCCCCCGGTCTCGGCGGCGATGCGCACCGCGTCCGCGACGTACGCCGGGTTCGGCGGGAAGCCGTCCGGCGTGCCGACCCGCACGTGCAGGCCCGCGGTCACGCCGCCGAGCAGGTACGAGTGCGCCATGTTGTTGGCGCCGTCGCCGACGTAGGCGAGCGTCTGGCCGGGCAGCGCACCGGTCCCGCCGCGCAGCTGGGCGATCGTCAGCAGGTCCGCGAGGATCTGGCAGGGGTGGAAGTCGTCGGTGAGCGCGTTGACCACCGGGACCCGGCTGATCGCCGCCATCTCCTCGAGACGGTCCTGCCCGTACGTGCGCCACACGATCGCCGAGACCTGCCGCTCGAGCACGCGCGTCGTGTCCGCGACGGACTCGCGCACCCCGATCTGCGCGAGCCTGCCGTCGACGACGACGGGGAACCCGCCCAGCTCCGCGACGCCGGTCGCGAACGACAGCTGCGTGCGCAGCGTCGGCTTGTCGAAGAGCACGGCGACGCCCTGGGGGCCGCCCAGGGGCTGGCGGAACGTGCGGTCGTCGCGGAACGCGAGGCCGATCTCGAGCACCTGACGCTGCTCGGCGGGTGAGAGGTCGTCGTCGCGCAGGAAGTGCCGGGGGGCCATCAGGAGCTCCTCGTCGTGGTGGGGGTGGGGTCCTCGGGCTCGGGCACGGACACCGACGCGAAGAACGCGACGACGTCGCGGGCCTGGTCCGGCGTGAGGATCAGGGGCGGGGCGAGGCGGATCGCGTCGGGCGCGACCGCGTTGACGATCAGGCCGGCGTCGAGCGCAGCACGGGCGACGTCGGCCGCGACCGGGCGCGTGAGCTGCACCGCGAGGAGGAGTCCGCGTCCGCGGACGCCGGCGACGAGCGGGTTGCCCGCCCCCGCGACCTGCTCGCGCAGGAGCGCGCCGACGGTGCGCACGTTCTCGAGCAGGTCGTCGCGCTCGATCACGCCGAGCGTCGCGAGCGCCGCCGCGGCGGCGACGGGGTTGCCGCCGAACGTGGTGCCGTGCTGGCCCCGACCGAGCAGCGTCGCGGCCCGCTCGCCGTACGCGATCACGGCACCCACGGGGAAGCCACCGCCGAGACCCTTGGCGAGCGTGACGACGTCGGGCACGATCCCGCCGCCCACCTCCGGCTGCTGGTACGCGAACCACGACCCCGTGCGCCCGACGCCGGTCTGCACCTCGTCCAGGACGAGCAGCGCGCCGTGGCGCGCCGTGATCTCGCGCGCGGCGACGAGGTAGCCGGGCGAGAGCGAGCGCACCCCCGCCTCGCCCTGCACCGGCTCGACGACGAGCGCCGCGACCTCGCCGCGCTCGGCGACCGCGGCGGGCGAGAACGCCTCCTCCAGCGCGGCGACGTCGTCGAACGCGACGAACTCGACCCCGCCCGGGAGGGGCTCGAACGGCTCGCGGTAGGCGGCCTTCGACGTGAGCGCGAGCGCGCCCATCGAGCGGCCGTGGAAGCCGCCCTCGAGGGCGAGCACCCGCGTGCGCCCCGTGCGCCGCGTCATCTTGAACGCCGCCTCGTTCGCCTCGGTGCCCGAGCTGGTGAAGAAGACGCGCGAGCCCTCGGGCGCCTCGGCGAGCGCCAGGAGCCGCTCGGCGAGCGCGATCTGCGTCGGCGTGCCGAAGAAGTTCGACACGTGACCGAGCGTGCCGAGCTGTGCGCTGACCGCCGCGGTGAGCGTCGGGTGCGCGTGGCCGAGGGCGTTGACCGCGATCCCGGCGAGCAGGTCGAGGTACCGCTTGCCGTCGGCGTCCCACACGTACGCGCCCTCGCCGCGCACGAGGACGCGCTGCGGCGGGCCGAACGTGTCCATGACGGCGTGGGAGTAGCGGTCCGTCCACTGCGCGACGGAGCCGGCGGCCTGGTTCGTCGTCGGGGTCGTCGGGGCCGACGCACCCCTGTCGATCTGGTGGTCGACGTGGTTCACGCGGCGCCTCCGGCGGTCGTGGTGGTCGCGGGCGCACCCGGGGAGAGGGGGTCCGGGACGACCATCGTCCCGTTGCCCTGGGTCGTGAAGACCTCGAGCAGCGTCGAGTGCGGCACGCGACCGTCGATGACGGTCGCGGCGGGCACGCCGCCCTCGACGGCGCGCAGGCAGGCCTCCATCTTGGGCACCATGCCGGACTCGAGGGACGGCAGGAGCGCGGCGAGCTCCGAGCGCGTGATCTGCGCGACGAGCGAGTCCTTGTCCGGCCAGGACGTGTACAGGCCCTCGACGTCGGTCAGCACGACGAGCTTCTTCGCGCCGAGCGCGACCGCGAGCGCCGCGGCGGCCGTGTCGGCGTTGACGTTGAGCACCTGCGTCGGGTCCTCGAGGTCGGGCGCGATGGTCGACACGACGGGGATGCGCCCGGCGTCGAGCAGGTCCTGGACAGCGGAGGGGTGCACCTCGACGACGTCGCCGACCAGCCCGACGTCGACGGGCTCGCCGTCGACGGTCGCGTGCCGGCGCTGCGCCCGGAGCAGGCCGCCGTCCTCGCCCGAGAGCCCGACGGCGTACGGCCCGTGGGCGTTGATCAGCCCCACGAGCTCGCGCGAGACCTGGCCGGTGAG
>CAZFUQ010000303.1:0-4765 GCA_964521905.1 uncultured Cellulosimicrobium sp.
GACGACGTAGTGGATGCCGGGCACGGTGAGCGAGGTCTCGGCGACGTTCGTCGCGAGGATGATCCGCCGCGAGGGGTGCGCCTGGAACACGCGGTGCTGCTCGGCCGACGACAGCCGCGCGTAGAGCGGCAGGATCTCGACGCGTCGCGGGTGCTTCGGGTCGGTCACGCGGTCCTTGAGGTGCCCGGTGAGCGCGTCGGCGGCGTCGTGGATCTCGCGCTCGCCGGACAGGAACACGAGGATGTCGCCCGACCCCTCGCGCAGGAGCTCGTCGCACGCGTCGACGATGCCGGTCACGAGGTCCTTCTCCTCGGCGCCCGCGCGACCCTTCGCCCTCGTGCCGGTGCCGGGGTCGACGTCCGGCGACAGCGGCCGGTAACGGATCTCCACCGGGTAGGTGCGGCCGGACACCTCGACGACGGGGGCGGCGTCGGGCAGCGCGTCCACGACGATCTGCGGCGCGCCCCCGAGCTCGGCGAGGTGCGCGGGGGAGAAGTGGCGCGCGAAGCGCTCGGAGTCGATGGTCGCCGACGTGATGATCAGCTTGAGGTCCGGACGACGCGGCAGGAGGCGGGCGAGGTAGCCGAGCAGGAAGTCGATGTTGAGGGACCGCTCGTGCGCCTCGTCGACGACGATCGTGTCGTACGCGAGGAGCTGCGGGTCGCGCTGGATCTGGGCGAGCAGGATGCCGTCCGTCATGACCTTGACGAGCGTGTCCTGGCTCGAGGTGTCCGTGAACCGCACCTGGTAGCCGACGACGCCGCCCAGCTCCGTGCCGAGCTCCTCCGCGATGCGCTCCGCCACCGTGCGGGCCGCGATCCGGCGGGGCTGCGTGTGCCCGATCTGCCCGGCGCGGCCGCGCCCGAGGTCCAGCAGGATCTTGGGGATCTGCGTCGTCTTCCCGGAGCCTGTCTCGCCCGCGACGATCACGACCTGGTGGTCGCGGACCGCGGTGGCGATGTCCGCGCGTCGGGCACTGACGGGAAGCTGCTCGGGGTAGGTGACGAGCGGGACCGTCACGGCCTCGCGCGCCTGCGCGGCCCGCTCGAGCTGCGCCCGGCTCACCTGCCGCACGCCCGGCGCGCGGTCGCCCCGCCCGGTGCGGCCCGTCGTGCCCGACGCCGCCCGGTCGCCCGGGGTGCGGCCCCGGCGGTTCCCGCGACGTCGGCGGGACGCGCGCGGGGCGCCCTCGGCGGCGCCGTCCCGCTCGGGAGGGCGCGCGTCGGGCTGGGGCGCGGAAGGCTCGGTGGTCACGACGACCCATTCTCTCAAGCGGCCGCAACCTCATTGGCGTGCCGGCGGTACGCCCGGGGCGAACCGCCGGCACGCCGAGCCGTGCCGGGCGCCGGCGTCAGTCGGCCGAGCGCACCATCGAGCGGATCCCGACGGCGAGGCCCACGGCGGCGGTCACGACCGCCGCGACCCCGCCCCACGCGACGGCGGAGGCGGTGAGGTCGCCGGCGAACAGCGCGCGCTCGGCGTCGACCACGTAGCGCAGCGGGTTGACGTCGGACGCGACCTGCATCCAGCGCGGCCCCGTCTCGAGCGGGAGGAGCATCCCGGACAGGATCATGAGCGGGAAGATCAGCGTCTGCTGGACGACCCAGAACATCCAGTCCTGCTTGCGCACCGCGAGCGCGAGCGCGTAGCTGAGCGACCCGACGCCCACGCCGAACACCGCGAGCAGCAGGAGACCGAGGACCGCGCCGACCGGGTGGAGCTCGAACCCGAACGGCAGCATGACGAGGACCACGACCACCGACTGCGCCACGATCGGGACCATCTCCTTGAGCGCGCGGCCCACGAGCAGCGAGGACCGGGACAGCGGCGCGACGAGCATGCGCTCGTGCGCTCCGGTCTGGAGCTCGAACAGCAGGTTCGCGCCGGTCGTGGAGGTGCCGAAGAGCGTCGTCATGACGAGGATCGACGGGACGAACCACTGCCAGACGTTCCCGCCGAGGACCTCCTGGCCGGTCGTCGTGCCGCCGAGCGACCCGACGAGCAGCGGACCGAAGAGCGCGAGGAACACGACGGGCTGGACGAGCCCGAACATGACCGAGAACGGGTCGTGCAGGACGGGCCGCAGCTCGCGCACGAGGACGATGCCCGTGTCACGCGCGAACGCGGGGAGCCCGCGCCGGGGTGCGACGACCGGGGTCGTGCGGGGACGGACGGGGGCCGTGGTGGTGTCGACGGTGCTCATGCTGCGGTCCTCTCGCTGCTCGTGCCGGTCTCGGCAGGGTGGTCGGTGGAGCCGGTCGTGGCGCCCGCCTCGCGCAGGCTGCGGCCGGTGAGCGCGAGGAAGACGTCGTCGAGGGTCGGCCGGTGCACCTGCGCGGTCCCGACCGTGAGGCCCGCCGCGTCGGCCGCGCGCAGCAGGCGGGGGAGATAGGCGTCCCCGCGCTCGGCCCGCACCTCGAGCGTGGTGTCGTCGGGCCCGACGCCGGTCCGCGCCCCGGGAGCGCGGGTCGCCTCCCGGAAGCCCTCGACGCGGCGGGCGACCTCGGTGAGGCGGGCCGCGGCGTCGGGCGCCGCGGCCGGGAAGGCGCTCGCGGGGAGGGTGACGACGACGCGGTCGCCCGCGAGGTCGGCCTTGAGGTTCTCGGCGGTGTCGTCCGCGATGACCTGCCCGTGGTCGACGACCACCACGCGCTCGGCCATCGTGTCCGCCTCGTCGAGGTAGTGGGTCGTGAGGACGATCGTCATGGGCTCGCCGGTGGCGGCGAGCGCGTCGTCGCGCATGCGCAGGACGTGGTCCCACAGGTTGGCGCGGTTGTGCGGGTCGAGGCCCGTCGACGGCTCGTCGAGGAACAGCAGCGACGGCGCGTGGACGAGCCCCATCGCGACGTCGAGCCGGCGGCGCTGACCGCCCGAGAGGTCGGACACCTTGCGCGTGCGCTGCGCCGTGAGCTCGAGCGAGTCGAGGAGCCCGTCCGCCCGACGGCGCGCCGTGCGCCGGTCGAGACCGTAGATGCGGCCCTGGCTCGCGAGCTCGTCGGCGACGCGCTGCGCGTGCCCGGCCCCGTTGCCCTGACCGACGTAGCCGATGCGGTGCCGGACGGCGTCGGGCTCGGCGACGACGTCGTGCCCCGCGACGGTGGCGGTGCCCGACGTCGGGCGGACGAGCGTGGTGAGCATGCGGAGCGTCGTCGTCTTGCCGGCCCCGTTGGGGCCGAGGACGGCGACGAGCTCGCCGGGCGCGACGTCGAGGTCGATGCCGCGCACGGCGTGCACGGTGCGGTGCGCGTCGCGGCCGACGGCGAAGTCCTTGGTCAGTGCTCTGGTCCGGATCACGGGTGCCCTCCCTGGAGTTGCGGTGTCGAGACCAGGCTGGCAGCGGTAGCGGTCAGGTCCTGTCCGCTACCGCGTGGCACCCTGGACGCATGCTCGAGACCTCCGGACGGCTCCTCCGACTGCTCTCGCTCCTCCAGGCGCGGCGCGACTGGCCGGGCGGCGTGCTGGCCGAGCGCCTCGACGTCAGCCCGCGCACCGTGCGCCGCGACGTCGACCGCCTGCGCGAGCTCGGGTACCCCGTCCGCGCGACGAAGGGGCCCGACGGCGGGTACCGGCTCGACGCGGGTGCCGACCTGCCGCCCCTGCTGTTCGACGACGAGCAGGCGGTCGCGGTCGCGATCGCGCTGCGGACGGGCGTCCTGCCCGGTGTCGAGGACGCCGCCGCGCGCGCCCTGGCCACCATCCGGCAGGTCATGCCGGCGCGGCTCCGCGGGCGTATCGACGCGCTGGAGGTCACCGCCGTGCCGGGCCGCAGGGACGCGGCGCGTCCGCCCGTGCGCGCCGACGTGCTCCTGACCCTCGGGACGGCGACGCGGGAGCAGCGCGTCCTGCGGTTCGACTACGACGGCGGCTCCGGCGAGCTCCTGCGCCCGGCGGGAGATCCGGACGCGGCGGGGTTCCGCCCGCCGCGGCGCGTCGAGCCGCACCACGTCGTCACGTGGGGAGGGCGCTGGTACCTCGTCGCGTGGGACCTCGACCGTGCGGACTGGCGGACGTTCCGCGCCGACCGCGTGACGCCGCGCGAGGGGACGGGGCCGTACTTCGACCGACGGGCGCTGCCGGCGCCGGACGTCGCGACGTTCGTCGCGGAACGGTTCACGCGCCCGTCCTTCCCGGTGCACGGGACCGTCGAGCTGGACCTGGACGCCGAGACCGTGGCCCCGTGGCTGGGGGACGGGGCGCTCCTGGAGCCGCTGGAGGGAGACCGCTGCCGCCTGACGGCCGGCTCCTGGTCCTGGGGCGGCCTCGCGGCATGGTTCGGGATCTTCGACGCCCCGTTCCGGGTGGTCGGGCCGCCGGAGCTGCGCGACGCCGTCGCGCAGCTGGCCGAGCGGGCGGCGCTGGCCGTGGAGGGCCGTGCGTCGGGCCCCGGGCAGGCGACCGGGAGGCCGGGGCCGCGGTGAGCCGGATCACTCCGCACGAGGTTGACCCGCGGGCGCCAGGACCGTAATGTTCTCCGAGTCGCCCGGCAGGGAGGAACAGACACCACGGCGTAGCTCTTCGGAGCAGACGCGAAGTGGCTGGTCCCCCGGGCGGAACTCCCACCAGATCTTCGGAGCACAGTGCTGCGCCGTGGAGAGAGTGGGGGCTTCTGGGTCAGTACCTTTCAGAACGGATCTCCGGTTTCGACCGGTCCGGGAGGAAAGAACGGATCTGGTAGGCTTCGGAACGAAGGAAACGCCCCGCGCAAGGGCCTCTGCAAGAGGCCGGAGGCGGTGTGTGTCGGTTGTTTGAGAACTCAACAGTGTGC
>CAZFUQ010000304.1:0-4743 GCA_964521905.1 uncultured Cellulosimicrobium sp.
CTACGCGGTGGGCGAGGTCGTCGAGATCTCCGGCGACCTCGACACCGCGGTGCTCGCGCTCGCGGTGGAGATCGTGGTCGGCGAGACGGAGGCGCTGCGGACGTCGTTCGACGTGTCCGACGGCGTGACGCAGGTCGTGCACCCGGCCCTCGGTCCCGGCGGGGCCGGGGCGGGGGTCTCGTCGGGGGTCCGGGTGCTCGACCTCTCGGCCGACCCGGAGGCGCGCGCCCGCGCGGCGGCGCTCGTGGAGGCCGACCGCGTGCGGCCCTTCGACCTCGCGGTGCCCGGCCTGGCCCGGCAGACGATCGTGCGGGTCGACGCCGGGACGGTGTGGTGGTCCGTCGTCGCGCACCACGCGATCCTCGACGCCTACGGCATCACGCTCGTCCTGCGGCGGGTCGCCGAGGTCGTGACGGCGCTCGCGTCCGGCCGCGCCGTGGGCCCGAGCCCGTTCGGCCGGGTCGCCGACGTCGTCGCCGAGGAGGCACGCTACGCCGCGTCCGCCGCGCGCGAGCGCGACGGGTCGCGCTGGCGGTCGCGGCTCGTCGCGCTGGGGTCGTCGGGGCCCGGGCGCTTCGCGGACCGGCGGGAGACCCCCGGCCCCACGGGGGACGCGCCGGACGACGCCGTCGTGCGCGTGGTGCTCGACCAGGGATGCCCGGTCGGGTCGCTTGAGGCGGTCGCGTCCCGGTCCGGCGGGGGATGGCCCGACGTCGTCGCGGCAGCCCTCGCGGTGCACCTGGCCCTGGTCTCGGGGCGTCGGCACGTCGCGCTGGGGATGCCCGCGATGAACCGCATGGGGTCGGTCGCCGCGACCGTGCCGACGATGCGCGTGAACGTGCTGCCCGTCGTGGTCGACGCGGCGCCCGGGCAGGAGCTCGACGCGCTCGTCGGGCAGGTGCGCGAGCGCGTCGGCGACCTGCGCCGCCACGGGCGCTACCCCGCCGAGCAGATCGCGCGCGACACGGGCGGTCCCGTGACCGCGGCCGAGCTTAACGTCAAGCTGTTCGACCACGACCTGCGCTTCGGCGCGGCGACCGGTCGGCTGCGCAACGTCGCGGAGGGGCCGGTCGACGACCTCGCGGTCTCGGTCGCGCGCGTGCCCGGGCCGGACGGCGACGAGCTGCGCCTCACGGGCACCGCGCCCGCGCGGCTCTTCACGGCCGACGACGTGGCGGCGCGCCTGCGCGAGCTCGCCCACCTGCTGGCGGCCGTCGGCCGGGCGGCGCCGGACGCGCGGGTCGGGAGCCTCGGTCTCGCGGACCCGGCGGCGGAGGACGAGGCGCTCGCACGCTCGTGCGGCCCCGAGCCGGAGGAGGACGCCCCGCCGCTCGCCGGGGCGCTGTTCGACCAGGCGGTCGCCCTGCGGGGAGACGCCGTCGCGCTCGTCGCGCGCGACACCTCGACCTTCCGCGAGCTCGACGACGCGGTCGCCCGGCTCGCGGGCCGCCTCGTCGCGGCGGGGGCGGGTCCCGAGACGCTCGTCGCGATCGACCTGCCGCGCGGGACCGACTACGTCGTGACCCTGCTCGCGCTGCACCGCTGCGGTGCGGCCGCGCTGCTCCTCGACGACCGGAACCCGCCCGCGCGTCGTCTCGCGCTCGCCGACCGGCACGAGGCGCGCCTCGTCGTCGCCGCGCCCGCTGACCCCGCTGCGCCCGATGACTCCGCTGCGCCCGATGACTCCGCTGGGCCCGCTGAGCCCGTCGCGCCCGGCGCGGGCCTGTGGGCGGGGCGCCGCGTCGTCGCACCTCGCGGGGAGGACGCTCCCGGGGCGGCCACCGTCCCGCTGCGGCGGGCGCTCGACGTGCCGCGCGACGCCCTCGCGTACGTGCTGCACACGTCCGGGTCCACGGGCGAGCCCAAGGCCGTCGGGATCAGCCACGGCGCGCTCGCGCGCTTCCTCGCCCACCACCAGGCCCACGTCGTGCCGCGGGTCGAGGACGAGGTCCAGCGCGTCGCGCAGACCATGCCCCTCGTGTTCGACGGCTCGTGGGACACGCTCCTCGCGCTCCTGCTCGGGCACGAGCTGCACCTCCTGGACGTCGAGCAGTACCGCGACCCCGCGACCCTCGTCGACCTCGTCGTCGAGCGCGGCATCCACCGGATCGACCTCACCCCGACCGTCATGTCCGCCGTCGTGGACGCCGGGCTGCTCGACCGCGAGCACCGGCTGCGGACCGTGTCGGTCGGCGGCGAGGCCTGCCCGCCCGCCCTGTGGTCGACGCTCCGGGCACAGCCGGGGATCGACGTCCTCAACCTCTACGGGCCGACGGAGTACACGGTCGACGCCGTGGGCGCGCGCGGGACGGACTCGGCCGAGCCCGTGATCGGCCGCCCGCTCACCGCGACCGCGGCGCTCGTCCTCGACCAGCACCTGCGCCCCGTGCCGGACGGCGTCGTCGGCGAGCTCTACCTCGCGGGCCCCCAGCTCGCGCGCGGGTACCTGCGCCGCCCCGACCTCACCGCCGAGCGGTTCGTCGCGTCGCCGTTCGGGGTGCCCGGCGAGCGCATGTACCGCACGGGCGACCTCGCGCGCCGCACGCCCGACGGGCTGCTCCACTACGTCGGGCGCCGGGACCAGCAGGTCAAGATCCGCGGGTTCCGCGTCGAGCCCGGCGAGACGGAGGCGGCCCTGCTCGGGCTGCCGGGCGTCGGCCAGGCCACGGTCCAGGTCCGGGAGTCCGCGCTCGGGGCGCGCCTCGTGGCGTACGTCGTGCCGGAGCACGTCCGCGACGGCGGTGCCGGTACCGACGTCGAGGAGGGCGCCGACGGCGCCCTGACGGGGGAGGGCGTGCGGTCCGCGCTGGCACAGGTGCTCCCCGAGCACCTCGTGCCGTCCGCCGTCGTCGTGCTCGCCGCGCTCCCGCTGACGACCAACGGCAAGCTCGACGTCGCCGCCCTGCCCGACCCGTCCCCGGCGGGTTCCGCCCGGGCGACGGCCAGTCGTGGGGCGGGCGGCGCGCAGGGCCCGGACGAGACCCCGGGTGAGACAGCCGTCGCGGCCGCGTTCGCGTCCGCTCTCGACGGCGGCCACGTGCCGCCCGACGCCGACTTCTTCGCCCTCGGGGGCGACAGCATCCGTGCGATCCACGTCGTCGCCCGGCTCCGCGAGGCGGGCTGGCGGTCGAGCGTCCAGGACGTGTTCGAGCAGCGCACCGTCGCGGCCGTCGCCGCGCGGCTGCACCCGCTGGCTCCACCGGCCGACGCCCCGTCCGCGGCCCCGCAGGGAGACGACGACGCAGGCTCGCCCCGACCCGCGGCGGCACCGCTGCTCGACCTCGCGCCCGGCGACCTCGACCGCCTGGGCGCCCTCCTCGGCGACCGCCGACGTACACGGAAGGCACGACCATGAGCCCGACCGAGAGCATCGAGGCCGTCTGGCCCCTCACCGCGCTCCAGCGTGCGCTCACCGCGCACGCGGGACTCGCGGCCGACGGGCAGGACCCGTACGTGGGGCAGACGCTCGTCGAGCTGCGCGGCCCGCTCGACGGGCCCGCCCTCGAGCGGGCCCTGGACGCGCTCCTGGTCGCGCACCCCAACCTGCGCGCGGGGTTCGCCGTCGACGACGACCTGGACCCGGTGCAGTTCGTGCCCGCGGCGGGCGCGGCCGAGGTGTCCTGGTACGACGCCCCGGCCCCGGCTCAGACCCCTGTCCGTGACGGCACGGCGCCGCCCGGGGACGCGGGCGACGCCGCGCTGCGCGGCGCGACGCGGGCCGCGGCGGCGGCCGAGCGCGCGCTGCCGTTCGACCCGGCCGACCCGCCCCTCGTGCGGTTCGCCGTCGTCGTGCTGGCCCCCGAGCACCACGTGCTCGTCGTCACGAGCCACCACCTCGTGCTCGACGGCTGGTCCGTCCCCGTCCTCGTGCGGGAGGTCGCGCGGCTGTACGGGCTCGAGACCGGCGCGGGCGAGGCCGCCGACCTTCCCGCTCGTGGCCGGTTCGCGGACCACCTCGTGTGGCTCGGTCGGCAGGACCCGGACGCCGCGCGCGCGCACTGGCGCGCGGCGCTCGCCGACGTCGACCCGTCGCCCTGGCCGGCGGCGACGGCGTGGGCGGACGCACGGTCGGACACCGGGTCGGGTGCCGGGTCGAGCGCAGGGGCCGGCACCTGGTCGAGCACAGGGTCCAGCGCCGCGGCAGTCTCCACCGAGACGGGCCCCGGGGGTGCCGGCACCGCCACGACCCGCGGCAGCCTCGCGGCGGGGGCGGTCGAGGCCGTCACGACGGGCGCGCGGCGCCAGGGAGTGACGCCCGCGACGCTCGTGCGGGCGGCGTGGGGGCTCGTCGTCGCCGCCCACGCCGGGACGACGCGCGCGACGTTCGCCGTGCCCGTCGCGCTGCGCAGCCCCGAGGTCCCGCACGCCGACGAGATCGTCGGGATGCTCACGGAGACGGTCGTCGGGCGGGTCGACGCCGACGCTGCGGCGACGCTGGGCGACGTCGTCGTCGCCCATGCCGCGCGGTGGAACGCGTCGTGGCCGCACCAGCACGTCGGGCTCCACGGTATCCAGGCCGCGACGGGGTCCGAGACGCCGGTGGCCACGACGCTCGTGTCGTTCGAGCACGCACCGACCGCACCGGTGGAGGTGACGTCGTCCGGCGGCGCGCCCCTGACCCTGCACGTCGTCGCGACGCGCGACGCCACGCACTTCCCGCTCGCCCTGGCCGTCGAGGTCCGTGGCGACGCGTGGCGGCTCGAGCTCGACGTGCGGGCCGGCGCGCTCGGCGCGACGGGCGCC
>CAZFUQ010000305.1:0-4660 GCA_964521905.1 uncultured Cellulosimicrobium sp.
GCGACCCGCTCGCCGCCGCCCTCGACTGGCAGTCCGGCGGCGCGGAGTGGATCCACCTCGTCGACCTCGACGCGGCGTTCGGGCGTGGCTCCAACGCGGAGCTGCTGGCGGACGTCGTCGCGCGCCTCGACGTCCAGGTCGAGCTCTCCGGCGGCATCCGCGACGACGCGTCGCTGGATCGCGCGCTCGCCACGGGCGCGCGTCGCGTCAACCTCGGCACGGCGGCGCTCGAGAACCCCGACTGGACCGCGAAGGTCATCGCCGAGCACGGTGACGCGATCGCCGTCGGCCTCGACGTGCGCGGCACGACCCTCGCCGCACGCGGCTGGACGCAGGAGGGTGGCGACCTCTGGGAGGTCCTCGCCCGCCTCGAGGCCGTCGGGTGCGCGCGCTACGTCGTCACCGACGTGACGAAGGACGGGACGCTGCGCGGCCCCAACCTCGACCTCCTGCGCGACGTCGCGGCGCGCACGCAGGCCCCCGTCGTCGCCTCGGGAGGCATCTCGAGCCTCGCGGACCTCGAGGCGCTGCGGTCGCTCGTGGCAGCCGGCGTCGAGGGTGCGATCGTCGGCAAGGCCCTCTACGCCGGCGCCTTCACGCTGCCGCAGGCGCTCGACGTCGCGGGCCGGCCGTGACGTCGGACGCCGCCGGGGCGGACGCCGGCACGGGCAGGGCGCTGCCCCCGTCCTCGGGCTTCGCGGGCGACGACGGCTCGGCCGACCCGGTGCTCGCCGCGGTGCTCGACGGCTACGGGACGGGATCTGCGACGCTCGCGGACGTCGTCGCGCGCCTGGGCGAGACGCGCGTGCTGGTCCCGATCCTCGCCGAGCTCGAGAGCGCGGGCGAGGGCGAGCACGGGCACACGGTGGACAAGGAGACCTCGGCGGGCGTCGTCGCGATCGAGGCACCGGACGGGCGTCGGGCGCTGCCGGTGTTCACGTCCGTGGCGGCCATGGCGGCGTGGCGCGCGAGCGCGCGACCCGTGCCTGTCGACGCGCGGCGTGCTGCGCTGTCCGCGGTGAGCGAGGACTGGTCGCTCCTCGTCGTCGACCCCGGCGGGCCCGTCACCGCGCTCGTGCCGCGCCCCGCGGTCTGGGCGCTCGCGCAGGGCAAGGACTGGCTCCCGGCCGTCGTCGACGGCGTGGTCGTGCCCGAGGTGCTGGCCGCCGTGCAGGGATCGCTCGCGGGTGTCGCGCACGTCGCCCGCGCCTGGGCCGAGCCGGGGCGACGCGCCGAGGTCGCCGTCGTGCTGCGGATCGACGCGGGCCTGGACCGCGCGGGCCTCGACGCCGTCCTCGCGCAGGTCAACGCCGCGCTCGCGAACGACGCCGTCGTGTCGGAGCGGGTCGACGGCCTCGAGCTGCGCATCGGCCGGGCGGACTGAGCCGCCGCGGTCCGGTGCTCAGCGGCGGCGCAGGCGGCTGATGCTCCACGCGATCGCGGCCGAGACCGCGACGACGGCGCCGAGCGCCTGGCCGCCGAGGATCACGCGGTTGATGTCGAGCGCGGGCTGCCACCGCACGCCGGACTCGTCGACCACGTAGACACCCTTCGCCACGACGCGGACCCCGAACCCGCCACCGCCGCCGGAGCCCTCGCCCCCGGCCTCCCCGCCGGCGTTGCCGGACCCGGGGTCGGCGACACCGGTGGCGTCCGCGGTCTCCTCCGGGCTCGGTGCCCCGGCCGCGGCTGCCGCACGGCGCCGCCAGTCGGCCGCGCCCTTGCCGGACAGCTCACCCGCACCGGAGCCCCAGCCGGACCCGGTGCCGCCCCAGACCGTGGCCACGGGGATGATGAGCGTGCCGTCCCGCTCGTAGGACTCCCCGAAGACGCGGCGGACGGTGAACGTGTCTCGTGCGGCGTTGGTGATGTGCGCCGGGTCGACGGGCGGTGTCTCCGAGCTCGCGTGTGTGCTCATGGCACCCGAGGGTAGACCCCACGACCCGCCCGCGCGCGGCTTTCGAGGACCGGGTCAGCCCTCGCACTCCGGGAGGGCGGTGAACGCCGTCTCGTCCGCGAGCATCGTCTGCAGCGTGCTCACGGGCACGAGCAGGGACTTGTCCGTCGACGTCTTGGCGTAGACGACCCCGATCACCTCTCCCGCCTCGTTGAGCGCGGCCGACCCGGAGCTCCCCGGCTCGACGGGGGCGTCGGTGACGAGCACCTCGCCGAGGTTCTCGTGCAGCGGGTCCGTGGTGGTCCCGATGACCGTTCCCTGGGTCACCGTGAGCCGACCGCCCTCGGGATAGCCGACCACGGTCACCGCGTCGCCCGTCTCGGGGTCGGCGGCGGCGAGCGTCGGCGCGGACGGGAGGTCCTGCGCGGTGCGCACGACCGCGAGGTCCGCGAGACCCGCGACGCTCGCCGTCTCCGCGGAGATGTCCCGCCCGTCGTAGGTCAGCAGCTGCAGCGACTGCGACGAGTCGACGACGTGCTTGTTCGTGATGAGCGTGCGCGCGTCGAGCGCGAACCCGGAGCCCGTCGAGAGCCCGTCGCACCGCACGTTGCGGATGCGCACGGCCATGCGGCGGACCGCGTCGAAGCCGTCCGGGGAGAGGTTCTCCGAACCCTCGGGGTCGTCCTGCTGCGCGAACGAGGGGACGACGGTGTCCGGCAGGGGCTCGGGCAGCGCGGGCAGGACGCCGCACCCGGCGAGGACCGCACCGGCGGCGACGAGCGCGACCGACCGGGCGGGCCGGTGTCGTCGCGTCATCCGGCGAGCTCCAGCTGGAGCTGGGCGTTCGCGTCGGTCGCCTCCTGGCAGAGCACGTCGACCTGGTCCGCGAAGCGCTCGAGGTCCGCGGGGTCGTAGGCCTCACGGTCGTTGAGGTAACCGATGAGCTGGGACTGGGCCGTCGTGCACTGGCCGAGCGCGGCGGCGACCTTGCCGGCCGCGTCCGAGACCCGGTTCTGGTAGTCGAGGTACTGCTGGGACGCCTCGTTCTCGTCGCCGAGCTGTGCCTTCTCGTTCGCGAGCTCGCTGATGCGGTCCTGGGCGGTGGTGAGCTGCGTGCGCGCGGACTCGAGCTCGGCGTTCGTGCCGGCGAGGTCGGACTGCAGCTGCGCGACGTCCTCGCCCAGCCCGCGGGCCTCGTCCTCCCAGCCTGCGCTCGTCTCCTGCCAGCGGGTCGTCGTGAGCCACAGGTACGCCCCGACGCCGAGCGCCGCGGCGAGCACGATCGAGAGCACGACGACCGCGACGGTCGCACCACGGCGACGTCGGCCCCGCGCGCCGGCGTCGGGCGAGCCCGGGGCCGTGCCCGCGCCCACGGGCGCGCCGGCGGGCGGCGGCGGGACCGACCCGGGGGACCGGTCGGGGCGCGCGTCGCCCGCCGGAGCGGCGGAGGCCGGGGCGAACGACGGCGGCACCGCGCCGTGCGGAGGCGGGACGGGGGGAGTGCTCAACTCACGGCACCCGTGTACTTCTCGCCCGGGCCCTCGCCGGGGGCGTCGGGGTAGACCGAGGCCTCGCGGAACGCGAGCTGCAGCGAGCGCAGGCCGTCGCGGAGCGAGCGAGCGTGCTGGTTGCCGATGTCCGGGGCGCTCGCCGTGACGAGCGCGGCGAGCGCGTTGATGAGCTTGCGCGCCTCGTCGAGGTCCAGGTGGCCCTGGGCGTCGGCGTCCTCCGCGAGGCCGCACTTGACGGCGGCGGCGCTCATGAGGTGCACGGCGGCCGAGGTGATGACCTCGACGGCCGCGACGTCGGCGATGTCGCGTACGGCGTCCGCGGTGGCGTCGGGCACGGGCGCGTTCTCGATACTCATGGTGCCCATCCTTCCATCCGTGCCCGGTCCCCGTGGACAGGGCCCGGCACCGGCACGTCCCGCCGCGCACGTGGCCGCCCCGGACCGAGCAAGTGTCCGGGGCGGCCACGTCGTGGCGGGACGCCGGGGCGCGGGTCAGACGCGGACGGGCTCGCTCGCGGTGCCCGGCTCGCCGGCCTCGACGGGCGCGCCGAGCGCCTCGAGGGCGGCCCGCAGGGCTGCGCCCAGGCCCGCGTCGACGTTCGTCCAGTACGTGATCGCGCGCTCACGGACGTCGTCGCTGCGCACGGCGCCGACGTGCCCCGTGATCGTCTCGAGGAAGCGGGCGCGCGCGGCGTCGTCGAAGACGTCGCGGTAGAGCGTGCCCGCCTGGCCGAAGTCGTCGTCCTCGGGGTGCAGCGTCGCCGCCGAGCGGGTGAGCTCGCCGTCGGCCTCCCAGCCCGCGGACTCGGCGGCGCGCGCCGGGTCGGCGTGCGCGCCGCCGACGCTGTTCGGTGCGTAGACCGGCGTGGTCGCGGACGAGAAGGAGTAGCGCATCGCACCGTCCTTCGCGTACGAGTGCCCGCCCTCGGCCGCCGCGTGCGGCGCGTTCACGGGCAGCTGGGCGTGGTTCGTGCCCACGCGGTACCGGTGCGCGTCGGCGTAGGAGAAGATCCGCGCGAGCAGCATCTTGTCCGGGCTCGCGGCGATGCCGGGCACGAAGCTGCTCGGCGCGAACGTCGCCTGCTCGATCTCGGCGAAGTAGTTCTCCGGGTTGCGGTTGAGCTCCATGACGCCGACCTCGATCAGCGGGTAGTCGGCGTGCGGCCAGACCTTGGTGAGGTCGAAGGGGTTGAAGCGGTAGGTCTTGGCGTCCTCGTAGGGCATGACCTGGACCGAGAGCGTCCAGCGCGGGT
>CAZFUQ010000306.1:0-4630 GCA_964521905.1 uncultured Cellulosimicrobium sp.
GGCGTTGCGCGTCACCGTCCTGCCCGACGGCGCTCGCGGCCTCCGCGCGGGCCTCACCCCGGTCGGTCGTGCCCGGTGGGGGAACCGCCGGGACCAGCGCCACGTGCTCCGCCCCCGTGCGCAGGTCCCGGTACCCGACCACCCGGAACCGACCGTGCGCCGTCGGGAGGTCCGCCTCCGCCGTCCGGTGCACCCGACGCGCCAGCGCCTCGCGGTCCGGCACCTCCACGGCCGCCACCGGCGCCGGGTCGTGCACCCGCCGCCACGCCACCAGGTCCGCGATCGTGATCAGCACCAGCCCGTCCCGCTCCGCCAGAGCCGCCGCGTCCTCCAGACGCATCATCGTCCCGTCGTCGTGCACCAGCTCCGCGATCCCACCGACCTCGCCCATCCCCGCCAGACGCACCAGGTCCACCGCCGCCTCCGTGTGCCCCGCCCGGTGCAGCACACCCCCCGGCACCGCCCGCAACGGCAGCACGTGCCCCGGCCGGATCAGGTCCACCGGACCCGACGCCGGGTCCGCCAGCACCCGCAACGTCCGCGCCCGGTCCTGGGCCGAGATCCCCGTCGTCACCCCCGTCGCCGCGTCCACCGTCACCGTGTACGCCGTGCGCCGCGGATCCTGGCTGTGCGGCACCATCAACGGCAGCTCCAGCGCGTCCGCCCGCACCGCCGGCATCGGCGCGCACAGGTACCCCGACGAGTGCCGGATCGTCCACGCCACCCACTCCGCCGACACCCCCTGCGCCGCGAACACGACATCCGCCTCGTTCTCCCGGTCCGGGGAGTCCGCCACCAGCACCGGACGCCCCGCACGGATCTCCGCCACCGCCTCCTCCACCGTCCCCAGCCGCACCGCGCCCCCACGACCCACGGCGCTCGCGGACACGGCGGGTCGCCCGAGGTCGTCGTCGCGCGTCACGACGCGCTCCCGGCGGCGAGCAGGCGCTCGACATACTTCGCGAGCACGTCCACCTCGAGGTTCACGCGGTCACCCGGGGCGAGACCACCGAGGATCGTCGCCCCGAGCGTCGTCGGGATGAGCGAGACACCGAACGTCTCGTCGTCCACGTGCGTCACCGTGAGCGACACCCCGCTCACCGCGATCGAGCCCTTCTCCGCGACGTAGCGCGTCAGACCGGCCGGGGCCGAGAACACCAGGTCGTCCCAGCGCTCCCCCGGGTCACGACTCACCAACGTCCCCACGCCGTCGACGTGACCCTGCACGACGTGCCCGCCCAACCGCGCGTCGGCCCGCACCGCACGCTCGAGGTCGACCGGCGAACCCGCCACCAGGTCCCCCAGCGCGGTACGGCGCAACGACTCCGGCATGACGTCCGCCGTGAACGACCCGTCCCCACCCAGGCTCGTCACCGTGAGGCACACCCCGTTCACCGCGATCGAGTCACCCAGCCCCGCGTCCGACGTCACGAGCGGACCCTCGATCGTCACGACCGCGTCCTCACCGTCTCCCTCGCCCGGGTACGCGATCTCCCGGACCTTCCCGATCTCCTCCACGATCCCCGTGAACATCAGCCACTCCGCCCTTCAACGACTCTTCCTGGACACCAACAGCGCGTCGCCGCCGACACGCCTCACCTCGACCGTGCGGAACCTGTGCGCATCGGCGATCGTCGCCACGCCCAGCCCCTCGACCACCCGACGGCCCGACCCCAGCAGCACCGGCGCCACGTACGCGTGCAGCTCGTCCACCGCACCCACCGCGAGAAACGCCGTCGCGAGCGTCGGACCGCCCTCCACCAGCACGTGCCGCACCTCGTGCTCGCCCAACCGGCGCAGCACCTCCCCCACGTCGCGCGTCAGCAGATGAAGCAGCTCACCCCCCGGCCCGCGCACCCGGGCCGACGCCGGGATCCCCCGCAGCCCCACCACGACGCGCAACGGCTGGTGGTCGGCAAGACCCTCGGCGCTCGCGGCCTCGTCGGCACCCTCGCGGCGCACGCGCGCCGTGAGCTCCGGGTCGTCGGCGAGGAGGGTGCCCGTACCGACGACGATCGCGTCGACCTCCGCACGCACCCGGTGCGCGTGCGCCCGCGCCTCGGGGCCGGTGATCCAGCGGCTCGTCCCGTCCTGCGCCGCGACGTACCCGTCGAGCGTCGTCGCGGTCTTGAGCGTCACGTACGGCGTCCCGCGCCGCACCGACGTGAGCCACACGCGCAGCAGCTCCTCGCCCTCGGCGGCACGCAGGCCGCGCACCACCCGGATGCCGGCCTCCCTGAGGCGGTGGGCGCCGCCGGACGCGACGGGGTTCGGGTCGTCGACGGCGAGGACCACCTCCGCGACCCCCGCGGCCACGAGCGCGTCGGCGCACGGCCCGGTCCGTCCCGTGTGTGCGCACGGCTCGAGGGTGACGACGGCGGTCGCGCCCGTCACGTCGACCCCGCGGTCGCGGGCGGCAGCGAGGGCAGCCGCCTCCGCGTGCGGCGTCCCGGCGCCGCGATGCCATCCCTCGGCGAGGACGGGTCGCGGGTACGGGTCGACGGAGTCCGGCGCCGCGCCATCGGGCAGCGCACGACCGCCGACGGGCGGACCGAGGAGGACGCAGCCCACGCGGGGGTTGGGGCCGTGGGCCGGCCCGCGCGCGGCGAGCTCGAGCGCGTGCGTCATCGCCGCGTCGATCGTCAGGGTTCGTGGGTGCTCGCCCATCGTCCTCCTCCCGAGCACGGGTGCTCCGGGGTGAGGGCGGGCGGCGGGTCCGCACCCCTGGGGGCGCCGACGGCGTCGCTCACCACGGCGAGGCCTCCGCCGTCAGCGACGGGCGACCCGGCGGGATCGCCGAGACGCCACGCGCTCGGGCGTGGCCGCGCCGCACGTGCTTCCTCCCATCCGGACTTTCACCGTCGGTCCTGGAGTTCCACCAGGTCAACCGCGCGTGGGCGCGGGTCGCGGACTGTCACCGCCGGCTCGGAATTGCACCGACCCCGGAGCACGTTCGTGCGTACTGCTTGCTTCCAACCGAGCATGCTACTCGCGCATTCCCCCGCGCCGTCCCGTCCACGGGTCGAGCCGACGTGAACCCGGGCGTCGACCCGCTCTTCCGTGCTGGATGGTGGGTGGTTTGTGGAGCTGTGGGATGCTGATGTGCGCTTGGCACACTATTTTTGCGAGAAGAGAGGGGCGCCTCGGAGCGGGGCGCTGCGTCGTGGCCCCGCGGCGTCAGTGGGCGTGCGCCGCCGCGTCCGCGAGGTCGCGCAGCGTCCGGATCTCCCCCGGGATGCTGTCCGCCCCGTACACCGCCGAACCCGCGACGAAGACGTTCGCCCCCGCGTCCGCGGCACGCTCGATCGTCGAGCGCGACACTCCCCCGTCGACCTGGATCCACACGTCCAGGCCCGACTCGCTCACGGCCTCACGGGCCCGCCGGATCTTGGGCAGGGTCCCCTCGATGAAGGACTGGCCCCCGAACCCGGGCTCGACCGTCATGACGAGGATCATGTCGACCTCCCCCAGGAGGTCCAGGAAGGGCTCCACAGGCGTCGCAGGGCGCAGCGCGACCCCTGCCCGGGAACCGAGCCGTCTCAGCTCGCGCGCGAGCCGCACAGGGGCGGCAGCGGCCTCCGCGTGGAACGTCACCGACGCCGCGCCCGCCTCCGCGTACGCGGGCGCCCAGCGGTCCGGGTCCTCGATCATGAGGTGGGCGTCGATCGGGACCGGGGAGACCTGCGCCAGACGCTCGAAGACCGGCAGACCGAGCGTGAGGTTCGGCACGAAGTGGTTGTCCATGACGTCGACGTGCGCGTAGTCCGCCGTCGCGATCGCGTTCAGGTCGCGCTCGAGGTTCGCGAAGTCGGCGGACAGGATGCTCGGGGCGATGAGGGCTGCCATGCGCCCAGCCTAGGGCGCGCACCGCCTCGGCTGACGCTCGTAGGCTCCTGCCGTGAGCACACTCCCCTCCCCCGGAGCGACCACCCCGACGGCCGCGCCGACGACGGACCGGCCCGCCGTGACGGTGCGCCCGGCCACGCCGGACGACCTCGGGCGCGTCGCCGAGATCGCCGCGCCCTTCGTGCGCGACACGTGCGTGACGTTCGAGGAGGAGGTCTGGGACGTCTCCACCTGGCAGCGCAAGCTCGACGACGTCACCGCGCGCGGCCTGCCCTTCCTCGTCGCCGAGGTGGGGGCGCCCGCCGGGCCGGGCGCCACGAGCGGCCCCGTCGTCGCGGGCTACGCCTACGCCTCGGCGTGGCGCCCGAAGCCCGCGTACCGGCACACCGCCGAGAACACGATCTACCTCGACCCCGCCTACGCCGGCCGCGGGATCGGCACCACCCTGCTCGGCGCGCTCCTGGACGCGTGCGCGGCGGTAGGTGTACGGCAGGTCGTCTCGGTCGTCGCCGACGTGCCCGAGGCGGCGGGCTCGCTCCCCCTCCACCGTCGCTTCGGCTTCGTCGAGGCAGGTCGTCTCACCGCCGTCGGCTACAAGCACGGTCGCTGGGTCGACACCATCCTTCTCCAGCGCTCCCTCTGAGCCGGCCCAGAACTCGCCGAGGTAGAGCCGTGGTCCCGCGAGGTAGAGCCGTGGTCCCGCGAGGTAGAGCCGTGGTCCGGTGAGGTAGAGGCGTGGTCACCGTTCCCCGACGAGGGTCGGCAGGCTGTGCCGCCAGGCCGC
>CAZFUQ010000307.1:0-4605 GCA_964521905.1 uncultured Cellulosimicrobium sp.
GCCGCCGTCGGCCGCGAGCAGCTGCGCCGTCTGCCGGGCATCGTCGCCCGCCGCCTGCGCGAGAAGTTCCCGACCCTGCAGGACCCGCCGAGCGACGACATCTGCTATGCCACGCAGAACCGTCAGGTCGCGGTGAAGAAGCTCGCCCCGGAGGCCGACGTCGTCATCGTCGTCGGCTCGGCGAACTCCTCGAACTCGGTGCGCCTCGTCGAGGTCGCGCTGCAGGCCGGCGCGGGCGCCTCGTACCGTGTCGACCGGGCCAAGGAGATCGACCCCGCGTGGCTCGACGGCGCGACGACCGTCGGCGTGACGTCCGGCGCGTCCGTGCCCGAGATCCTCGTGGAGGACGTCGTCGCCTACCTCGCCGAGCGCGGTTTCGGGGCGGTCGAGGAGGTCCGCACGGCGACCGAGGACCTCATGTTCTCCCTGCCGCGCGAGCTGCGCACCGACCTCAAGGCCGCGGGCGCCGACGGCGGGCGCCCCGGCCGCGGCGGCCGGACGTCCCTCGCGGTCCAGCCGGTCTGACGAGGCGGCGGGCGCAGCGCGTCAGGCGCTGGCCTCGCCGGTCCCGCGGTCGTCCGGACGCTCGTCGATGGCCACGACCGACTCGTTGACCGACGCGAGGAGCTCGGGCGCGCTGATGGCGCTGAGCTGCGGGTTCACCGTCGCCGGCGTCGCGAGCTCCTCGTCCACGACGTGCAGGTCGGCGAACCGCCGCGCGCTCACGAGCACGCGCGTCTCGAGCGACCCCACGGTGCGGTTGTACGCGTCGGCGGCGTTCTGGAGCTGACGCCCGAGCTTCGCGAGGTGCGACCCCATGACCGCGAGGCGGCCGTGGAGCTCCTTGCCGAGCGTGAGCACCTGCTGCGCGTTCGTGGCGAGCGCGTCCTGGCGCCAGGCGTACGCGATGGTCCGCAGCATGGCGACCATGGTCATGGGCGTCGCGATGACGACGTTCTTCGCGACGGCGTGCTCGAGGAGCGACGGGTCCTGCTCGACCGCCGCGGACAGGAACGACTCCGCGGGGACGAACATGACGACGAACTCGGGCGCCGGGCCGAACTGGTCCCAGTAGCGCTTGGCGCCGAGGTCGTCGACGTGCTTGCGCATGTGGCGCGCGTGCGCGGCCAGCCGGTCGGCGCGCACCGCCGGGTCCGTGGCGCCCTGGGCGTCGAGGTAGCCGAGGAACGCGACCTTGGCGTCCACCACGACCTGCTTGCCCCCCGCGAGGCGCACGACCATGTCGGGTCGCAGCGCGCCGTCGTCGGTGGTCACCTGGTCCTGCTCGACGAAGTCGACGTGGGGGAGCATGCCCGCCGCCTCGACGACGCGCTTGAGCTGGAGCTCGCCCCACGCACCACGCACCTGCGACGAGCGCAGCGCCGTGACGAGCTGCGAGGTCTCCGTGCGCAGGAGCTCGGACGCGTCGCGCACCCCGCGGACCTGCTCCGCGAGGCTCCCGTGCGCGGCGAGCCGTGCCCGCTCGGCCTCCGCGACCTCGGCGCGGACCTTCTCGAGGGCGCCCGCGAGCGGCTCGACGAGGTGCCGCACCGCCTCCTCGCGCTTCTCCAGCTCCGCCGAGCCCTGCTCCTGGCTGCGCCGCAGCCGCTCCTCCGCCTGGACGAGGAACTGCTCGGTGCCGGCGGCCAGCACCTTGCTCGAGAGCGCCTCGAACTGCGCCTCGAGGGTCCGGTGGTCCCCGCGGACCTCCGCGACGCGGCGCGCGGACGCGTCCTGGAGGTCGGCGAGCTGCTGCTCGTACGTCGCGCGCGCGAGGTCGAGGCGCTCGTCCGCGCTGCGCTGGGCCGCGCCGAGCTGGCGCGCGAAGCTCTCGCGCTCGGCATCGAGACGCTCCGCCAGGCCGGCCGCGCGCGCGGCGTCCTGCTGGGCCTGGCCGAGGAGCGTGGTGAGACGACGGACCTCCGCCGCCGCGGCGTCGGGCGACGCCCTGCGCACACCGAGCACCAGAGCGGCGCCGCCCACGAGCCCCAGCACGAGGCCCACCGCGAAGAGCAACCATCCCCACGTGTCCATGGCGGCACCCTCCCACGCGGCACCGACACGACGGGCGCGCGACACGGCGCGCGGCTCCGGCCGACACCTCGTGACAAAGCGCACGATTCCGAGGACGGCGCCTCGGCTACCTTGGCTGCATGGTCGAACCCACCCACGCCCCGCTCGCGCACCCCGCGCCCCCGGACCCGGCCGCAGCGCTCTCGCTGCGCGGGCTGTGGAAGCGCTTCGGCGAGAAGATCGCCGTCGCCGGCATCGACCTCGACGTCCCGGCGGGGTCGTTCTACGGCCTCGTCGGACCGAACGGCGCCGGCAAGACGACGACGCTCTCCATGGCGACCGGGCTCCTGCGGCCCGACGCAGGGACCGCGCACGTCCACGGGACCGACCTGTGGGCAGACCCGGCGGCGGGCAAGCGCCGGCTCGGCGTCCTGCCCGACGGCGTGCGCCTGTTCGACCGTCTCACCGGCGCGCAGCTCATCACCTATGCCGGGCTCCTGCGCGGCATGGACCACGACACCGTGGCCGAGCGCCGGGCCGACCTCCTCGACGCGCTCGACCTCGCGAAGGACGCGGACACGTTCGTGGTCGACTACTCCGCCGGCATGACGAAGAAGATCGCGCTCGCGACCGCGCTCATCCACGCGCCGCGCACGCTCGTCCTGGACGAGCCGTTCGAGGCCGTCGACCCGGTCTCGGCCGCCAACATCCGCGACATCCTCGCCGGGTACGTCGCCAGCGGCGGCACCGTCGTCGTCTCCTCGCACGTCATGGACCTCGTGCAGCGCATGTGCGACCACGTCGCCGTGCTCGCCGCCGGACGCGTCCTCGCGGCCGGCACGGTCGACGACGTGCGCGCGGGCGCGCGCCTCGAGGACCGCTTCGTCGACCTCGTCGGCGGCCACCGCAGCGGGGAGGGCCTCGAGTGGTTGCACAGCTCCTGAGGCTCAAGCTCACCCTCATGGGGAACACGTTCCGGCGGAGCGTGTGGCAGACGGTCGGGTTCGTGATCGGCCTGCTCTACGGGCTGTTCGTCGTCGGGATGCTGATCGTCGGCATGGTCGTCCTCGGCACGGCCGACCCGGTGCTCGCGGGATCGGTCGTCATCCTCGCCGGGGCGCTCGCGATCCTCGGGTGGTGGGTGATCCCGCTCTTCGCGTTCGGCGTCGACGCGACCCTGGACCCGCAGCGCTTCGTGCTGTTCGGCATCCCGCAGCGCAGCCTGCTCGCCGGCCTCGCGGCCGCGGGCGTCGTGTCGATCCCGGGGATCGTCACGACGCTCTCGGCGCTCGGGGTGTCCTTCGCGTGGTGGCGCAGCCCGCTCGCGCTCGTCGCGGCGCTCGTGGGCGCGGTGCTCGCCGTGGCCCTGTGCGTCGTCGGGTCCCGCGCGACGACGACCGCGCTCGCCCCTCTGCTCGAGTCCCGCCGCTACCGCGAGGTGGTGACGATCGCCGCGTTCGTCCCGCTCGTGCTCCTGGGTCCCGCGTTCGGGTGGGCCGCCTCCCAGCTCGGTGACGCACCCGGCGACGGTGACGCGATCCGGAGCCTGGTCACGCGCGTCGCGGACGTCGTGGCGTGGACGCCGTTCGGCGCCCCGTGGGGCCTGGGTGCCGCGGTGCACGACGGCGCGTGGGGCCTCGCGCTCGCCCGTCTCGTGGTCGCGGTGGCCACCCTCGCGGTCGCGTGGGTCGTGTGGGACAAGGCGCTCGCCCGGGCGCTCGTCAGGCCCCCGGTGGCCGCCGGCGGCGGCAGGGCCAAGGGCCTCGGGCTGTTCTCGCGCTTCCCGGCGACGCCGACGGGAGCGGTCGCGGCACGCGCCGCGACGTACTGGCTGCGCGACCCGCGGTACTCCGGGTCGATCGCCGTCGTCCCGCTCATCCCGGTCGTGCTGTTCGTCGTGGGCGGGGGGACCGGCTCCGAGATCCTCCTCGTCCTCGGGCCGATCACGGCCTGGATCCTCGGGTTCTCCATCTCCGCCGACATCGCGTACGACAGCACGGCGTTCGCGCTCCACGTGTCGACCGGGGTCTGCGGCCGCGCGGACCGCTGGGGACGCGCGATCCCGGTGCTCGTCGCCGGAGGGGCCGTCTCGCTCGTGTTCACGGTGGTCTCGGCGGCCGTGGTCGGGCGCTGGGACGCGCTCCCGGCGCTGCTGGGCCTGACCGTGGGGACGCTCCTCGTGGCGACCGGGATCTCGAGCGCGGTCTCGGCCCGCCTCGTCTACCCCGTGCCGAAGCCCGGGGAGAGCCCGTTCAAGCAGCCGCAGGGCGCCGCGATGGCGACGCTCGTGTCGCAGATGGTCGCGATGGCCCTCGTGTTCGTGCTGGCGCTGCCGTTCCTCGTCCCGGGCGTCCTCGCGATCCTCCTGCCGAACGTCGCGCTCGGCTGGGTGGCGCTCGTCGTCGGGCCCGTCGTCGGGATCGTGGCGCTCGTCGTGGGCGTGCGGTGGGGTGCGCGCGTCTACGACCGGCGCACGCCCGAGCTGCTGCAGCAGGTCGTGTCGTTCGCCTGAGCCCGTAGACTCGGCCGACGTGGCACTCACTATCGGCATCGTCGGCCTGCCCAACGTCGGCAAGTCCACCCTCTTCAACG
>CAZFUQ010000308.1:0-4554 GCA_964521905.1 uncultured Cellulosimicrobium sp.
GACGCTGCTTCTCGCGGAGACGGACCGCGTAGTCCGACTCGGTGCGGCGACGGGCACGGCCGTGCTCACCCGGGGGGTACGGGCGCTTCTCGAAGTGCTTGACAGCCTTCGGGGTGAGGGCGATGCCCAGTGCGCGGCTCAGGCGGACCTGGCGGCGCGAGCGCTGAACAGACGTCACAGCGGTATCTCATTCCTGTCGTTCGGATTCTGACGTCACACCTGGCCCCGAGAACCGGGTCCGGGTGCGGGACCAGCCGATGGACCGTGCTTCCCTCCGCGAGGAGGAATGCCGGGTCGGGGGCCGAGGTCCCAGGTGGTCGCCGTGAAGGCAACCTGAGAAGTCTACCGCACCGGGACGGTCACCCGTCGCCGGCGAGGACGTCGCGGATCCTGCCGAGCCGGTCGGTGACCTGACGCTCGTACCCGCGGTCCGTCGGGGTGTAGTAGCGAGAGCCCGCCAACGTGTCCGGCAGGTACTGCTGCGCCGCGACACCGTGCGGGGCGTCGTGCGCGTACCGGTACCCCGTGCCGTGGCCGAGCTGCTTCGCGCCCGGGTAGTGGGCGTCGCGCAGGTGCGTCGGGACGGACCCGGCCTTCCCTGCGCGCACGTCCGCGAGCGCCGCGTCGATGCCGAGGTAGGCGGCGTTGGACTTGGGCGCGGTCGCGAGGTGCACGACCGCCTCCGCGAGGACGATCCGCCCCTCGGGCATGCCGATGAGCTGCACGGCCTGAGCGGCGGCGACCGCGGTCTGCAGCGCGGACGGGTCGGCCATCCCGACGTCCTCTGCCGCGGCGATGACGATGCGCCGGGCGATGAAGCGCGGGTCCTCCCCCGCGGCGATCATGCGCGCGAGGTAGTGCAGCGCGGCGTCGACGTCGGAGCCGCGCATCGACTTGATGAAGGCGGACACGACGTCGTAGTGCTGGTCGCCGTCACGGTCGTACCGCACCGCGGCGACGTCGACGGCGCGCTCGACGGTGTCGAGGTCGACGGGGACCGCGCCGGACCCGGTGGCGGAGGTCTCGGCGTCGGACAGCGCGGCGCCGGCCGCGGCCTCCAGGACGGTGAGCGCCTTGCGCGCGTCGCCGCCGGCGAGGCGCACGAGGTGGCCCTCGGCCTCCTCGGTGAGCGCGACGAGGCCGCCCAGGCCCCGCTCGTCGGCGACGGCGCGACGCACGAGCGCGCGCACGTCGTCGTCCCCGAGGGGCTGGAGCGTGAGGAGCAGCGAGCGCGAGAGCAGCGGGGAGTTCACGGAGAAGCTGGGGTTCTCGGTGGTGGCCGCGACGAGCGTGACCCATCGGTTCTCCACGCTCGGCAGGAGCGCGTCCTGCTGGGACTTGGAGAAGCGGTGCACCTCGTCGATGAACAGGACCGTCTCCTCGCCGCCGGTCGCCAGGCGCCGGCGGGCGTCCTCGACGACGGTGCGCACGTCCTTGACGCCCGCGGTGACGGCGGACAGCTCGACGAACCGCCGGCCGGAGGCGGTCGCGATGAGGTACGCGAGGGTTGTCTTGCCGGTCCCGGGCGGGCCCCAGAGGATGACGGACCCGGGTGCCGCGCGCCCGCCTGACGCGTCGGGCTCGGCGTCAGACCTGATGAGGCGGCGCAGGGGCGAGCCGGGGACGAGGAGGTGCGCCTGGCCGGCGACCTCGTCGGGCGTCGCGGGGCGCATGCGGACGGCGAGCGGGGCCCCCGGTCCGGGTCGCGGCGTGCCCTGCGCGCCGGAGGTGGCGGCGCCGAAGAGGTCGCCGCCGAACAGATCAGCGGTGGACATGGGCCCGAGCCTACGCACCGCCGCCCACGCCCGGGGCCGGCCGACGACCGCCCGGCGACCGAGCGGTCGGGAAGGTCGGGGAGGTCGGGTGAAGGCGTGCGCGCGGGGGTGTGGACGATCTGACAGACGGCGAGGGCTGGTGGGATGCTGACGCTCGTGTTCTCGAGCCTCGGCCGTCGCGTCGCCCGTCATCCCCGTCTCGCGCTGGTCGCGTGGGCCTTCCTCACCGCGCTCGGGTTCGCGCTCGCGCTGTTCGGCGTGCACGGCGAGAGCGTGTTCGACCGGGTGACGACGGGGGCGCCCGCGGTGCCCGGCTCCGACAGCGAGCGGGCGAACGAGATCCTCGCCGACGAGGACGCGAGCGGGCCGGAGATCACGCTCCTCGTGAGCGGGGTCGACCCGACGGACGCGCAGGTCGTCGAGGCGATGGCGGGCGTGAACACCGACCTCGTGGCGATCGAGGGCGTGGACACGGTGATCAACCCGTACGTGGTCCCGGGCGGGGTCGAGGACCCGGCGGCGCAGTCGCTCGTCGCGAGCGACGGGGACGGCTTCCTCACCGTGGTGACCCTGCGGACCGACGTCGACGCGGAGCGCTCCGAGGTGGTGGCCGAGCGCGTGGTCGAGCAGCTCGACGCGGTCCCGGGCGTCCTCGCGGAGGCGTCCGGGGACGCGGCGGGCGGCGCGACGGGCCTCGTCGGCTCGAACGCGCTCATCGTCGACGCGATCACGGGGCAGGTCGAGCAGGACCTGACGACGGGCGAGAAGTACGCGCTGCCCGTCGCGCTGCTCATCATGGTGCTGGTGTTCGGCGGGTTCCTCGCCGCGGCGATGCCGATGGCGGGCGCGATCGCGTCGGTGGGCACGGGCCTCGGCGTCCTCCTGGGCCTGACGTACGTGCTCGACGTCGACGCGTCCGTCGTCAACGTCGTCACCCTCCTGGGCCTCGGGCTCTCGATCGACTACGGGCTGCTCATGGTGTCCCGGTTCCGCGAGGAGCTGCACCGTCTCATCGCGATGGGTGACGACCCGTCGCTGCGGCGACGGCGCGGCGACGGGGTGGTGCACACCGCGCTCGTGCGCACGATGGAGACCGCGGGACGCACGGTCACGTACTCGGCGCTCACGGTCGCGATCTCGATCGCGGGGCTCATGGTGTTCCGCCCGGACATCCTGCGCTCGATCGGCGCGGGCGGACTGGGCGTGGTCCTCGTCGCGGTCGCGACGGCGCTCACCCTGGTCCCCGCGCTGCTCGCCTACTCGGGTCGCCGGCTCGCGAAGCCCGGCCTGCTCGGCCGGATCCCGGGCCTGCGGCGCCTGCTCGCCCGGACGGCGGACGTGCAGTCGGACGAGGGCACGTTCTCGCGCCTCGCCGCGCGCGTGCAGCGCCACCCGCTGTGGGTGCTGGTCACGACGGTGGCCGTGCTCGTCGTCCTCGCGCTGCCCGTGCTGGGCCTGCAGATGCGCAACTCGGGCATCGAGCTGCTCCCGGCGGGCTCGCCGCAGCGCGAGTTCGTCGACGAGCTCGCGGAGCAGTACCCGTCGAGCGACAGCGCGCAGGTGGTCGTCGTCGCGGACACGAGCGTGACGTCGGCCCAGGCCTGGGCGGACGAGCTCGCCGGCCTCGACGGCGTCGCAGGCGTCGACCCGGCGTCGGCGTTCGGCTCGTACGTGCTGGTCGGCGTCCACGTCGACACGGACGACGCGGGCGGGCCGGAGGCCGTGTCCGTGGTGCAGGAGATCCGCGCCACCGCCCCGGGCTTCGACGCGTGGGTCACGGGACAGGCCGCCGGGCAGGTCGACTTCCTCGACGCCCTCGGCGAGCGGGTGCGGTGGGCGGTCGGGATCGTCGTCGGCGCGACGCTCCTCCTGCTGTTCCTCATGACGGGCTCGGTCGTCGTGCCGGTCAAGGCGCTCCTGACGAACGCGCTCTCGCTCGCCGCGTCGCTCGGCGTGCTGGTCTGGGTGTTCCAGGAGGGCCACCTCGAGGGCCTGCTGGGCTTCACGTCCGTCGGCGGCATCGAGACGTACGTGGTCGCGCTCTTCGTCGCGTTCGCGTTCGGCCTCGCGATGGACTACGAGGTGTTCCTGCTCGCGCGCGTCAAGGAGCTCTTCGACGCCGGCCACCCGAACGACGAGGCCGTGCGGCTGGGGCTGCAGCGCTCCGGGCGCATCATCACGTCGGCGGCGGCGATCATGGTCGTCGTGTTCGCCGGGTTCGTCTTCGGCGACCTGCTCGTCATCAAGGAGGTCGGGTTCGCGCTCGCGGTCGCGGTGCTCATCGACGCGACGATCGTGCGCCTGCTCCTGGTCCCCGCGACGATGACGCTCCTCGGCCGGTTCAACTGGTGGGCGCCGCGGCCGCTGCGGTGGGTGCACCGCAAGCTCGCGATCCGGCACTGACGACGCACGCAGGGCGCGTCACCCCGAGCGGGGTGACGCGCCCTGCGTGCGTCGCAGAAGTGTGCCGCTACGGCACGTCGCGTGCCGTGGGCGTCATGCCCCGGCCTCGCCCGCGTCCTT
The DNA here is from genome assembly GCA_964521905.1 of uncultured Cellulosimicrobium sp. Lineage (GTDB taxonomy): Bacteria > Actinomycetota > Actinomycetes > Actinomycetales > Cellulomonadaceae > Cellulosimicrobium. The sequence continues at coordinate 4,299 of CAZFUQ010000308.1, forward strand.
CTTCGGCGCGGCCGGCTTCGCGTCCACGCCGGCCTCCTTGCGCTGCTCGGGCGTGATGGGCGCGGGGGCCTGCGTCAGCGGGTCGTAGCCGCCGCCCGACTTCGGGAACGCGATGACGTCGCGGATCGAGTCCGACTTCGTCAGCAGCGCCACGATGCGGTCCCAGCCGAACGCGATGCCGCCGTGCGGCGGGGCGCCGAACGCGAACGCGTCGAGGAGGAACCCGAACTTCTCCTGCGCCTCCTCGGGCCCGATG
>CAZFUQ010000309.1:0-4533 GCA_964521905.1 uncultured Cellulosimicrobium sp.
CCGCGAGTTCGTCGAGCACGTGAGCCTCGTGACCGAGGACCTCGTGTGGGACGGCGTGCTCGACGACGCCGAGCGCGACCTCATCATCACGGCGGCCGAGCTGTCCGACATCGGCCGCCGCTGACCCCACCGCGGCTCGGCCCCCGCCGGCCCGGTCCCGCACCCTCCAGGTGCGCGACCGGGCCGTCGTCGCGCCACCCCCTCCGCCGCGCGCCACCCCTCCCCGCGCCGAACACGACATGAGGGTCGTTATGTGCGCCATGACGGCACTCAGGTCGTGCTCGACGGCGGGTCAGGTCGTGCTCGGCGGGTCACTCGCCGAGGGACACCAGCACGAGCGTCGCGTCGTCCAGGTCGAGGTACGCCGTCGCGACGAAGCCCGACTCGGCGAACCGCGCGTCGAGCGCGTCGCCGGCGAGGAGCGGCCCGTCCGGGAGCGCGCTCGTCAGCTCGTCGACGACGGCGGGCGCGTCGGTCGTCTCCTGCGGTGCCGTCTCGTCCGCCAGGGACTGCGCGACGGCCGGGTCGAGCTGCACGACGGCGTCGATCCAGTACGTCGTCGGGCCCGGCACGTCCTCGTCCCCGACGGTGCCGGACAGCCACGTCGCCGCGACGGGCGTCCCGAGTGCGGAGAACCGCTTCGTGAGCGGTTCGAGGTCGGTGCGGACCTCGCCGGTCCCGTTCTTCGTCGGGGTCTCGGCCATCGTCGTCTCCCTCGTGCCGTCGGTCGTACGTCCCCCCGGGTCGGCCGGGCCGGGGGAGCAGGCGGTGAGCGTCAGGACCACGGCGAGAGCCGTCGTCGTGCGGGCGAGGAGGCCGTGGCTGCCCGCCGCCCGCGTGGTCGGGACGGCTCGGGCGGTGCTGGTCGGGCTGGTCATCGACCCTCCGGGACGGTCTCGACGACGGCGGACTGCGCGTCGCCGACCGTCCAGGTGACGGTGAGCTGGACACTACCGGTGCTGTCGAACGGCTGGGCCCAGCCCAGCTCGGTGAACCGGCCGTTCACGTCGTCCGGGGTGCCGGACGCGATGTCCGACTGCCCGGCGTTGAAGTTGTAGCGGTCCTCGGCGTGGACCGTGATCACCATCGTCGCCTGGTCGCCGACGACGGTGACGTCGGAGCTGGACCACTGCTGGTAGCCGCCGATGGTCTTCTGCCAGTTCTCCGTCTCGGGGTAGTGCGGTGCCTGCGACGCGTCCCCGGTCATCGAGAAGTCCGTGTTCCCCTGCGCGATGAGCTGCTCGGCACCGGCCTGGGCAGCCGCGACCTCCGCGTTCACGTTCGCCGTGACCGACGGGTCGTTCTCGTAGGCGCTGAGGTAGTCGAACTCGTAGTCCTCGCCCGAGTTCCCGAGGTAGTGCCGGTAGATGGCGCCGGCGTCCTGCAGGCCGGGGTGGAGGCGCGTCGCCTCCCCCTTGGCATTCCACTCCATCCAGGCCATGCGGTCGTCCCACGTCGGGTTGTCGTCCGAGGCGTACTCGAAGTCCTCGTCCCACTCGATCTCCGGACGCGTCGGCGGTCCGATGACGTACTGCTCGCCGCCCGGCTCGCCCGGTGCGTCACCGGGGTCCGTGCTGCCCGGGCCGTTCGGGCCCAGGGGAGCGGTCGGCGTGAACGCGACGGGCGCGACCATCGCGAGCGGCCCCCCGCCGCCTCCGCCACCACCTCCGTGGGTGCCCGCGGAACCACCGCCCTGGGCTGCCCCCGCACCGTCGGTGCTGGCCGTCTCCTGCTGGTCCGCGTCCCGGCGCAGCGTGCCGGCCGCGTCGGTCAGCGTCGCCGCGCAGGACCGGATCGCCCCGACGCACATCCCGTCCCAGATGCCACGGAAGTCGTCGCCGTCCCGCCCGGTCCAGCCCGTCGACGCCACGACGGACGACAGGTTCGCGGCGAGCGACGTCAGCGACTGCGCCGCACCGTCCACCTCCTGCGCGAGACGACGTAGCTCCGCGACGTCCGCGCCCCACATGCTCGTGCCCACGGCTCCCCTTCCGTCCGTCGAGCAGGGTAGTCGGAGCGGCGTCGCGCCGACCATGGGGAGAGGTCCCCGGCCCCGTCAGGTCGGCGGGTCCCCGAAGACCGGGCGCGCGAACGCGAGCACGATCCCGACGCCCCCGCGCTGGGCGAGCCGGGCACGATCCTCGGGGTGGTCGAGGAGATGGCGCAGCACCCGCGCGACCGCCTTGGGATCGGCGACGGTCACCGTGTCCGGCGACGGGCCGTGCCGAGGCCGGCCCTGCAGCAGGTCCTCACCCGCCGCGTGGCGGGCCCGTGCGCCGTCGTGCAGCTCGACGCACAGCGCCGGGCGATGCTCGCCGGGGACCGTGCGCACGTCCGCGACGTCGTCCCACCGCACGACGACGCGGGTCACCTCCGGCCCGACCGGCAGCTCGACCTCGTCCGGGCGCAGGACCACCGAGCGCCGCGCCGGGCCTCGCACGACCATCAGGAGGGCGGCGCCCAGGCTTACGACGACGATCGTGGTGAGCGCCGCGGCCGTGCCCTCGCCCTGACGCAGGAGCCAGACGAAGAACCACACCGCCGCGCCGAACGGCACCAGCAGGATCGTCAGCACGGCGAGGTTGTCGGCCACCGGGGTCAGGCGCTCGCGGCCCTGCACCCCGCCGTGCACCGCGGTCCACACCATGCTCGGCCGATGGGGAGCTCGAGGAGGGCGGCTGCTCACGGGAACAGTCTGCCGGGACCCCCCCACCCGGCGCCGAACACGACATGAGGGTCGTTATGGGCCTCATCACGACTCTCATGTCGTGCTCGACGGCGCGCAGCGTCGTGTTCGCGGGCGGTCACCCGTGGCAGGGTGGCCACGTGACGACGATCGCCCAGCTCCGCGCGGCCGCGCTCGCCCTGCCCGAGACGGCCGAGGGGGCACACTCCGGCAGGGTCGCGTTCGCCGTCCGGGGCCGGGGATTCGTCTCGGTGACGCGGGACGGCGTCGTGCAGCTCCGGCTCGAGGACGACGACGTCGCGCGGCTGCTCGCCGAGCACCCGACCGCGTCGCGCCTCACGCGCGGCGACGTGCTGCTCGGCGCGGGCCTGCCCCTCGTCGACGTCGACGGCCAGCAGCTCAACCACTGGGTGCGCCGCGCGTGGTTCGCCCACGCGCCGCGGCGGCTCGTGGCGGCCCTCGTCGCGGCCGACGCCGCGGAGCCCGGGTCCGTTGGCGACCTGCCCGCCGCCATCGGGCGCACCGCCACGCGCGCCCTCGCCGGCGCGGGCATCACCACGCTGGACGACGTCGCAGGGCTGGCCGACGCGGAGCTGCTCACCCTGCACGGGGTCGGGCCCAAGGCCGTGCGACTCCTGCGCGAGGCGCTCGCGGAGCGTTGATCACCACCTCCGATAGCATGTGCTATCGGAGGTGGTGTCATGGTGGACGACTCGTCGGTCGAGACCGCGTTTCGGGAGTACCTGGGCGGGCTGTCGGCGAGGGCAGAGGCGCTGCGCGCCGAGGCGAGCGAGTCGCTCGAGCGAGGAGCGCGGCAGGCGGCAGCCCTCGGGTGGAGCCAGCGCCGGATCGCCGAAGCTCTTGGGCGGAGCCAGCCGGAGGTCAAGCGGCTGCTCGGTCGCGCAGCGGTCGACGCATCTCCCGGGATGCTGGCGAACGACGGGCCGGCGTCGATGCTCGACGAGGTGCTGCGTCGTCGGCGTGACGCGGTGGTCGCGACGGCGGCCCGGCACGGCGCACGGAACGTGCGGGTGTTCGGGTCTGTCGCGGCGGGCCGGGACACGCCGGAGTCGGACGTCGACCTGCTCGTCGACGTCGACGACACGGTCGGGCTCATGAAGCTGAGTGCTCTCCAGCTCGAGCTCGAGGAGGTTCTGGGCCGTGCTGTGGACGTCGTTCCGGAGCGATCGCTACGACCCGATGTTCGCGCGACCGTCCAGGCGATTCCCCTGTGAGGCGGTGCGACGCCGACCATGCGCGTGACGCGCTCGAGCACCTCGCAATGATCTATCGCCACGTCGCGGAGGGCGGGTGGGGCCGGCAGGTCGTCGTCGACGCGGTGTGTCTGCGCCTCGCCGCGTCGATCGAGGCCGCGTCGCGACTGAGCGAGGAAGCGCGAGCCGCGGCGTTCGGCTCGACCTGGTCGGTGATCTGGGCGACCCGCAACCGCATCTCTCATGGCTACTCGACGGTCGACCCGCGGATCGTGCGGGCCACCGTCGAGAATGATCTCGGTGCGTACGCGGACGCCCTGAGAAGGATTGCGACGGAAGGTCGCTGAGAACTCGGCATCGATCGCTGCCGAGCCTTCTGGTGGTGTGCGGGTGAAGCACATGAGCACCCATTGCGCATGTGCAGTTACTGCACGTAGAGTCCTCGTCATGACCTCGGACCACTCGCGACAGCCCCGACCTCGCCTCGACGCCGCACGCGCGGCGCTCGACGAGGCGTCGGCCGCCGCGCCGGGCGACGCCGTCGAGCCGCTGTCCCGGGCGCGTGCGCTGCTCGACGTCGCGCTCGACGAGGCGATGGCCGAGGCGCTGCTCGCCGGGTCGTCGATGCGGTCC
>CAZFUQ010000310.1:0-4528 GCA_964521905.1 uncultured Cellulosimicrobium sp.
GGCAGGTAGTCGTGCTCGATCTTGGAGACGGGGTACGGCGTGTGGAACCCGCCGACGCGCAGCACCGGCGCCTCGAGCGAGTAGAAGCACTCCTCCGTCACGCGTGCCGCGACCTCGGCACCGGAGCCCAGGTACGTCGGGGCCTCGTGCACGACGACGCAGCGTCCCGTCCGGCGCACCGACTCCACCACGGTCGCGGTGTCGAGCGGGGAGATCGAGCGCAGGTCGACGACCTCGATGCTGCGGCCCTCCTGCTCGGCGGCCGCGGCGGCGCGGAGCGCGGTCGCGACGGTCGGTCCGTAGGCGACGAGCGTGACGTCCGTGCCGGGACGCACGACGCGCGCACGGTCGAGCACGGACGCGCCCTCGCCGGGGCCGGCGACCTCGACGGGCCCCTTCTCCCAGTAGCGGCCCTTCGGCTCGAAGAACAGCACCGGGTCGGGCGAGGCGATGGCCTCCTGGATCATCGTGTACGCGTCCTGGGGCGTCGACGGCGACACGACGCGCAACCCGGGAGTGTGCGCGAACAGCGCCTCGGGGCTCTCGCTGTGGTGCTCGATCGCGCCGATCCCGCCTCCGTACGGCACGCGCACGACGACGGGCGCCGCCACCTTGCCGCCCGAGCGGTAGCCCAGCTTCGCGAGCTGGGTCGTGATCTGGTCGTACGCGGGGAAGATGAACCCGTCGAACTGGATCTCGCACACGGGCCGGTAGCCGCGCAGCGCGAGCCCGATCGCGGTGCCGAGGATGCCGGACTCCGCGAGCGGGGTGTCCACGACGCGGTCCTCGCCGAAGTCCTTCTGCAGCCCGTCGGTCACACGGAACACACCGCCGAGCGGGCCGATGTCCTCGCCCATGAGCAGGACCTTCTGGTCCTGCTCGAGCGACCGGCGCAGTCCCTCGTTGATCGCGCGGGCGAGGGTCAGGTTCTTGCTGGTGCCGCCCTCGGTCATCGGGCCACCTCCTCGGCGAACGACTGCTCGTACTCGGTGAACCACGCCTTCTCCGCCTCGACCACGGCGTTCGGGGTCGCGTAGACGTGCTCGAACATGGACGACGGCGCAGGTGCCTCGAGCGCGTGGACCTCCGCGCGCAGCCGCTCGCCGAGCGCGTCCGCCTCGTCCGCGACGTCGGCCGCGTAGGCGTCGTCCCAGGCGTCCTCGGCGCGCAGCAGCGCCTCGACCCGGTCGATCGGGTCCCGGCGCAGCCAGTACTCCTCCTGGGCCCGGGACCGGTAGCGCGTCGGGTCGTCCGACGTCGTGTGCGCGCCCATCCGGTAGGTGAAGGCCTCGACGAACGTCGGCCCGCCGCCCGTGCGCGCCCGCTCGAGCGCCTCGGCCGCGACGGCGTAGCACGCGAGGACGTCGTTCCCGTCGACACGCACGCTCGGGATGCCGAACCCGCCGCCGCGGCGGTAGAGCGGCACGCGCGACTGCTTGCTCGTGGGCTCGGAGATCGCCCACTGGTTGTTCTGGCAGAAGAACACGACCGGCGCGTTGTTCACGGCGGCGAACACCAGCGCCTCGTTGACGTCGCCCTGGGACGTCGCGCCGTCGCCGAAGTAGGTGACGACCGCCATGTCCCGCTCCGGGTCGCCCGAGCCCACGAGACCGTCGCGCTGCACGCCCATCGCGTAGCCCGTCGCGTGGAGCGTGTGCGAGCCGATGACGAGCGTGTACAGGTGGACGTTGTGGTCCGCCGGGTCCCAGCCGCCGTGGTCGACGCCGCGGAAGATGCGCAGGCGGTCGGTCGGGTCGATCCCCCGCACGTGCGAGACGCCGTGCTCGCGGTAGGACGGGAAGACGTAGTCCTGCGGGGCGAGCGCCCGGCCGGAACCGATCTGCGCGGCCTCCTGGCCCTTCGCCTGCGCGAAGAGGCCGAGCTCGCCCTGGCGCTGCAGCGACGTCGCCTCGTCGTCGAAGCGGCGCGTGAGAACCATGTCGCGGTAGAACTCGCGCAGCGCCGCGCCGTCGAGGTGGGCGACCCGCTCACGGTAGGCGTCGGTCTCGGGCGTCGTGACCCGGGCGCCGGCGGGCGTCACGAGCTGGAGCAGGGGCGCGTCGTCGGGACCGCCCGCGACGTCGGGAAGGTCGGGGGGCGTCACGCCGCCTCTCGCGTCGTTCTCGGTCACGCGATTCTCCTTCGGTGCGACCCGGCCGCCGGCCGGCCCGCTCGGGGGCAGGAGGCGCCCGGTCGGGCGGGCGCCGTCGGAACCTACGTCTCCGTAGCCTACGCAAGCGTAGGCTACGAGTCCGTAGGTTAGCCCCTCGACGTGTCGCCCAACGTCCGCCGCGAAGCGTTGGAGGGAACCTCCAAACCCGGCGGGAGCGCCCCGGGGACCGCGGAGGTCGGCCCTGCTGCGGGCAGATGCCGCGCGAGCGCAGCGCGTCGCGCTCGCGGAGCACAGGCCGGCGCGAGGACGCGAGGACGGCACGAGTCTTCTCGCGCGCACGAGACCCGGCAACCGGTCGGCGCGACGTCGCGGGACGACGTCCGCGCGAGTCACAGTTCATTACTGAACATCACACTAGTTCCCACACGGGGCGGGGCGGTCGATCGTTGCCTGACCGTGACATCGCAGAGTTGACGGATCGGCGACGTTCGGGCACTGTACTTCTCACAGAAGATTTCACACTTCCACACGTTCGAACATCCCTCGCCGTCGAGGGACTCTCACAGGGATGTGAGCATGACGACTTCACAGATCGACACACGAAAGAGCGGCGACGCGCCGCCGAAGCCACCACGGCGCCTCGGCGACGGGACGTTCGCCGTCCTCCTCGTGCTCCCGGGCCTCGCCCTGCTCGCCGCGGTGGTGCTGTATCCGCTGATCGCGGCGCTCGTCGCAGCCTTCTTCGAGCAGAGCCTGGTGCTGCCCGGCCGGACGTTCGTCGGCCTCGCCAACATCCAGGAGGTCCTGGCGGGCGACTTCTGGCGGCTGCTGTGGCAGACGATGGTCTTCACGCTCGGGACCACGATCCTGCCGTTCGTCATCGGCTTCGGCCTCGCGCTCGCGCTGAACACCCGCATCCGCGGCGCCAAGGCCCTGCGCGGGCTCATGCTCATCCCCTGGCTCGTGCCCGGTGTCGTCGTGTCGTTCCTGTGGATGTGGATCTTCAACGCCAACTACGGCGTGATGAACGGTCTCCTGCAGTCGCTGGGCCTCATCGACGAGCCGCAGGCCTGGCTCGCCCAGCCGGGCACCGCCATGGCGGCCGTCATCGTGGCCAAGACCTGGCAGAGCTTCCCCTGGATGATGGTCATGCTCCTGGCCGGGCTGCAGACCGTGCCGCGCGAGCTGCACGAGGCCGCCGAGATGGACGGCGCCGGCACGGTCCGGCGGTTCTTCTCCATCACCGTCCCGCACCTCAAGGGGATCATCGGCCTCGTCCTGCTGCTCGAGTTCATCTGGAACTTCCAGCACTTCGACATCATCTACGTGCTCACGGGCGGCGGACCGGCAGGCTCCACCCAGACCTTCGCCACCGCCGTGTACGAGACCGCGTTCAAGGGCTTCGACCTCGGCATGGCCGGCGCGCTCGGCCTGCTGTGGATGGTCATCCTCATGGCGCTCGTCGTCGTCTACGTCCGCTTCTCGGAGAAGGGGGAGGAGCGATGAGCGCCGCGACGCAGCTTCCGCCCACGCAGATGCCCGACGCCGTCCCGCCCGCCGCACCGGCCCCCGCGGACCGGACCGCCCGCCGTCGTGCCGGCGCCCTGCGCTCCGAGCGCCCGGCCGTGCGGATCAGCGCGTGGCTCACCGTGATCGTCTTCGGCGGCTTCGCGCTGCTGCCCGTCTACTGGCTGCTCGCGACGTCGCTCACGCCGCGCACGCAGGTCTTCACGTACCCGCCGCGGATCTTCCCGGCCGAGATCTCGTTCGACGCGTACGTGTCGCTCTGGTCGAACGAGGCGCTCTTCGGCTACCTGCGCAACAGCGTCATCGTCTCGGTCATCACCGCGGTGCTCAGCGTGGTCGTCTCCGCGTACATGGGGTACTCGTTCTCGAAGTTCCGCTACCGCGGTCGTCGTTCGCTCATGTACCTGGTGCTCGCGTCGCAGATGTTCCCGCAGGCGCTCCTGCTCGTCACGCTGTACACCGTCTTCAGCGCCTACGGGCTCCTCAACACGTACACGGCGCTCGTGCTGTCGTTCACGACGTTCACGCTCCCGCTGTGCGTGTGGATGCTCAAGGGCTTCTTCGACACGATCCCCGACGAGCTCGTCGAGGCCGCGCGGGTCGACGGCGCGTCCCGGCTGCGCATCATCCACTCGATCGTGCTGCCGCTCGCAGCACCCGGTCTCATCGCCGCCGGGCTCTTCGCCTTCGTCCGCGGCTGGAACGACTTCATCTTCGCCCTGACGCTCGCCGGCCCGGACAAGCAGACCCTCCCGCCCGGCCTCGTCAACACCTTCGTCGGCGAGGCGGCCACCGCGTGGCCGGAGCTCATGGCGGCGTCGCTCGTCGTCTCCCTCCCCGTCGCGATCGCCTTCATCGCCCTCCAGCGCTTCCTCGTCGGCGGGCTCA
>CAZFUQ010000311.1:0-4518 GCA_964521905.1 uncultured Cellulosimicrobium sp.
GACTTGCTCCCCTCGCCCAGGCCACCGACGTCCTGGCACCCGGGGAGCAAGTCGTTGTGCGGGGAGAGCGGGAGCGGCCGGCGCGGTGAGCTCGGCGACCGCCTCGGGGGAGCCGTCGGACGGTTCGGCGGACGCCGCCGACGCGACCGCGAGGGAGGAGACGGCGAGCGTGGCCGCCAGGGCCGAGGCGAGCAGGACCCGGCTCCTGTGCCGGTCCGTCTGCGTGTGCGTCGTTCGATGCACGGGCGAAACACCTCCTTGGTAGGGTTCTGCGAATTCTGACCGGCAAGTGTGATCTGTACCACCCCAGCGGGGCCGATCTCGGCGATGTTTTACACGGAGGGAACAGCGCGAGTGCAGAGTTTTCCCAGCGGTAACGCAGGAAGGGTCGCCGCGGCACGGGGCCTGACCTGCGGGTTCGTCCTGCTCGGTGCGGTGCTCGGGCTCTCGGCGTGCACGGACGACCCGGACCCGACCTCCACGCCGTCGAGCGTCGTCGTGCAGCCCGGGCGGCCGGGGGAGGAGGCGACGACGATCGCTCCGGAGGACTACGAGGGGTCCGGGGAGGCGGGCTCGTGGAACCAGGCGGACGTCGTGTTCGTCGCCGGCATGATCGAGCACCACCTCCAGGCGCTCGAGATCGCGGCGCTCGCGCCGGACCGCGCGGGGTCCGACGCCGTCCGGTCGTTCGCGGAGCGGGTCACCGCCGCGCAGGGGCCGGAGGTCCACGCGCTGGCGTCGTGGCTGCAGGCCCGCGACCTCGCCGTGCCGGAGGGGGTGCAGGGCGACGGCGGGACCGGCCCGCGCGCGCCGGAGGGATCGAGCGGCGGGCACGCGGGGCACGGCGACGGGGTCGCCGGGATGCTCACCGAGGAGCAGCTGGCGGCGCTGGAGGCGTCGAGCGGCGCGGAGTTCGACCGCCTCTTCCTGGAGGGGATGATCCAGCACCACCAGGGCGCGCTCGACATGGTCGACGTCGTGCTCGTCGACGGCCAGGACCTCTTCGCGAACGAGATTGCGGCCGAGACCGCGTCGGGCCAGGGCGGCGAGATCGACCGCATGCGCGACCTCCTCGCCGCCCTCTGACCGTCGAGGTGGAGCCCCGGCCGGCTCCTCGGGCGGCGAGCTCAGCAGTAGAGGTTCGCACCCGTCGTCGTGCCGAGGACCTGCGCGAACTGCTGGAACGCGGCCACGCGGGACTGGACCTGGGCGGGGTTGCCGCCGTTGCACTCGATCGAGCCGTTGATCGACCGGATCGACTCGCCGAAGCCGGCCCCGGACACGATCGCCTGGTGCCCGGACATCGAGCCTGCACCCGACTGCGTGTTCCAGAACCACAGCCCGGTCTTCCACGCGATCGCCGAGCTCTGCTCGACGAGGTACGGGTTGCCCAGCAGGTCGATGCCCAGCGCGTCGCCCGCGGCCTTGTAGTTGTAGTTGTGGCTCAGCTGCATCGGGCCCTTGCCGTAGTACGCGTTCTGGCCGGCGGGGCACCCGTAGGGCTGCTCCCAGTGGCAGTAGAGCGGGTAGTTCGCGGTGTTGATCTCCTTGATGTGGACGAGGCCGCCGGTCTCGTGACCGACGTTCGCGAGGAAGGCCGCGGCCTCGCGCTTGGCGACCTCGGCGCCGCCCGTCGTCGCGAAGCCCGGGTAGGCGGAGAGGGCGTCGACGAGGCCCTGGTACGTGTAGAACGGGTTCCGGTTCGGGAACATCTGGTTGAACTGAGCCTCGGAGACGACGAAGCCGCCCGGGTTCCCCGGGTTCCCGGGGTCGGTGCCGCCTCCGCCGCACGCGCCCTGGCTGCGCCACACGCCCCACTCGCCGGTGGTGCCGGGCGTCTCGCCCTGGGTCCACCAGCCGGCGAGCCAGTTCTGCCCGCCGTGCGAGACGACGGCGCCGCCGACGTAGACCGCACCGGCGTTCCACGCGGTGGCGCAGGTGGCGGCGTGCGCCCGCTGGGCGGGGCCCGTCACGGTCCATGCAAGCGCTCCCATGAGCGCGAGGACGACGGCGAGGAGCGCGGCCAGCGGCCTCGCGAGGAGCGGTCGGGTGGCCGCGGTGGGCGTCGCGGGGGAGGACGACGCCGGAGCTCGGGTGTGCATCGGTGCACCTTTCGTCGGGGTCGGGTCACCCCCGAGCCTGGGTGCGGTGCAGTGGTCTGGACAACCCCCGTACGGGGAATCCCGTACCCGGGGCCCCGAGGTCGTCGTCGTGCCGACCCTGTGCCACGCCCAGGTGGCCGAGGTGCCGGCATGGACGACACCGAGACCGGTCGTGCGTCCCGGTCCCGCCCGACGGCCGCCTCGCTCGGCTCGACCGGCGCAGGGGCTTCGCCACGTGGCTGCCGGGCAATGAGCAGAGGATCGTGGACCTCGCGGCGCGAACGGTCGCGCTCGGGGAGGCCGAGGAGGCGCACGGGTGAGCACGACGGCGGAGGCAGGGACCGGGCGGGTCGTGGTGGTGGGGTCGGCGAACGTCGACCTCGTCGTCGACGTGCCGCGCCATCCAGGCGGCGGGGAGACGATCCTCGGCGGCGACCTGCGGCGGAACCCGGGCGGCAAGGGCGCGAACCAGGCCGTCGGCGCGGCGCGCGCCGGCGGCGCGGACACGACCTTCGTCGGGGCGCTCGGGAACGACGACGCGGCGGACCTCCTGCTCGCGTCGCTCGTCCGCGGGGGCGTGCGGACCGACCTCGTCGAGCGCGTGGACGTCCCGACCGGGACCGCGCTCATCACCGTCTCGCCCGACGGCGAGAACGCGATCGTCGTCGCGCCGGGAGCCAACTCGCACGTGACGATCGGCGCGGCGCAGGCCGCGCGGGTCGCCGCGGCGGACGTCGTGCTCGCGCAGCTCGAGGTCCCGCTCGACGTCGTGCGCGCCGTGGCGGCCGCGCGTCGTCCCGGGTCGCTCATGGTGCTCAACGCCGCGCCGTCGCGCGACCTGCCCGACGACGTCTGGGACGCGCTCGACGTCCTCGTCGTCAACGAGCACGAGGCGGCCGACCTCACCGGCTCGACCGTCCGCGCGGAGCCGCCCACCCGTGATCCGCGGGACGTGCGCGGTGCTCCCGGCGCGGCCTCGGGCGTCGTCGACCCGGCGGCCCTCGCGACGCTGCTGCTCGACCGGGTTCCGGCCGTCGTCGTGACGCTCGGCGGCGAGGGCAGCCTGGTCGCCGAGCGGCTCCCCGGCGGGAGCCTCCTCACGAGCGTCCCCGCGATCCGGGTCGACGCCGTCGACACGACCGGTGCGGGCGACACCTACTGCGGGGTGCTCGTCGCTGCGCTCGCGCGCGGCGCGGACCTGCCCCGCGCCGCACGCCTCGCCGCCGCCGCGGGCGCGCTCGCGGTGACCCGTCCCGGTGCGCAGGACGCCGTGCCCGACGCGGCGGACGTCGTCGCGCTCGCCGAGCAGGCCTCGCACCTCGGCTGATCGACCCCAGCGCGCCCGACCGCGGGCGCGGCGGGCCGGGCGGTCACGGTGAGGGGGCTGCCCGGTTGACCGGGGAGCGGGGCCGGTCCAGCCTGGTCGGAGGGGCCGGCGCCGGTCCGGCTCGGTCAGGAGCGGTCATGGACGATCGCGATGCCGCGCTCATGCGGGCGCACGAGCACGCCACGGCGTGGCTCGACTCCCTCGCCACGCGGCCCGTGCCGCCGCAGGCCACGGTCGAGGAGGTCGCCGCAGCCCTCGGCGCGGACCTCCTGGACGGCCCGACGGCGCCCGCGGACGTCGTCGACCTGCTCGCCACGGCCTGCGGTCCGGGGCTGACGGCGATGCCGTCCGGGCGGTTCTTCGGCATGGTCATCGGCGGCAGCCACCCGGCGGCGCTCGCCGCGGACTGGCTGACGAGCGCGTGGGACCAGAACTCGGCGCTGCGCAGCCTGACCCCCGCGCACACGGCCGCGGAGGACGTCGCGAGCGCGTGGCTGCTCGACCTCCTCGGCCTGCCCGCGTCCGGCGCCGTCGGGTTCGTCACCGGCGGGACGACCGCGAACTTCACGTGCCTCGCCGCCGCGCGCGGCGAGGTGCTGCGCCGCGCCGGGTGGGACGTGCGGCGCGACGGCCTGACCGGTGCACCCCGCGTGCGCGTCCTCGTCGGCGCGGAGCGCCACGAGTCGGTGGACCTCGCGCTGTCCTACCTCGGCCTCGGCACGCCCGAGGTCGTGGCGGCGGACGACCAGGGCCGGATCTCGGTCGCCGCGCTCGACGAGGCGCTGAGCGACCAGGAGCCTCCCGCGGCGGACCGGGGCGCTGCCTCGCGGGGGCCGACGATCGTCGTGCTGCAGGCGGGCAACGTGCACTCGGGTGCGTTCGACCCGTTCGCCGCGGCGATCGAGGTCGCGCGCCGGCACGGCGCGTGGGTGCACGTCGACGGCGCGTTCGGGCTGTTCGCCGCGGCGTCGCCGACCTACCGGCACCTCGTCGCGGGCTACGCGGGCGCCGACTCGTGGGCCACCGACGCGCACAAGACGCTCAACGTCCCCTACGACTGCGGGCTGGCGATCGTCGCCGACCCCGTGC
>CAZFUQ010000312.1:0-1221 GCA_964521905.1 uncultured Cellulosimicrobium sp.
CGGCGAGCACCGCGCGCACCGCGAACCCGGCCACCCCGCCGTGCTGGAGGTAGGGCGGGAGGATGTCGTGCGTCGTCGGCCAGAAGCTCGGGCGCATGTACGCGGCCCCCTCGCCCGACACCTCGGCGAGGTACTCCGCGAGCTCGTCCCGGGAGTTGCGCCACGTGAAGTACGTGTACGACTGGTGGAACCCGATGCGCGCGAGGGTGTGCATCATCGCGGGCTTGGTGAACGCCTCGGAGAGGAAGACGACCTCCGGGTTCGTGGCCCGGACCTCGGCGAGCAGCCACTCCCAGAAGTCGAGCGGCTTGGTGTGCGGGTTGTCGACGCGGAACGCCGTGACGCCGCGGTCGATCCACACCCGGACCACCCGCAGGACCTCGGCGTAGATGCCCGCGGGGTCGTCGTCGAAGTTCAGCGGGTAGATGTCCTGGTACTTCTTGGGCGGGTTCTCGGCGTACGCGATCGTGCCGTCGGCGCGGGTCGTGAACCACTCGGGGTGCTCGGTCACCCACGGGTGGTCGGGCGAGCACTGCAGCGCGAGGTCGATCGCGACCTCGAGCCCGTTGCGCCGGGCCTCCCTGACGAACGAGCGGAACGTGCGCTCGCTGCCCAGCTCGGGGTGGAACGCGTCGTGCCCCCCGTCCTTCGACCCGATGGCGTACGGGCTGCCCGGGTCGCCCGGGAGCGCGGTGAGCGAGTTGTTGCGGCCCTTGCGGTGCGCGGTGCCGACGGGGTGGATCGGCGTGAGGTAGACGACGTCGAAGCCCATCGCGGCGATCGCCGGCAGGCGTCGCGCCGCCGCGGTGAACGTGCCCGAGCGCCAGCGCCCGTCCTTGAGCCGCCGCGCGCCCTCCGAGCGGGGGAACATCTCGTACCACGCGCCCGCGAGCGCCAGCGGGCGCTCGACGCGCAGGGGGTACGTGGCCGACGCCGTGACGTGGTCGCGCAGGGGCGCGCGGCCCAGGGCGTCGCGCACCTCGGGGGAGGTCGCGGCCGCCAGGCGGGCCTGCGCGGGCCGGGTCGCGTCGCGCAGGGCGGCGAGGGCGTCGGCGAGGGTGTGCGCGTCGTCGTCGGTGCGCACGCCCGGGGTGCCGTCCGCACCCGCGAGGGGGACGGCGTCGGTCGTGACGCGCTCGAACAGCCGGACGCCCTCGGCGAGCATGGCATAAGCTTTGCCATAAGCCAATACCATCTGTTCATTAAATTCGCCGTATCCGC
>CAZFUQ010000312.1:1231-3192 GCA_964521905.1 uncultured Cellulosimicrobium sp.
TGAGGTCGACGTCGACCCCCGCCTCGATCTTGACCGTCGCGTCGTGCGCCCACGTGCCGTACGGGTCGCTCCACGCCTCGACCCGCAGCGACCAGTCCCCGAGTGCGTCCGGGTGCAGCGTGGCGCGGAACCGGTCGAGGCCGGGCGCGACGTCGACCATGGGCGCCGTGCGCTCGGTCCCGTCCGGGGCGACGAGCACGGCCGTGGCGGCGACGGCGTCGTGCCCCTCGCGGAACACCGTCGCCTCGACCGGCACCATCTCGCCGACGACGGCCTTGGCGGGCCAGCGCCCGCCCTCGACGACGGGGGAGACGTCGAGGACCGGGATGCGGCCGATCGGGGCGGTCGGGGCGGGGCGGGGGCCGGTGGAGGGCGCGAGGTGCCGGGCGGGCGAGGGCGCGCTGGTCGGGTCGGCGTGCGGCGCGGGGGCCGGTGGGGTCGACGTCACACGCACAACGTATCGAGGCGGACGGGGGGTGGGCACCTGGGGGCGCCGACCGAGGGCTCGCCCGGTCGTGCCCCGGGTCGCCACCGGCGCCGGTGAGAGTTCATGCAAGCGTTACGCCCGGGTGACACGGCGAGGGTGTGCGCCGGCGCGAGGCTGCGTAGTCTCGTCCCCGTGAGAGCGATCCGACGGTTCACCGTCCGCACCCTGCTGCCCGCCGAGCTGCGCGACCTGGACGAGCTGGCCCACAACCTCCGGTGGTCCTGGCACGCCCCGACGCGCGACCTGTTCGCCGGTATCGACCCCGAGACGTGGGCGGTCGTCCACGGCGACCCCGTCGCGCTGCTCGGTGCCCTCGGGCCGGAGCGGCTCGCCGCGCTCGCGGCGGACGGCACGTTCGTCGCGCGCGTGCGCGCGGCGGCGGAGGACCTGCACCACTACCTCGAGGACCCGCTGTGGTACCAGACGCAGGCGGCGTCCGCAGCGGGCGACGAGGTCGGCGGGCTGCCCGCCGCGATCGCGTACTTCTCGCCCGAGTTCGGCATCACGTCGGTGCTGCCGCAGTACTCCGGCGGCCTCGGCATCCTCGCGGGCGACCACCTCAAGAGCGCGAGCGACCTCGGCGTGCCGATCGTCGGCGTCGGGCTCCTGTACGGCGCCGGGTACTTCAAGCAGTCGCTCACGCGTGACGGCTGGCAGGTCGAGACCTACCCGCTGCTCGACCCGGACGGCCTGCCGCTGACCATCCTGCGCGAGGACGACGGCACGCCCGCGCGCGTCTCGCTCGCCCTGCCGGGCGGCCGCACCCTGCACGCGCACGTGTGGGTCGCCGCCGTCGGGCGCGTGCCGCTGCTGCTGCTCGACTCGAACGTGCCCGGCAACGACGAGGCCGCGCGCAAGGTGACCGACCGCCTCTACGGCGGCGGCGGCGAGCACCGCCTCCAGCAGGAGCTGCTGCTCGGCGTGGGCGGCGTGCGTGCGCTGCGCCTGTGGTCGCGGCTCACCGGCGCGCCCGCGCCGGAGGTCTACCACACCAACGAGGGCCACGCCGGGTTCCTCGGCGTCGAGCGCATCCGCGAGCTCGTGGAGCAGGGGCTCGCGTTCGACGAGGCGCTCGAGGCCGTGCGCGCCGCGACGGTGTTCACGACGCACACGCCCGTGCCCGCGGGCATCGACCGGTTCGGGCGTGACCTCGTCACGCAGTACTTCGGCGGCGACATGGCGGTCGACGGCCTGCCCGTCGAGCGCGTCCTCGCGCTCGGTGCCGAGGACTACGAGGGCGGCGACCCCACGGTGTTCAACATGGCGGTCATGGGCCTGCGCATGGGCGGGCGCGCGAACGGCGTCTCGCTCCTGCACGGGCAGGTCTCGCGCGGCATGTTCGAGGGCCTGTGGCCGGGCTTCGACGCGCGCGAGGTCCCCATCACGTCCGTGACCAACGGCGTGCACTCGCCCACGTGGGTGGACCCGGCGTTCGCGGCCCTCGAGGCCGAGCGGCTCGGGCTCGACGAGCTCA
>CAZFUQ010000312.1:3202-4517 GCA_964521905.1 uncultured Cellulosimicrobium sp.
GGCCGAGCACGCGTCGTCGGGCTGGCTGCGTGCCGGCGGGACGGCCGAGGCCGGCGCGGTGAGCGACGGCGAGCTGTGGGCGATCCGCCGCGAGATGCGCGGCCGGCTCGTCGACGAGTCGCGCCGCCGCGTGCGCAAGTCGTGGCGCGACCGCGGCGCGACGCCCGCGGAGCTCGGCTGGATCGACGACGTCCTCTCGCCCGACGTGCTGACCATCGGCTTCGCGCGGCGGGTGCCCACGTACAAGCGGCTCACCCTCATGCTGCGTGACCCGGCCCGGCTCAAGGCCCTGCTGCTGCACCCCGAGCGGCCCGTGCAGCTCGTCGTCGCCGGCAAGTCGCACCCGGCGGACGACCAGGGCAAGCGCCTCATCCAGCAGCTCGTGCGCTTCACGGACGACCCCGAGGTGCGCCACCGCATCGTCTTCCTGCCGAACTACGACATCGCGATGGCGCAGTCGCTGTACCCGGGCTGCGACGTCTGGCTGAACAACCCGCTGCGGCCGCTGGAGGCGTCGGGGACGTCCGGCATGAAGTCCGCGCTCAACGGTGGCCTCAACCTGTCGATCCTCGACGGGTGGTGGGACGAGTGGTTCGACGGTGAGAACGGCTGGGCCATCCCGACGGCCGACGGGGTCGAGGACCCCGACCGCCGCGACGACCTGGAGGCGTCCGCGCTGTACGACCTCGTCGAGCAGCAGGTCGCGCCGCGCTTCTACGACCGCGACGGTGACGGGGTGCCCGCCCGGTGGCTGGAGATGGTGCGCCACACGCTCGCCACGCTCGGCCCGAAGGTCCAGGCGACGCGCATGGTCGGCGAGTACGTCACGCGGCTGTACGCGCCCGCCGCCGCGGCCGGGCGGGCGCTCGCGACCGACGACCTCGCCCCCGCGCGCGAGCTCGCGCACTGGAAGCAGGCCGTGCGGTCCGGGTGGTCGCGCGTGCGTGTCGACCACGTCGACTCGTCCGGCATCGGCGAGGTCCCGCAGGTCGGCGACCGGCTCACGGTGCGCGCGTACGTGTCGCTGGGCGACCTGCGGCCCGAGGACGTCGAGGTGCAGGTCGTGCACGGTCGCGTCACCGAGTCCGACGTCATCGAGGAGTTCACCGCGGAGCCGCTCGCGCTCGCCGAGTCGTACGAGGCGGGTCGCCACGCGTTCGCGGGCGAGGTCGTGCTCGAGGCGTCCGGCCCGTTCGGCTACACGGTGCGCGTGGTGCCGAAGCACGAGGGTCTCCCCAGCGTCGCCGAGCTGGGCCTCGTCGCCAACGCCTGACGCGTCTCCTGCCGCCGAGGTAGAGCCCTGGTACCGCGAGGT
>CAZFUQ010000313.1:0-4502 GCA_964521905.1 uncultured Cellulosimicrobium sp.
CGAGAGCTCGCGGACGCGCTCGACGTCAACGTCCACACGGTCCTGCGCGCGTACCAGGAGCTGCGCGACGAGGGGCTGCTCGACCTGCGGCGCGGACGTGGCGCCGTCGTCACCGCGCGTGCCGCCGCGGACCTCGCCCCGCTGCGCTCGGCGATCGACCGGGTCGCGAGCGAGGCGCGCTCCCTCTCGCTCTCGCCCGAGACCGTGCTCACCCTCGTCAAGGAGGCCCTCCGATGACCCCTGCGGATCCCCGCACCCCTCGCGCACCGCGCACCCCTCGCCGCGGACGCCGCCCCACCACCGGCCGCGGCCTCGCCGACCGCCGCACCCTGGCCGTCGTGGTCGGCGCCCTCGGCGGGGTCGTCACCGTGGTCGCGGCGATCGTCGCGCTGGCGTGGGCTCCCACGCTGCCCGACCCGGTCGCGATGCACTGGGGCACGGACGGGGTGGACGGCTTCGGCTCGCTCGGCACCGTGGTGGCCGTGAGCACGGCGCTCGGGCTGACCGCTGCGGCAGGGTTCGCCGCGATGACGGCGTTCCTCGGGCAGTCGTCCTCGAACCGTCGCGTCGCCGCGGGAGTCACGGTCGGGCTGCCCGTCATGCTCGCCGGCCAGACGCTCGGATCGCTCTGGATCCAGCGCGGGATCGCCGACGCCCAGGACGTCGGCGGGATCGGTGTCGTGACCGCGGTCTCGCTCGGCATCGGCCTGCTCGTGGGCGTCGTCGTCGCGATCACGCTCCCCGGTGACGCCCCCGCACCGACCAGCACCGGGGTGCCCGACGACGCCCCGCGGGTCCGCCTCGCGGCGGACGAGCGCGCGGCCTGGGTACGGCGCGCGGGCGGCGGGCCGGCCCTCCTCGTGGCGGTCGGCGCGATCGTCCTGACCGCGGTCCTCGCGATCGTGACGCGCGAGTGGGCGCTGCTCCTCGTCCCGGCGCTCCTCGCCGCGCTCCTCGCCACGATGCTGTCCTGGGTCGTCCGTGTCGACCCCGCCGGGCTGGTCGTCCGCTCCGCCCTCGGCGTTCCCCGCACGACCGTGCCCGCCGACGAGGTGGTCCGGGCGGACGTCGTGCAGGTCTCGCCGCTGCGCGACTTCGGCGGGTGGGGCTGGCGAGCGGGCCGGGACGGGACCGTGGGCATCGTGGTCCGCGCGGGAGAGGGGCTGCGGGTCGAGCGCACCGGCGGACGCGCGCTCGTCGTGACCGTCGACGACGCGGCCACCGGAGCCGCCCTCCTCAACACGCTCGCGGACCGCGCGCGGCGCTGAGCGGCGCGACCCGACGGCGCCGCCGACCGCTGCGACGGATCGGCTAGGGTGTGAGCGGGCGGTACCCGAGACCCTGCGTACCGGATACCCCTGCCCGGTGCGACGACCGGGTGCCGCCCGCTCACGACTCCCGCGCCGTCTCCCACGGTCGCCACGACACCTCGACGAAGAGGAGCCCGCATGCGTCTCGGCATCCACACCGGCTACTGGTCCGCCAGCCCACCGGAAGGGATCGCGGACGCGGTCGTCGCGGCGGACCGGCTCGGCGTCGACTCCGTGTGGACCGCGGAGGCGTACGGCTCCGACGCCTTCACGCCCCTGGCCTGGTGGGGCTCTCGCACCTCCCGGATCCGGCTCGGGACCGCGGTCGCGCAGATCTCCGCGCGCACGCCCACGGCGACCGCGATGGCCGCGCTCACGATGGACCATCTCTCGGGCGGCCGGTTCGTCCTCGGCCTCGGCGTCTCCGGACCGCAGGTCGTCGAGGGCTGGTACGGCCAGCCCTACGCGCGGCCGCTCGCGCGGACGCGCGAGTACGTGGACGTCGTGCGCCAGGTGCTCGCGCGCGAGGCCCCGGTGACCTCCTCGGGACCGCACTACCCCCTCCCGCTAGCCGACGGCACCGGGCTCGGCAAGCCGCTGCGCTCGACCGTGCACCCCCTGCGCGCGGACCTGCCGATCCACCTCGCCGCGGAGGGCCCGAAGAACATCGCCCTCGCCGCCGAGATCGCCGACGGCTGGCTGCCGCTGTTCTACTCCCCGCGCATGGACACGACGTTCCGCGCGCTCCTCGACGAGGGGTTCGCGAAGCGCTCGGCCGAGCGGTCCGCCGCGGCGGGCTTCGAGGTGTGCGCGACCGTCCCGGTGGTCGTCGACGAGGACGTCGAGCGGGCCGCGGACCAGGTGCGGCCCTTCCTCGCGCTCTACGCCGGCGGCATGGGCGCCAAGGGCGCGAACTTCCACCGCGACGCGCTCGACCGCCTCGGGTACGCCGACGCGTGCGACGAGATCCAGGCGCACTACCTCGCCGGCCGCAAGGACCTCGCGGCCGCCGCGGTCCCGACCGCCATGGTCGAGGACGTCGCGCTCGTCGGCCCGGCGGACAAGATCGCGCGCGACCTCGCACCGTGGCGCGAGACGGCGGTGACGACGCTCCTCGTCCAGGGCGACGCGACCGCCGTCCAGACCCTCGCCCCGCTCCTCACGGTGCCGCCGAGCCGCTGAGCACGAGCCGGCCGTCGCGGGGCCGCACGGACGACGTCCCCGCTCAACGGTCGATGCCCGGGAACCAGACCGCGCGGCGCAGGTCGACGCGGCGCCCGTCGCGCGACAGCGGGCACCCCTCGGCGCGCAGCTCGGCGAGCGCGGCGTCGAGGTGGTGCGCGGGCGGCGAGCCCGCCGCGTTGACGACCCGCCACCACGGGACGGGTGCACCGTCGTCGTCCACGCCCGACGACCCCGCGAGCACCTGGCCCACCTGACGCGGCCCGCCGCGGTGCAGCGACTCGGCGACGATCTCCGCGACGAGCCCGTACGTCATGGCGCGCGCGGGCGGGACGCGCCGGACGAGCGCGAGCACGGCGGTCGCGTACTCCGCGGCCGCGGTGGTCCGGTCGGGCCCGTCGGGCCCGTCGGGGCGTCGTCGCGCGGTGGGTTGCGTCGGCCGTTCCATGGGGACCGACTCTAGGGTGCGCCGCCGTCCGGGCCGGCAGCCCGCGCCGGCTCCGCATTCTCCTGGCGCACCTCCCGGGAAGCCGCCAGGATCGGGATCATGAGCGACCACCACCGCCCGACCACGGCCACCGCCGACCGCGACGCCGCACGGCTCCCCGACGGCTACGACCTCGCGCCGCTCACCGTCGGCGACCTGCGCGACGTGCTCGAGCTGGACACGACGACGTTCCCCTCGGCGATCGACGTCGACGAGCTCGTCGACCTGCCCTTCCCGCTGACGTGGGAGCGCACGCTCGGCGTCGTCCGCGAGCACGAGGACGAGGACGCGACGCCCGTCGACGGGGCCCGGCCCGTGCGCCGGGAGCTCGTCGCGATGCACTCCTCGTACCCGTTCGCGCGGTTCCCCGTGCCCGGGGCGACGGCGCCCGTCGCCGGTCTGACATGGGTGGGCGTGCATCCCGGCCACCGCCGCCGCGGCCTGCTCACCGCGATGATCGACGCGCACCTCGCGCGGTGCCGCGACCGCGGCGAGCCGCTGTCGGCGCTGTTCGCCGCGGAGGCGGCGATCTACGGGCGCTTCGGCTACGGCAAGGCCGCGGACGACGTCCGCCTCACGGTCCCCCGCGGCGTCGCGCTGCGCGACGTCCCCGGCGCCGAGCGGCACACCGTCCGCATCGAGCGTGCCGAGCGCTCGCGCCACGGCGACCTCGTCGCGTCGCTCCACGAGCGTGCAGGCGCCGACCCGACGGGACAGGGCGCCGGGATCAACCGGCCCGGCTGGGCGTCGCGCGAGACGCCGGAGCTCCGGGCGACCTTCTGGGACGACGCGAAGGTGTGGCGCAAGGACCGCGAGCCGACGCGGATCGCGGTCGTCGAGCTCGACGGCGAGCCCCGCGGGTACGCGCGCTTCCACCGCAAGCTCTCGTGGGAGGTCACGGGCCCGCGCGGCCCGGTGAGCACGGGCGAGGTCGTCGCACTCGACGCCGCCGCCGCCCGCGCGCTGTGGGGCGTGCTCACCGACCTCGACCTCACGCACGAGGTGACGCCCTTCATGCTGCCCGTGGACGACGTCGTCACGAGCCTCCTCGTGGATCCGCGCTCCGCCTCGCCGCGCCTCGCCGACAACCTCTGGGTGCGCGTCGTCGACGTCCCGGCCGCGCTCGCGGCGCGCCGCTACGCCGCGGACGTGGACGTCGTCCTGCACGTCACGGACGCGCGCCTGCCGGACAACGGCGGCCGCTGGCGGCTGCGAGCGGCGGCGTTCGGCGTGGCGGTGGCCGAGCGCACCGAGGACGCCGCGGACCTCTCGCTCGACGTGCGCGAGCTGGGCGCGGCCTACCTGGGCGGCACCTCGCTCGCGGCGCTCGGCGCCGCGGGTCTCGTCACCGAGCACTCCCCCGGCGCGCTCGCCCGCGCGAGCGCGGCGTTCGGCTGGCCGGTCGCGCCGGTGTGCAGCTGGGTGTTCTGAGCCGCCCGGCCCGTCGGCGCCCGGTCAGGACTGGCAGACCCCGCACCAGAAGAGATTGCGCCCGGCGAGCTCCTTGAGCAGCACGGGCGTCC
>CAZFUQ010000314.1:0-4481 GCA_964521905.1 uncultured Cellulosimicrobium sp.
CGACGGGCAGGACGTGTTCCCCGTGCCCGGGGCTCGTCCTGCCCGTCGACGTGGAACGACGGCGACCCGTGGAAGCCATACCTCTGGGCCTGGTCGTCGTCCGCGATGACCACGGTCGCGATCGGCACGTTCACCCCGACCCGGTCCAGGACCCGGCGCAGCACGTCCCGGGCGGGTGCCTCATTCGGACACGCGTCGACGACCAGGAGCTCAACCTTCACCGGTCCATCATCTCTCGCCGGCGCCGTTGCTGCCGCGCTCACAGCAGCGAGGCGATGTGGGCCAGGGTGCCGGACTCGATGAGGATGAACACGCCGAGGCCGATGAACACCACGGGCACGAGCCAGTGCTCGACCTTCTCCAGCGCCTCGGTGACCCTCTCGTTGCTGCCGATCGCGCGCGCGAGCAGGCACCACAGCGCGAGCAGGACGAGGAACACCGCGATGGTGACCAAGGCGTCGGTGGTCGAGATGGTGCGGAACACCGGGGTGTAGATCGCGATGTTGTCCCCGCCGTTGGCGATCGTGATGCCCGCGACGCCGAGCAGCCCGACGGCCTTGAGCGCGGACTCGGCCTCGTCGTCGTCGTCCTTGCCGCGCAGCGTGCGCACCAGGGCCAGCACACCGATCGCGAGCGGGATCAGGCCGAGCAGGCCCACCCACTCGTCCGGCACGATCGTCAGGCCCAGCGCGGCCAGGAAGCTGACCGCGATCAGGGTGACCAGGCCCAGGTACTGTCCGGCCACGATCTGCCACCCGCGCAGCCGCGACGTCCCCCGTGCGGCGACCGCGAACAGGACCGTCAGGACCACGATGTCGTCGAGGTTGGTCGCGACGAACAACCCGACCGCGGCCGCGATCGTGCTCAGCACGCCGACACCTGCCCGTCCACGCCGTAGGTCGGGCAGAGCGCGACCGCGCTGCCCGTCGCCGCGAGCAGCGTCTCCGCGGCCGCGAGCATGTCCAGCAGCTCCGGGCGGGCCAGCGAGTAGAACACTCGCCGGCCCTCCATGCGCCCGGCCACCAGGCCGCAGTCCTTCAAGCACGCCACGTGCGAGGACACCGTGGACTGCGCGAGCCCCAGATCAGCCGTGAGCTCCGCGACGCGCGCCTCCCCGACGGCTAGTCGGCGCACGATCGCCAACCGCGCGGGGTCACCGAGCGACCGGAACAACGCGACCGCCGGCTCAACATCGGCCGTGGTCGCCGTACACACCTCAGGTTCTATGATCGACACGTGTCGATAATAACCGGTCACTGACGATCATCGCACCGGGTCGCCGCAGCACGCCGTCAGCGCGGCTCGCGAGCACGCCGCGTCCCTGTGCGCCCCTACGGAGCGGCCGTGCGCAGAACCCACCGTTTGCCGTACGTCGCAGAACCCTCTTCTCGGACGCCCGACAAACGGTCAGTTCTGCAGCGCCGGACAACACCCCGCATCGTAGGCAAGCCAGGGCAATGCGACTGCATGAGTTTGGTATTGCCGCCTGGGGGTGGTTCTGGTAGTTGTACTCGCGGGCAGGGGGCACCTCCCTTGCCGTTCCGTGCGCACTCAAGGGAGAGAAGCAGTTGAGACACTCAACAAAACGGCCCGCGATGATGCTCGTAGCGGTACTGACCACCTTCGCGGCCATCATCACGCCGGCGGCCGCTGCCAACCCGGACCCGGCCACTCAAGCCGTCGTCCCGGATCTGATCTCGCAAGAGGAACTGGACAATGCGCCGGCGGCCCCGCTCGGTACCGACCGTGAACTCGCCAGGGACACCTTCGCGGCATCTGTCGCGAAGGCCACCAGCGCCGAGGACTGCGACGCTCTCAACGCCCGAGTCCTCGCGCAGAAGAGCGCGTCGCACCCCGAGAACTGTGTCAGCGTCGAGATCGACGACGACGCCACGCCAGCGGGCAAGGCGTCGCTGGCAGCGCTCGATCTTCCCGAGGAGTGTGGGAGCTTCGCCGAGCCGAGCGGTATTTGGTACGGGACCGACCGGCGCAACGTGTGTAGTCATCGCGCGATCGAGCTGATCGTCCGAGCGGTCCCCAGCGGAGCGATCGTGGGCACCGCAAACATCCATGCCATCACGACAGTCACCACAGTGGGCTCGAGCGTGTCCTCCACGATCCGGCTCTGGGTCTGGAGCGTCACCGGCACCGGATCCCCGCAGCTGAGCACCGGGACGCTGTTCGGGTGCCCTGGAGATTGCATCGGCACCGGCACCACGTACGCTCCTGGCGGCGTCGGCGAGTGGAACGGAACGGGAGCGTTCGCCGTCCAGCCGCTCGCTGTCGGCGAGGTTCTCACGTGGGCCGACGGCATGTGGGAGATCACCTTCTCCTCGGCCCTGTGGAGCAACACGGCCATCATCACGCTGCCAGCGCTGGGCCCGCGCTGTGACAACGCTCAGCCCGGGCGAGCCCAGGGATGCGTCTACGAGGGCATTACCGGCATTGCTGCGTTCAGCTACGCCGCCAATCCTGACTTCGCCGACCACGTCGGTTCGGCCATTGCGACTGGCCTGCCCGGCGGCTACCTGACGGGCACCTACCTCACACGCATGCAGAACCCCACCCTGTCCGATCTGAACGGTTCCACCGCATGCCCCAGCAGCATCCCGCGCCCGACCGGTTACTCCTGTGACGAGTACCCATTCCGTAGCACCTACGAGGGCGCCTACACCTCGAGCACGCCCGGCGTCGCTCGGAGCTTCTCTTGGTGCCAGATGCCCGACTCCTACGCCACCGGGCCAACCGGGTGGAGCCGCTGCTTTATCCCCGCGTCCCAGAACTCTTCCGCTGGCGGCTTCCTGAGCGCCTTCTACGCGAACGAGCGCATGATGGACGGCGACCGGTTCCAGGTCGCCTTCCTCGCGTAGAACTGACCGCGGAACGGGAGCAGGCATGGGACAGTCAGTCATCAGGGCGACGTATCACCAGGTTCACCTGGTGCCCTTCGACGTGATCGCGCTATACCCGTCATCACCGTGGGACGAGCAGGCCGTCGCGGTGCAAGGCACCGACCCGGCGTCCGTGATCATCCAGACCGGGATCGCAAGCGGGCCCGTCACCGTCAACTACGCGGAAGGGCCCCCGAGCGACGAACACGCGCGGCTCATCGAGCACGGGTGGGAGACGACCCAACTCACGATCCCCGTCGATGACACTCTGCTCCTGTGCAGCCCCGAAAGAGACGAGGGATACGAGGTCTTCGAACCAGACGTCGCAGGGCCACACCACGTCCTCGTGGCAGCCAAGGGACGAGACGGCCACCGGGACCTCACCGTCTTCTCGCCCGTCGAGGAGTACCTCATCCTCATCTGGCCGGCGGGCTCGTAGCCTCAGCGGCACGAGCTGTCCGACGACACGCGTTTGCCGTACGTCGCAGAACCTGGTTCTGCGACGTACGGCAAACGGTCGTTTCTACGACAGGCGATGAGGCGGCGCGATCTGTCGAGAATCTCTGACCATCCGGGGACTCTCGGGTCGATCCGAGACGTCCTCGCCGCGAACTCTCGTGTCGTGAGCGTGGAGCGGCAGCAGGCCGGGCGCACGCTCAGACCCGCATGGCGTGCAGAAGCCTGCCCTCGCCGGCGGACGACACGGCGAGAACCCATGCGCCCGATGTGGACATGGAGCACGAGGAGGCGTCGGCCGTGAGCCCATCGGTGGGCGGTCGTGCGGCTCCCGTCCGCGTTCAGCGGCGCGGCAGGACGATCGGCGCACCGCCGCCGGGGTGGTCGACGACCTCGACGGGGTAGTCGTAGACGCCGCTCAGCAGCTCGGCGGTGAGGACGTCGCGCGGACCGCCGTCGGCGACGACGCGCCCGCCCGCGAGGACGGTCACCTGGTCGGCGTAGGCGGCGGCGAGCGAGAGGTCGTGCACGACGACGACCACCGCACCGCCTGCGGCGGCGTGCGCCCGGGCGAGCTGGAGCACGAGCTCCTGGTGCTTGAGGTCGAGCGCGGCGGTCGGCTCGTCGAGCATGAGGAGCGACGCGCGCTGGGCGAGCACGCGGGCGAGCGCGACGCGCGCCTTCTCACCCCCGGACAGCGAGGTGAAGTGCCGGTCGGCGAGGTGCTCGACGTCGGTCGCGGCCATCGCCTCGGCGATCGCCGCGTCGTCCTCGTCCTCGAAGGGCGTGCCGCGCCACGGCGAGCGGCCCATGCGCACGACGTCCACGGCGGTGAACGGGAAGCTCAGCGAGACCTGCTGGAGCATGACCGACCGGCGCAGGGCGAGCTCGGTCGGCGTCCACGCGCGCAGTGGTCGGCCGTCGACGACGACGTCCCCGCCCTCGGGGGCCAGGTCGCCCGTGAGCACGGCGAGCAGCGACGACTTGCCCGCGCCGTTGGGGCCGAGCAGCGCGCGCACCTCGCCCGCGCGCACGTCGACGGACACGTCGCGCAGGATCGGTGCCTCGCCGAGCGTGAGGGACACGCCGTGCGCGGCGGTGACCACGTCGCCGGGCGCGACGGGCCCGGGGAGG
>CAZFUQ010000315.1:0-4445 GCA_964521905.1 uncultured Cellulosimicrobium sp.
CCCAGACCAAGGCGCTGGCGTTCGGCAAGACCGCCGACGAGGTCCGCGCCGAGGGCACGGCCGAGGAGCTCGTGTCCGCGCGCACGTTCCCGGGCAACCGCCCGACGACGTCGATCCTCGCTCCGGCGCTCACGCCGTCGGTCCTGGGCCAGCTCATCGCGCTCTACGAGCACATCACGTTCGTCCAGGGCGTCGTGTGGGGCATCGACAGCTTCGACCAGTGGGGCGTCGAGCTCGGCAAGAAGCTCGCCCTCGAGATCGCGCCCGCCGTCGCCGGCGACGAGGACGCCCTCGCCGCCCAGGACCCGTCGACGGCGGCCCTCATCGACCGCTACCTCGACCTCCGCAACTAACCCGTAACCCACCCGCGACCCCGGTCCCGGCCCCGGCCCCGCGCCGAGAACGACCTGGGGGACGTTATCCAGCGGATAACGTCCCCCAGGTCGTTCTCGAGTGCGGGCGAGGGCGTTCTCGGCGAGCCCGGGGGGGCGGCGGCCTCGTGCCCGTGCCCGACGGCGGTTCCTCAGCCGTTCCCGGACGGCACCTTGTCCGCGACGTCGTCGTACGTGACCTCCGCCGGTGCGTCGGCCGGCGCGTAGATCAGCCGCACGACGCCCGTCGGGTAGGTCTCCGAGCGCAGGAGCGTGAGCGGGTAGACCGGCTCGCCCTCGTCGAAGAGACGCTCGCCCGTGCGGGCCGCGACGGGGTGGACGAGCAGGCGCAGCTCGTCGAGCAGGCCGGCGGCGAGGAGCTGGCGCACCACCGAGATCGACCCGGCGACGAGGACCTTGTCCAGGCCCGGCTCGTCCTTGAGTGCGCGGACCGCGTCCACGAGGTCGCCGTCGACCCGCTCGACGTGCCGCCACCCGAGGTCCTGGTCGCCGCGCGTCGCGACGATCTTGCGCAGGTCCCCGAGCCGCGCGGCGAACGAGGCGTCCTCTCCTCCGGCCGCCTCCCGCTCGGGCCACGCGCCGGCGAAGCTGTCGTACGTGACGCGCCCGAGGAGCAGCGCGTCGACGTCCTGGTAGTCCTCGTCGACGGCGGCGGCCATGTTGTCGTCGAAGTACGGGAAGTGCCAGGCGGGGTCGATCTCGGCGACGCCGTCGAGCGAGATGAACAGGGTCGAGACGATCGAGGTCATGTCGGGTTCCTCCGGGTGCGCTGATGCCGATACCGGTGGGTGGACCACGACAGCGAGCGGAACTCATCGGGCCCCGCCGACGGCGTGCACTCGCCGGGCAGTCGGGCTCGGCGTCCCGGACCGGCGCCCGGTCGGGCCTGGCCATCGTCCGGAGCGTGGTGATAAGTTCGTTCCACGTCGCTGGTTTAACGCTAAATCTGCTCGTGGTCGGTGTCGGTGCGGACACCCTCCGACCGGCGGCGTCCCCGAGCCGCCGACGAGGGCGGCTCCCGAGAGGAAGCGGACCCCAGTGCGTCTGAGAACCGACCACGCTGCACCGAACCCCCGAGCTCCCCGCACCGCACCACCCCCCGGCCGCCGCCGCGGGCTCGCCCGAGCGCTCGCCACGGTCACGGCGGGAGCGCTGGTCGCGACCCTGCTGGGCGCCGTCGCGTCGCCCGCGAGCGCCGCGCCCACGCGCTACGAGGCGGAGACCGCCACGCTGACGGGAGGCGCCGTCGTCGCGAGCGACCACACCGGCCACACCGGCAGCGGGTTCGTCGGCGGGTACACGGACGACAACAAGGGGTCCGCCGCGACGACGTTCGCGGTCGCCGCGAGCACGGCGGGGAGCCACACGCTCACGCTGCGCTACGCCAACGGCACGACCGCCCCGAAGACGCTGAGCGTCGTCGTCGACGGCGGCACCGCACGCCAGGTGACGCTCCCCGCGACCGCTGGCTGGGACACCTGGGCCACGGCCTCGACGAGCGTCGAGCTCACGGCCGGCACCCACTCCGTCGCCTACCGGTTCGGCACGGCCGACTCGGGCAACGTCAACCTCGACCACCTCGACGTGACGCCGCCGTCCCCCGGCACCGAGCCGGCGACCGGGCCGCTCTTCGAGGCGGAGCAGGGCACGCTCTCGGGCGGGGCGGTGGAGTCGACCGAGCACGCCGGGTACACCGGCAGCGGGTTCGTCGGCGGCTTCACCGACGCGAACCGGGGCGCGGCGGCGGTCGCGTTCGCCGTCGCCACGCCGACGGCCGGGTCGTACGACCTGGCCCTGCGCTACGCGAACGGGACGGGTTCGCCGCGCACGTTCTCGCTGCGGGTCGACGGCGGCACGGCCCAGCAGGTCATGCTCGCCCCGACGTCGGGCTGGGCGGCGTGGGGCACGGCCACCGCGCGCGTGACCCTCGACGCGGGGAACCACACGATCGCGTACTCCTACGGCACCGCCGACAGCGGCAACGCGAACCTCGACAGCCTCACCGTGACGGCCGCGGTCGTCGACCCGGAGGTCCCCGTCGACCCGGAGGAGCCCTCGACCGGCGGCACTGGCGAGGCCGAGGAGGCCTACCTCGCGGGCGGCGCGACGGCGTCGAGCGCGATCGCGGGCCACACGGGCACCGGGTACGCGGCCGGCCTCACGACGACGGGGGCGCGCGTCGTCCGGACGCTCGCCGCGGCGTCGGCCGGCACGCAGACGCTCACCGTCCGCTTCGCGAACACCTCGGGCTCGACGCGGACGCTCGGTGTCGTGGTGAACGGCCGCGCCGAGGGGACGGTCGCCCTGACCTCCGGCTCGGGCTGGCGCACGGCCACCGCCGAGATCCCGCTGCGCGCGGGGCTCAACACCGTCGCCCTGCGCGCGACGACGCCCGGCGCGGACGTCGCGGTCGACAGCCTCGTCGCGACGGGTGAGACCGCGCTCGCGGCCCGCGGTGCGACGACGCCGTACACCCAGTACGAGGCCGAGGCGGGCTCCACGAACGGCACCGTCCTCGCGGCGTCGCGCACGTACGGGACCGTCCAGGCGGAGTCGAGCGGTCGGCGCGCGGTGCGGCTCGACGCGACCGGCGAGCAGGTCAGCATCACCCTGACGGAGCCCGCGAGCGGGCTCGTGCTG
This sequence comes from uncultured Cellulosimicrobium sp., assembly GCA_964521905.1. Lineage (GTDB taxonomy): Bacteria > Actinomycetota > Actinomycetes > Actinomycetales > Cellulomonadaceae > Cellulosimicrobium. The sequence continues at coordinate 3,033 of CAZFUQ010000315.1, forward strand.
CGCTACTCGATCCCCGACGCCCCGGCGGGCGGCGGTCTCACGTCGCCGCTCGGCGTCTACGCCGACGGCACCAAGATCACCGACGCCACGCTCACCTCGAAGCACGCGTGGGTCTACGGCGAGTACCCGTTCCACGACGACCCCTCGCTCGGCAGCCCGCACCGCTACTACGACGAGCTCCGCGTCCCGATCGGCGACCAGCCGGCCGGGACCGTGATCATGCTGCGCAAGGACACGGCGACGGTCCCGTACGTCGACGTCGACCTCGTCGAGGCCGAGCTGGTCCCCGCCGCGCTCACGCCGCCCGCGGGTGCCGTGTCGATCACGTCGCACGGCGCGACGTCGGGCGGCGGCGACGACACCGCCGCGATCCGGGCCGCGGTCGCCGCGGCGAAGAGCGCCGGGGTCCCCGTGTGGGTCCCCGCCGGGACGTTCCACCTGAACGACGCGGTCCAGGTCTCCGGTGTGACCGTGCTCGGCGCCGGTCCCTGGCACTCGGTGCTCCAGGGCACCGGGTCCAAGGGCGGCTTCTACGGCACGGGCGGAGGCGTCACCATCGCCGACCTCGCGATCTTCGGGGACGCGACCGTCCGCGACGACGCGGTCTCGCAGGCGGCGATCGAGGGCGACTTCGCGAACGACACGCTCGTCCAGAACGTGTGGGTCCAGCACACCAAGGTCGCGCTCTGGGTGCGGCCGGGATCGAAGGACGTGCTCGCCGTCGGGCTGCGCGTGCGCGACACCTACGCGGACGGCGTGAACTTCCGCACCGACGTCGCGAACTCGCGCGTCGTGCAGTCCACGTTCCGCAACACCGGCGACGACGCCCTGGCCATGTGGTCCGACGGCGGCCCGGTGACGAACAGCGTGTTCGCGTTCAACACCGTGCAGGCGCCGGCCCTGGCCAACGGCCTCGCGGTGTACGGCGGGACGGGCAACCGGGTCGAGGACAACGTCGTGGCGGACACGGTCAACGCCGCCGCCGGCATCGCGATCAGCACGCGCTTCGGGGTGCCGTTCAGCGGCACGACGACGGTGCAGCGCAACACGCTCGTCAGGACCGGCAGCCGTGAGCCCAACTGGGCCGCGGAGCTCGGCGCGCTGTGGATCTACGCGGACGTGCACGCGATCGACGCGCCGGTCGTGGTGCGAGACGTCGAGATCGTCGACAGCACCTACGCGGGCGTCCTCATGTCGTGGGAGAAGTCGATCCAGCAGGTCAGCTTCGACCGGGTGAGCATCACCGGCTCGGGGACGTACGGCATCGAGATCCACGCCGCGGGCAGCGCGTCGTTCGCGAACACCACGGTGTCGGGTTCCGGGACCGGCGGTCTGCTGGCCGACACGGGCTTCACGCTGAACCGCGGGAGCGGCAACTCGGGCTTCTGACCCGACTCCACCCGCACCCGCGCG
>CAZFUQ010000316.1:0-4054 GCA_964521905.1 uncultured Cellulosimicrobium sp.
CGCAGTACATCGCCGACGCCGTGTCCTGGGGCGCGATCGGTGCGCGCAACGCGGAGTCGCAGGTGCACCGCCAGCTCGCGTCGGGCCTGTCGATGCCGATCGGGTTCAAGAACGCGACGGACGGGGACGTGCAGATCGCGGTCGACGGCTGCATCACCGCGGCGAGCGAGCACACGTTCTTCGGCATGGACTCGCTCGGCCGGGCGGCCGCCGTCGAGACGGCGGGCAACCCGGACTGCCACGTGATCCTGCGCGGTGGGCGCTCGGGGCCCAACTACGGGTCCGACGACGTCGCGGCGGCCCTGAGGATCGCGCGCACCTCCGGGCTGGGCGGGGTCACGGAGCACGGGCTCGTCGTCGACGCGTCGCACGGCAACTCGGGCAAGAGCCACGTGCGGCAGGCGGAGGTCGTGCGCGAGGTCTCGGCGCGCCTCGCCGACGGCGAGGCCGGGATCACCGGCCTGATGATGGAGAGCTTCCTCGTCGCGGGTGCGCAGAAGCCCGCGCCGAGCGGCCTCGTGTACGGGCAGTCGGTCACCGACGCGTGCATCGACTGGGACACCACCGCCGACCTCCTGCGCGAGCTCGCCGCCGCGGTCCGCACCCGTCGGGAGTCCTGACCCGGCCGGTCAGGCCGGGCCGAGCGCGACCCACGGCGACCAGGGCGCGAGGACGGCGGTCGCGCCGTCGAGCAGGTCCAGGCCGGACTCCGCGCCGGGGACCTCGCCGAGCGTGACGGCGCCCTCGCCCCCTCCCGGTACGGGAGTGACGAGCACGGCGACGACGCGCGGCGGGTCGTCCGCCGTGGGGCCGCCGCGCCAGGAGAGCACGGTCTGCGCCCCCTCACCGGGCGCCAGCGTCACGGGCGTGGCGGCGGGGGCGACGGGGTCGGGCTCGACGAGGACGTCCGACTCGCCGCCGTCGTCGGCGAGGAACCGCAGCGCCGGGGTGCCGACGAGAGTGCACGGCCCGGCGCCGTGGTTGTGAGCGGTGAGCCGGAGGAACCGGCGGCCGGCGGCGGCGTCGAACCCGTCCGCGGCGAGCACGAGGTCGGAGGTCGCGCACGCGTCGGCGGGGGCGGGCACGGCGTCGGGCCGCACGCCGCCGACGTGCCCCGAGCCGGTCGACCCGGTGTACCCGTCGGTGGCGACGCCGTGCACCTGGAACGGCAGCGGTGTCGCGGACCACGCGACGGACGTGAGCCACCGCGCCTCCTGCTCGGGCGGGCCCGACGTCATGACGGTGAGCAGAGGCGTGCCGGGGTAGCCGTCGCGACGGGCCTCGTGGGCGACCTGGGTGACGCCGGGCCGGGCGGCGGCGTCGGCCAGGAGGGCGAGCAGCGCGTCGTCGGGCACGGTCGATCCGTCTCCGCCGAAGCTGCCGGTCCCGTACCCGGTCACGACGAGGCTCGACAGCCCCCGGCCCTCCCCGCGGACGAGGCCTGCGACGGGCACGAGGTCGGCAGGGGTCCGGACCTCCGCCGAGGTGTGGTCGGGGAAGAGGGACACGGCGCGGACGGCGCCGTCGCCGAGGATCCGCACGGCGTCGGCGGCCGGGTCGTCGCCCAGGAGGTCGGGCAGCGTCGCGCCGGTGGCCGGGTCCGTGCCGCGCGACCGCCGCTCGGCGGCCCCGTCGACGACCTGCAGCTGCGCGCCGCCGGTCGTGCTCCCGGCCACGGTGAGCGACCAGACGTCCGCACGCGGCGAGGCCGCGAGCGCTGCGCGGGCGTCGTCCATGGCGCCCTGCGCCTCGTCGGGGGAGGGGAGCGGGGTGTCGAGCGTGATCCGGGCGACGCCGGTCCGGGCGTCGACCTCGGCGTCCGCGACGCCGGGCAGGGAACGCAGACCCGCCTGCACGTCGGTCGCCCAGGCGTCCTGCGCGTCCTGCGCGTCCTGGTCGGGCACCGCGGTGGGTGCCTCCCGGCCGGGGGCGGGCGTCGTCGTGCCCGGCCCGGCCTCCGTACCCGCCACGCTGCCGGCCGCGTCGGCGAGCACCGACGGTGCGAGGACGGCGGCGGTCACGGCGATCCCGGCGCCGGCGACCGCGGCGAGGATCGTCAGGGCCGTGCCGCGGCGGCCCGGTCGCGGACCCGTCCCGTCGGGCGGGGGTGCGGCGGTGCGCTCGTGGTCCACGGGCGCGACGGTACCGGCCCGCGTCCGGGCTCGGGCCCGGCGGCGGGACCTCGCCCCACGACGTGCACGGGGCCTTCACCGGGTGGAATCTCCGGGGCCGAAAAGGGGCCCTTCGGGACAAGAGCGGACGACGTACCGCGCTCGGGGCCCGGCTTTCCATACCAGCGTTCCGGACCGACAGCAACATCTGGCATGATCCGGCCATGACCCTGAGGACGGCCGCCGAGCTGGCGGCGGTCGACGACCCGGCCTGGCCGACGCTCTCCCGCATGCTGGGACGCGGCGGTGTCGAGGTCGTGCCTCCTCCCGCCTGGTCGCTCGAGGTGCTCTACCGGCTCCAGGTCACGGTGCGCTCGACCCTCGGCGCGCTCGCGCTGCACACCGGTGGCGTGCTCGTCGACGGCGGGTGGTTGCGCATCATCGGTGGCGGCGGCGCGGGCCTGACCGACCTCGCGACCGTCAACGGTCTCGGCGAACCGAGCGAGGACACCGTGGTGCCGTCCGTGCTCGTCGTCGCGCACGACGTCCTCGGTGGCACGTTCGCGATCAACGGCGGCGGGCTCGCGGGACCGCTGGGCGACGTCCACTACTTCGCCCCCGACTCGTTGGCGTGGATGGATCTCGGGTTCGGCCAGGCGGCGTTCCTCGAGTGGGCGGTGAGCGGCGGCACCAACGAGTTCTACGCCCCGGTGCGCTGGCCGGGCTGGTACGACGAGATCGGCGCCGTCCGGCTCGACGAGGGGCTGAGCCTCTACCCCCCGCTGTGGTCGGAGGAGGGGCGCGACGTCGCCCGCTCGTCGCGCACCGCCGTCCCGCTCGGCGAGCTCGTCGACTGGCACTTCGAGATGGCCGAGCGCATGGCCCCGGTCGACGACTTCGTCCGTGACGCCGACGAGCACCTCGACGGCTACGGAGCGTGGCCCGCGGCGGACTGACGCGGCGCTCAGGCGAGCCGGGTGGCGTCCTGGACGGGCTTCGCCCGGGCCTCGCCGACGCGGCACGCGCCGGAGCCCGCGACGACGCGCGAGACGTGCCGTGCGACGAGTCGTCCCGTCGTGCGCATCGTCCTGCACTTGTATACAAGTGCGCAGTCGTGTGTCACGATGGCCGGGTGACGACGACGCCCGAGCTCCGTGCCGCCGTCGGGCAGACCGCGACGGCCCCCGGCGACGTCGGCCTGGCGCGCCGCCAGTCCGGCGCCCGCGCCGTCTACGACCTCCTGCGCGGCCGCATCATCGACGGTTCGCTCGCGCCGGACGCGCGCCTCACCGAGCCGGTCCTGGCCGCGGAGCTCGGGGTCTCCCGGACGCCCGTGCGCGAGGCGCTGCGCCTGCTCCAGGCGGAGGCGCTCGTCGTCGAGCTGCCGACCGGGGGGGTGCGCGTCGCGCCGCTCGACCTCGCGGACGCGCGCCGCGTCTACGACGTGCGCGCCCGCCTCGAGGGCCTCCTCGCCCGGGACGCGTGCGAGCGCGCCACGCCCGACGACGTCGCGCGCCTCGTCCGGCTCGTGACCCTCATGGACGCCGTGCGCGACCACGAGGACGAGGTGCTGCGGATCGGCGCCCAGTTCCACGGCGAGATCGAGGCTCTCGCCGACAACCGCTGGGGGTCGGCGCTCCTGCGCCAGATCCGCGGCCACGTCGACCGGTACCGCGCGCTCGCCGCGCGCCGCCGCGTCGGCCCCACCGACCACGTCGACGAGCACCGGGCGGTCGCCGACGCGATCGCGAGCCGCGACCCCGACGCCGCCGAGGCCGCGATGCGCGCCCACATCGAGCGCAGCGCGGCTCTCGCCGAGCAGTCGCTGCGCGCGGGCGGGTCCGCCCCCGACGACCTCACCTGACCATCGACCGGACGACGGAGACACCGATGCCGTACACCCACCACCTGCGCGTCTACCCCAGCGCGGAGCCGCTCGACCG
>CAZFUQ010000316.1:4064-4433 GCA_964521905.1 uncultured Cellulosimicrobium sp.
AGCTCGCCGAGCTCGCGACCGACCCGGTCGAGGTCACGCCCGAGGTCACGGACATGGTGATCAACCGTGTCATCGACAACGCCGCCGTCGCGGCGGCGAGCCTCACGCGCGGCCCGGCGGTCGCGGCACGCGGGCAGGCGCTCGCGCACCCGTACGCGCCGGGGTCGACGGTGTTCGGCTGCGGCCTCGCGACGCGTACGAGCCCCGAGTGGGCCGCGTGGGCGAACGGGGTCGCGGTGCGCGAGCTCGACTTCCACGACACGTTCCTCGCCGCCGAGTACTCCCACCCGGGCGACAACATCCCGCCCATCCTCGCCGTCGCGCAGCACGCCGGGTCCGACGGCGCCGCGGTCGTGCGGGCGATCGCGA
>CAZFUQ010000317.1:0-4359 GCA_964521905.1 uncultured Cellulosimicrobium sp.
GCCTCGCCGGGCTGTTCGCCTCGTTGACCGGGACGTACCAGTAGTAGCGCCCGTCGACGCCCTGGACGACCTGGCCCGCGTAGGCCCTGCCGGGCGTCGCCCAGTCGAAGACCTCCTCGGGGCGCATGAGCGACGGGTGGTGCGTCCACTCCCCCGCGTCGACGTCGCTGGTCACGAACGCGCCCCACTCGTTCATGACGAAGTCGTTGCGCGTCGGCCCGGCCTCGTCGTGGCCGGTGTAGACGTACAGCTGGTCGGCGCCGGTGTCGTTGCCGGGCGCACCGGCGGGCACCACGAGCGGCGCCGGATCGGCGGAGTAGTAGCTGCCGTCGTCGAGGATCGGGTTCTGGGTGCTCGTGAACGTGTACGGGTCCGCGGCGGCCGCGGGCGTCGCGGTCGCCGCGAGCGTCCCGAGCGCGAGCACGGTCGCGACGACGCCCGCGACGGTGCGGTGGCGCCCGCGCGGCCTGCGGTGGGGTACGGGTCCTTCGGTCATGGCCTGCTCTCCTGGCTGTCGGGCCGCGCGCACCGCGCGGGCCAGCGGGGTCCTGCGCAGTCCTGCGCGGAGGAGGTCGTGCGTCCCGGGAGTTCCCTCGGCCCCCGGGACGCACGGTCGTGGAGCCCGTGCCGGCGGGCAGGACGACCGGACGGGCCGACGGCGGTGACGCCCCCGCGTGCGGGGGTCGGACGCGTCACCACCGTCGTCGCGGCACCGTCGGGGTGCGCGGTCGGCTCGTGGCGCACGGGTGCGCGTCGCGGGAAGCCTGCCGGTCGCCCCGGGGGGAACGTCGTCGCGCTCGCATCGTCACGGGCGTGCACCTCTCTTCGTCGAGACGGTCGTCCGGTGCCGACGATGCCACACACAGAAAGCACATCGCAATGGTTTTCGGTGGCCTGTCCGAATCCGCTGCCGCCGCCCTGGCCCGAAGCGGGCGGGTGGCTGGCGGGAAAAGGATGCAGAACCGCGGGAACACGGGCCTCGGCGGGCCGGCCGGGCACGCCACGAGGGCAGATCCTTGCGAAAGTCAGTCCGAGCCGTTTTCGGGTGGCCCCGGCTCGTGCAGCCCGGCGCGAGAACGTACCCGGGACGTCGCGACGGACACGAGCACCCCGACGACCACGAGGTCGAGGACGATCTGCACCATCGTCGTGATCTTCGCCGGGCCTCCCACCGGGTGCACGTCGCCGTACCCGACCGTGCCGAGCGTGACGACCGCGTAGTACAGCGCGTCGGTCCGGCTCTCGATGCCGACGAACTCGTCCGCCATGAGGTAGTACGTGACGGCGAAGAACGTCACGAGCGGCAGGAGCAGCCCGACGACCGACTGCACCCGGACGCTCGTCGTGCGCCCGGCGCGCACCTGGCGCCGCACCTGGACCCCGAGGACGGCGCACAGGGCGACCAGCCCCGTCGCGAAGAGCAGGACCGCGACGAGCTCGGGAGGGTCGTCACGTCGGAGCGGGACGGTGTAGTAGACGGTCAGGCACGCGGCCATCGACGCGGCCGTGAGGACGAGCGTCCACCACGGGCTGTCGTGCGGGAGCCTGCGCATGCCCTCAGGATCCCGGCCCGCGCGGGTGCTCGCGCGCCCGGGCGGGGTGCGTGTGGGCGCACGTCGCTAGGTTGGGGCGCGTGACGTCGTCGACCACCACCTCCCGCTCGGGCGGGACCTCCAAGCGCACACGACCCGCCTACCGCTGCGGCGAGTGCGGCTGGACGACGGCGAAGTGGGTGGGCCGCTGCGGCGAGTGCCAGGAGTGGGGCACGGTGACCGAGGACGCGCCCGCGGCCTCGGGGCCGCGCACCACCGCCGTCACCCCCACGCGCTCGCCGGCGCGCCCCATCGGCGAGATCGACGTCGAGGCCGCGCGCGCGACGCCGACGGGCGTCTCCGAGTTCGACCGCGTGCTCGGCGGGGGCATCGTGCCCGGCGCCGTCGTGCTGCTCGCGGGGGAGCCCGGCGTCGGCAAGTCGACGCTCCTGCTCGCGGTGGCGAGCAACGTCGCGGCGGGCGGGTCGGACCTGCCGACGGTGCGCGCGGTCGGCGAGCGCGCACCCGCGCCGCCCGCCCGGCCGTCGGCCCCTCGGCGCGTCCTGTACATCACGGGCGAGGAGTCGGCCGGCCAGGTGCGCCTGCGCGCCGAGCGCGTCGGCGCCCTCGCCCCGGGACTGCTCCTCGCGGCGGAGACCGACCTCGCGACCGTCCTCGGGCACGTCGAGGCGACGGACCCCGACCTGCTCGTCGTGGACTCCGTGCAGACGATCGCGTCCGCCCAGGTCGAGGGCGCGCCGGGCGGAGTGAGCCAGGTGCGCGAGGTCGCGGCGTCGCTCATCGCGGCGGCGAAGGCCCGCGACCTGCCCGTGATCCTCGTCGGGCACGTCACCAAGGACGGGTCCGTCGCCGGGCCGCGCACGCTCGAGCACCTCGTCGACGTCGTGTGCCAGTTCGAGGGCGACCGGCACTCGCGGCTGCGCCTCGTGCGCGCCGTGAAGAACCGCTACGGCCCGACGGACGAGGTCGGCTGCTTCGACCTCACGGAGAACGGGATCGTCGGGCTCGCCGACCCCAGCGGCCTGTTCCTCTCCCACACCGGCGCCGGGGTGCCGGGGACGTGCGTCACGGTCACGCTCGAGGGCCGGCGACCCCTCGCCCTCGAGATCCAGTCGCTCGTCGTGCCGAGCTCGCTGGCCAACCCGCGCCGGACCACGGGCGGCATCGACTCGAGCCGGCTCGCCATGATCCTCGCGGTCATGCACCGGCACGCGGGCGTGCGGCTGGTCGACCAGGACGTGTACGCGTCCACGGTCGGCGGTGCCAAGGTCACCGAGCCGGCCGCGGACCTCTCGCTCGCGCTCGCCGTGCTGTCGGCGCGCGAGGACGAGGCGCTGCCCCAGGGCACGATCGCGTTCGGCGAGGTCGGCCTCGCAGGGGACATCCGCCCCGTCACCGGCCTCGACCGCCGCCTCGCGGAGGCCGCACGCCTCGGGTTCACGCGCGCCGTCGTCCCGCGCGGCTCGTTCCCGCGCCCCGTCGAGGGCATGACGATCCTGGCCGCTCGGCATCTCGGCGAGGCCGTCGAGCTCGCACGGACGCCGCCGGGGGAACCGGCGGCGTGACGAGCGGTCTCGGCGCGCGGGTCGCCGTCCTCGGCCGGCCGGGGGATCGGGGACGAAGGTCCGGACGCGCGCCGACGACCGGCCCTGACCAGGACCGCGGAGCGTCGTCGGCCGCAGCGGTGGCATGCCCGACCGAGACCGGATCGTGACCGGTTTGTGGCGCGCCCCCGCGGTTCCCCCGGGCCGAGAAGGCCTCACAGCGTAGGATTCCTCCGTGGCCAACTCCCCCGCGCACCCCGACGAGTTGCTCCGGGAGACCCTTGCCGCCGTGGCACCAGGGACCGAGCTCCGTGACGGTCTCGAACGCATCCTGCGAGGTCGGACCGGCGCACTCATCGTGCTCGGGCTGGACAAGGTCGTCGAGGAGATGTGCTCGGGCGGGTTCGTGCTCGACGTCGGGTTCTCCGCGACACGCCTGCGCGAGCTGTCCAAGATGGACGGCGCGGTCGTGCTCGACCGCGAGGCGAACCGCATCCTGCGCGCGGCGGTCCAGCTCCTGCCGGACCCGACCATCGAGACGACCGAGTCGGGGACGCGTCACCGCACCGCCGAGCGCGTCGCCAAGCAGTGCGGGTTCCCCGTCATCTCCGTGAGCCAGTCGATGCGGATCGTCGCGCTCTACGTCGGCGGTCAGCGCCACGTGCTCGAGGACTCGGACACGATCCTGTCCCGCGCGAACCAGGCGCTCGCGACGCTCGAGCGGTACCGCGCGCGCCTCGACGAGGTGTCCGGGACGCTCTCCGCCCTCGAGATCGAGGACCTCGTCACGGTCCGCGACGTGTGCGCCGTCGTCCAGCGCCTCGAGATGGTCGCGCGCATCTCGGAGGAGATCGCCGGGTACGTCATCGAGCTCGGCACCGACGGCCGTCTCCTCGCGCTCCAGCTCGACGAGCTCATCGGCGGCATCGGCTCCGACCGCGAGTTCGTCATCCGCGACTACGTGGACCTCGCGCGCAAGGACCGCTCGCTCGCCGACGTGCAGAAGGCGCTCGGCAGCCTCGACTCGACACAGCTCCTCGACCTCGGCCAGATCGGCCGCGTGCTCGACCTCCCCGGAGGGGGCGACGCGCTCGACGCCGCGGTCGCGCCGCACGGGTACCGCCTGCTGTCGAAGGTGCCGCGCCTGCCCGCGACGATCATCGACCGACTCGGCGCGCACTTCGGCGGGCTGCAGAAGCTCCTCGCCGCGAGCATCGACGACCTCGATGACCAGATTGCATCGATGGCACCGGACGATCCGG
>CAZFUQ010000318.1:0-4341 GCA_964521905.1 uncultured Cellulosimicrobium sp.
CGGGTCGGCGCAGAAGGTCTTCGGTCTCGCGAGCGCCCTGTCTATCGTCATCTTCGTGATCGTGGGGACCATCTCGGCCATCGCGTTCCGCAGCACGCGCAAGTTCGAGGAGATCAGCTGACATGGCGACCACCCAGGCACCCTCCGTCGTCGACGCACCCCGCACCGTCGACGCCCCCGAGCGCCGCCGCATGAGCACCCGCCGCTGGTTCACCGAGCTCGGGTGGCGGCACGTCGTCGGCGTGATCGCCGTCGTGTACGCGGCGTTCCCGCTCGTCTACGTGCTCTCGGCGTCCCTGTCGGAGAACGGGACGCTCACCGGCTCCAACTCCCTCTTCTCCGACGTGAGCGGCGCGAACTACGCCGAGCTGGGCACCACGATGTTCTGGACGTGGATGCTCAACACGCTCGAGATCGCGATCGCCACGTCGGTCGGCACCGTGCTCATGGGCGCGGCCGCCGCGTACGCGTTCTCGCGCTTCCGCTTCGCGGGCCGGCGCGCCGGGCTCACGTCGCTGCTCATCATCCAGATGTTCCCGCAGATGCTCGCGTTCGTGGCGATCTTCCTGCTCCTCATCGGGCTGGGCAACGTCGTGCCCGTGCTCGGGCTGAACAGCAAGCTCGCGCTCATCGCGGTGTACCTGGGCGGCGCGCTCGGCGTGAACACGTTCCTCATGTACGGGTTCTTCAACACCGTGCCGCGCGAGCTCGACGAGGCGGCCAAGATCGACGGCGCGACGCACACCCAGATCTACTGGACGATCATCCTGCGCCTGGTCGCCCCGATCCTCGCGGTCGTCGCACTGCTGTCGTTCATCAGCACGTTCGGCGAGTTCATCATCGCGCGCATCGTGCTGTCCTCGGAGCGGAACTGGACGCTCGCCGTGGGCCTGTACGGATGGGTCTCCTCGCTCAAGGAGGCGAACTGGGGCCTGTTCACGGCCGGTGCGGTGATCTCCGCGCTGCCGGTCCTCGCGCTGTTCCTCTACCTGCAGAAGTACATCGTCGGCGGGCTCACCGCCGGTTCCGTGAAGGGCTGATCGCGTGCACGACGTCGTCGCACCCGTCCCGCACCACGACGGGTCCGCGCTGTACGTCCCCGAGGGCACGCCCGCTCTCGGGGACACGGTCCCGGTCCGCGTCCGCGTGCCTCGGTCGGCCGGCCGCGAGGCCGTGCGGGACGTGTGGCTGCGGACCGTGCGCGACGGCGAGCCCCGCCTCTCGCAGGCGCGGCTCGACCGCTCGGACGAGCACGAGGACTGGTACGTCGCCGACGTCCTCGTGCACAACCCGGTGACCGGTTACCGCTTCTTCCTCGACACCCCCGGTGCCGGGAACGGCGCGTACCGCTGGCTCAACGGGCGCGGGACCTGGGGCCGGGACGTGCCCGACGCCGCGGACTTCCGGCTCACCGTCCACGACCCGGCGCCCGCGTGGATGACCGACGGCGTCGTCTACCAGGTCTTCCCCGACCGGTTCGCGCGGTCCGCGGCCGCCGACGGGCGCGCGCTCCCGGACTGGGCCGTGCCCGCCGTGTGGGGCGACGAGCCGCTCGGGTCGGGGCGCGACGTCGGGACGCAGTACTACGGCGGCGACCTCGCCGGCGTCGAGGAGCGGCTCGACCACCTCGTCGCGCTCGGCGTCACGACCCTGTACACGACGCCCGTCTTCCCGGGGCGCTCCAACCACCGCTACGACGCGACCTCGTTCGACCACGTCGACCCCCTGCTCGGCGGTGACGAGGCCTACGCGTCGCTGATCCGCGCCGCGCACGCGCGCGGGCTGCGCGTCATGGGCGACCTCACGACGAACCACACCGGGGCGGGGCACGAGTGGTTCTCGCGGGCGCAGGCCGACCCGCACGCGCCCGAGCGCGACTTCTACTACTGGACCGAGGGCGAGCCCGGCTACGTGGGCTGGCTCGAGCACGCGTCGCTGCCCAAGCTGTCCCACGGCTCGGCCGAGCTCGGGGCCCGCATGATCGACGGGCCGGGTTCCGTCGTCGGGCGCTACCTGCGCGAGCCGTTCGGGCTCGACGGGTGGCGCATCGACGTCGCGAACATGACCGGGCGCCACGGCGCCGAGGACCGCACGCTCGAGGTCGCGCGCCGCCTGCGCGCGACGATGCGGGCGATCGACCCCGACGCCGCGCTCGTCGCCGAGCACTTCCACGACGCCTCCGCCGACCTCGCGGGCGACGGGTGGCACGCGAACATGAACTACTCCGCGTTCACGCGGCCGGCCTGGACGTGGCTCTCGCCGCCCGGCTCGACCGTCCCGTACCTGGGGCTGCCCGTCCCGACGCCGCGACGCGTCGGGCGCGACGTCGTCGACACCATGCGCGAGTTCGACTCCGTCCTGCCGTGGAAGGTCACGTCGGCGCAGTGGAACATGCTCGGCTCGCACGACACCCCGCGCCTGCGCTCGATCGTGGGCTCGCGCGACATGGTCGAGGTCGCGGCGACGCTCCTGCTCACCTACCCCGGGACCCCGGTGATCTTCGCGGGCGACGAGGTCGGGCTCACCGGTCTCAACGGCGAGCACGCGCGCGCGACGATGCCGTGGGACGACGCGGGGTCGGGCTCCGGGCGCTGGGACGACGCGACCTTCGCGACGTACCGCTCGCTCGTCGGCCTGCGCCGCTCGTCGCGCGCGCTGCGCGCCGGCGGCCTGCGGTGGGTCCACGTCGACGACGACGCGCTCGTCTACCTGCGCGAGACCCCGGACGAGCGCGTGCTCGTCGCGCTCTCGCGCGCCCCGTGGGACGGCATCGCGCTGCACCCGGCGCTCGTGGGGCCGGAGGCGGAGCGCCTCCACGGCACGCTCGACCTGTCCCGGCACGACGGCGCCCACCGGCTCGTGGGCGACGGCCCGGCCGTCGGGGTGTGGCGCCTGCGCTGAGCGACCCGGACCGCCGAGAAGTGGATCCTCGCCCCCGATCCGGCTCCACGAGGGGCGGATGCTCACTTCTCGGCGGCGGAGACCCCAGGCGAACAGGTGCGGGAGCCGCGTGGCAGGATCGGCCGCGTGACCCTCGAGCGCCTCGCGATCCTCTCGGACGTCCACGGCAACCTGTCCGCCCTCGAGGCGGTGCTCGCGGACGCCGCGTCTCGCGGGGTGAGCCGGCTCCTCAACCTCGGCGACATGGTCGGCAAGGGACCGCGCGGACGGGCGGTCGTCGACCGGTGCCGTGACGCGTGCGACGTGGTCGTGCGCGGGAACTGGGAGGACTTCCTGCCCACCACGCCCGACGACGGGGTGCCCGAGCACGTGTGGTGGCGCGACGAGCTGCGGCCCGACCAGCGCGCGTGGTTCCAGGCGCTGCCGCTGAGCCACGACCTGCTGCTGAGCGGCCGACGGGTCCGCCTGTTCCACGCGTCCGCCGCGTCCGTCCACACCAAGGTGCACTTCCACCACACGCCGGACGAGTTCGCCGGCATGTTCGCTGCGACGGACCTCACCGGTCCCGGACCGGAGCCGACCGTCGTCGGGTACGGCGACGTGCACGACGCCTACGTCGAGACCTTCCGCGGCCGGACCCTGTTCAACACGGGCAGCGTCGGCAACCCGCTCGACGAGCCGATGCCCGTGTACGCGATCGTCGAGGGCGTCCTCGGCTCGCCGGACCCGGCGCCGTTCGCGATCCAGCACGTGCGCGTGCCGTACGACGTCGAGGCGGAGATCGCCGTCGCGTACGCCGCGGGAATGCCGCTCGCCGACGAGTGGGCACGCGAGCTGCGCACCGGGGTCTACCGCGGGCTCGTCCAGGACGACGAAGCGTCGGCGTCCTGAGCGCACCTCGGGTCCTCGGATGGACGGCCCGTCCGCCACCGGTCCGGACCGGCGTCGTTACGCTGACCCCGTGCAGACGTTCGAGCAGGAGGCGTTCGACCCCGCGGTCGTGGGGACCGGGCCGCGCCCGGCGCGCGGCGAGGAGGGGACGGCGTCGTACAGCGACGCCGACACGGAACGGTGGTTCGTCGAGCCGCCCAAGTCCCGGGCGCGCACCCCGTTCGAGCGGGATCGCGCGCGCATCGTCCACTCGTCCGCGCTGCGGCGCCTCGGGGCGAAGACGCAGGTGCTCGGGCCGGGCAGCGACGACTTCGTCCGCACGCGCCTCACGCACACGCTCGAGGTCGCCCAGGTCGGCCGGGAGATCGGCAAGGCGCTGGGGTGCGACCCGGACATCGTCGACACGGCGTGCCTCGCGCACGACCTCGGCCACCCGCCGTTCGGGCACAACGGCGAGCGGGCGCTCGCGGACCTCGCCGTGGACATCGGCGGGTTCGAGGGCAACGCCCAGACGCTGCGCCTGCTCACACGCCTCGACCCGAAGGTCGT
>CAZFUQ010000319.1:0-4318 GCA_964521905.1 uncultured Cellulosimicrobium sp.
CTCGTCGAACACGTCGAGGATCGGGTTCGACGAGGTCGGGGTGCGGTTCGCGCACGAGGTCCACCCGAGCGAGATCGCCTACGACTACTGGACGACGGTCCGCACGCTCGAGGCGATCGGGCACCGCGAGGCGTTCGGCCTCAACTGGGACCCGAGCCACATGGTCTGGCAGGACATCGACCCCGTGAGCTTCCTGTGGGACTTCAAGGACCGCATCTACCACGTGGACTGCAAGGACACGAAGAAGCGCATGCACAACGGGCGCAACGCACGGTTGGGGTCCCACCTCGCCTGGGCCGACGCCCGGCGCGGCTGGGACTTCATCTCGACCGGGCACGGCGACGTGCCCTGGGAGGACGCGTTCCGCATGCTCAACACGATCGGCTACGACGGCCCGATCTCCGTGGAGTGGGAGGACGCGGGGATGGACCGCCTGGTCGGCGCCCCCGAGGCGCTCGAGTTCGTCAAGAAGTACGCGTTCGACGCGCCGGAGGCGGCGTTCGACGCCGCGTTCTCGACGAAGCAGTAGCCGTCGGCGAGCGCGCTCGCACGACGGGATCCCGTCCGTCCGGACGGGTGACGAGCAGGTGTCCGATGCGCCACCGCCCCCGGCCGTACCCGGCCGGGGGCGGTGGCGCTTTCGTTTCTGATTTGTTTTGCGGCTTGGTTTATATAACCGCGACGAACAATGTTCGGCTTTTGCTTGACGTTCGACATAAGTGCCCCCTACGTTGTCACCCATGCGAGCCGACGACGTCGCGCAGGACCTGCGTACCCCGGTGCTGGAACCGGGCACGCTGGTCCCGGGAGCGACCACGACAGGGGCAACCTCCGCCCGCCGGACCTTCCCCGCCAGCGCGCCCGACGAGGGCGGCCTCCCGGCGGCCGGCTACCGCGCCGGCATCCTGGGCGGGGGCTTCATGGGCGGCGTCCACGCGCGTGCGGTGCGCACCGGCGGTGGTCGTGTGGTCGCCGTCGCCGCCGCCGACCTCGAGACCGCCCGTGCGGCCGCGCCGGGGATGGGCGCCGAGCGTGCCGTCGCCACGGCGGAGGAGCTGCTCGCGGACCCCGAGGTCGACGTCGTGCACGTGTGCACGCCCAACCACCTGCACGTCCCGCTCGCCCGCGCCGCGCTCGCGGCCGGCAAGCACGTCGTGTGCGAGAAGCCCCTCGCGGTCGACGTGCCCGGAGCCGTCGAGCTGGCCACGCTCGCGACCGCGGCGCAGGACGCCGACGGGCGCGTCGCCGTCGTCCCGTTCGCCTACCGCTTCCACCCGATGGTCCGCGAGGCGCGCGAACGGGTCCGCCGCGGCGAGGTCGGCGCCGTCTCCCTCGTCCACGGCTCCTACCTGCAGGACTGGCTGCTGCGGGACTCCGACGACAACTGGCGTGTCGACCCCGCGCTCGGCGGCGCGAGCCGCGCGTTCGGCGACATCGGCTCGCACTTCTGCGACCTGCTCGAGTTCACCACCGGGCAGCGCATCGTCCGGCTCGTCGCGCAGTCCGCGACGATCAACCCGCGCCGGCGCGGCGCGGACGGACTCGAGCACGACGTCGCGACCGAGGACGCCGTGACGCTCCAGTACCAGACCGACGGCGGTGCGCTCGGGACCGCGGTGATCTCCCAGGTGTCCGCCGGCCGCAAGAACCGCCTCTACCTCGAGATCTCGGGGACCGAGTCGACGCTCTCGTTCGACCAGGAGCAGCCCGAGACCCTCTGGGAGGGACGCCGGGACGCCTCGCGCCTCCTGGTGCGCGACCCCGAGTCGCTCTCGGCGGCCGCCGCCCGCTACTCGCGTCTCCCCGCGGGCCATGCGCAGGGCTACCAGGACTGCTTCGACGCGCTCGTCGCCGACACGGCGACGGCCATCGGCGGGACCGTCCCCGACGGCCTGCCCACGTTCGACGACGGCCTGCGGGCCGCACGCCTCGCCGCGGCCGTCGGCGAGTCGGTGCGGTCCGGCGGGTGGGTGGAGGTGACGGCATGACCGCGACGACCACGCGCGAGCCGGTCCCCCCGGCGGCGGGGGACGGCGACGCCCGGCCGATCCTGCGCCTGCGGGGCATCGGCAAGGAGTTCTTCGGCAACTCCGTCCTGCGGGGCATCGACCTCGACGTGCGGCCCGGTGAGGTGCACGCGCTCGTCGGCGAGAACGGCGCCGGCAAGTCGACGCTCATGAAGATCGTCGCGGGTGTGCACCGCCCCGACGCGGGCACGATCGAGCTCGACGGCGAGACCACGACGTTCGGCTCGCCGCTCGCCGCGCAGCACGCGGGCGTGTCCACCGTCTTCCAGGAGTTCAACCTCCTGCCCGAGCGCTCGGTCGCCGAGAACGTGTACCTCGGCCGCGAGCCGCGCCGCGCGGGCCTCGTCGACCGGCGCCGCATGCACGCGGACACGACGGCGCTCCTCACCGACCTCGGCCTCACGAGCCTCACGTCGTGGACGCGGGTCGGGTCCTTGTCCGTCGCGCAGCAGCAGATCGTCGAGATCGTCAAGGCCGTCTCCTACGACGCGCGCATCATCTCGATGGACGAGCCGACGGCGGCGCTCGCGGACCAGGAGGTCGAGCTCCTCTACGAGCTCGTGCACCGGCTCAAGGAGCGCGGGGTCGCGATCCTCTACGTGTCGCACCGGCTCAAGGAGATCTTCGACCTCTGCGACACCATCACGGTCCTCAAGGACGGGAACCACGTCCTGACCACACCGACGGCCGAGATCGACCCGGACCGGCTCGTGCGCACGATGGTCGGGCGCGAGTTCGCGGGCTACTTCCCCGACAAGGACCCGGGGACCGTCCCCGGCGACGTACGCCTCGCGCTCGAGAGCGCCGGCAACACCCAGGTCGACGACGTGACGTTCGAGGTCCGCTCGGGCGAGATCGTGGCGCTCGCGGGTCTGCAGGGGTCGGGGCGCACGGAGATCGCGCACGGCATCTTCGGCGTCGCCGGCTTCACGCGCGGCCGGGTGCTGGTCGGGGGCCGGGAGATCACCGTCCGGTCCCCGCGGCAGGCGGTGCGCGAGGGGCTCGCCCTCGTGACCGAGGACCGCAAGGCCGAGGGCCTCGCGCTCGGCCAGTCGATCCTCGCCAACGCGCGGCTCGTGCTCGACGCCGTGGTCCCCGGCCAGGCGGACCGGCGCGCCCGGCGGATCCCCGGCATCCTCTCCTCGCTCGAGCTCGTGGCGAGCTCGCAGGAGGCGGAGGTCCAGTACCTGTCCGGCGGCAACCAGCAGAAGGTCGTCCTCGCGAAGTGGCTCGTCACGGACCCGCAGGTCATCGTGCTCGACGAGCCGACGCGCGGCATCGACGTCGGTGCCAAGCGCGCGGTCTACGACCTCATGCGCGAGCTCACCGCGAGCGGCGTCGCCGTCCTGTTCATCTCCTCCGAGCTGCCCGAGGTCGTCGCGATGGCGGACCGCATCCTCGTCATGCGCGACGGCCGCCTCGCGGGCGAGCTCCCTGCCGGCAGCGACGAGGAGACGGTCATGGCCCTCGCGACGGGCGCGGGGGAGGACGCGGGGGACGGGTCGGACGAGCACGTCCGGGTCGACCTCGAGGCCGTCGCGCACGCCGACGACCTCCCCGGCGCGCAGACGGGTCCCGCCGCCCCCGCCCCGCACGACCACGACGGCCCGAAGGAGGACCGATGAGCACCGCGGTCGCGACCGCCGCCCGCACCGAGCGCCGCACGCCCTCGCGGCGGCGCCGGCTGGGGTCGACGGAGATCGTCTACCTGGCCCTCGTCGGCATCCTCGTGATCGCCGGCGTCCTCGTCGCCGTCGGCGGCGGGAACCTGTTCAGCACGGCCAACACGGCGTACATGCTCACGCAGACGAGCCTGCTCGGGTTCGTCGCGATCGGGCAGACGTTCGTCATCCTGTGCCGCTCGCTCGACCTGTCCGTCGGTTATGTCGTCGCGCTCGGCTCGATCGTCGGCGCCACGACCATGGCGGGCGACCCGTCGCGCGTCTGGCTCGGCGTCGTCGCCGCGGTCGTGGTCTCGGCGCTCGTCGGTCTCGTCAACGGGCTCGTCATCGCCAAGCTCCGGGTCAACGCGTTCATCGCGACGCTCGGCGTCGGGCTCATCATCAAGGGCTACCTCGACACGCAGTTCAAGGGCCCGGCCGGCGACGTCCCGGCGTCGTTCCAGACGTTCGGGTACACGCGCGTCGGCCCCGTGCCGGTCTCGACGATCGTCATGCTGCTGGTCGCGGCGGTCGCGGTCGTGCTCCTCGCGCGCACCCGGGCCGGGTACCACATGTTCGCCGTCGCGGGGAACACCGACGTCGCGCGGCTGTCGGGCATCCGCACCGACC
>CAZFUQ010000320.1:0-4091 GCA_964521905.1 uncultured Cellulosimicrobium sp.
GCCGGGTCGGCGCCGAGGACACGTGCTCGAGATCGGTCACGGGCCGATCCTGCCATTTCGATCGTCGGGTCGCGGGGTTCACGGGGGAGGCGGGTCTACCGTTGGCGGTGCTCGTTCCTCGCACCGCTCCTGTCAGACCCGCCACGACCCGCCGTCGCCCGCGCGAGCGCCGCCGGACCTCAGGAATAGGTCTGAGGTGTTCTCACCAGGCTGATCTGGCGGTTCCGTGTTGAAGGGGGTAGGACGAGGGCTGCGGCGAACGTTCGCATAGATGGCCGCACGTCCGGGGCATAGCCCCAGGCGAGGGTCCATGCTGCCCCAGTCAGGTCGTAGAGCCTGACGAGGCGCATCTGCGGTGGCGACGAGGGCGCTACATCGAGACGTGTCACCGCCCAGCGACTCACGGAGCACTCGCTGTCCGTGCGGCAACGAAGCAGATCAGACGGTCCATGGCGATAGTGTCTGGCTCACGGGTCGACCGTGAGACCTTGCTGCGCGAGCAGCGAACCGACGACCATGATTCGCGCCTCGAAGTCCCGCTCCAGAGTCGTCAGCTGCTGAAGAGCGCGCAGGTGTCCGATCGATGCCTGTGGCCAGTCGCGCAGCGCCGCGTCCCAGCCGTCGGCGGCGTCGATGGCCCCTTCCACGAAGTACACGAGCTGCCAACGACGGACCGTGACCTTTGGCCCTCCAAGCGGTGCAGCTACCACACGCTCGTGCGGACGATCCTTGGCAGCCAGCGCGAAGCTCTCGTAGGCGGACGCAAACTCGCGCCTCTGTCGCGCGACGTAACTACGGAGATCAGCTGTCTCTCGCCCTGCAACTCCCCACCGGCGAGAGTCCACATCGCCCGAGGCCGTGACTCAACCGATGCCCTCGGCCAGTACGCGGAGCCCTTGCCGGCCACCCAGCGCCGTCACCGAGTCCCGGCGCAGTTCCCATACCTGCTGATCGCTGAGCGTCTGCTTCGGACGGCGGGAGAAGACGCTCATGCGCGGCCGGTCGTCATGGTCGTCCTGTGCATGCCGCACAGCGTCTCGGCTGGCGCGACGGGTGTCTACCGCACGTTGTGCGAACTGTGACGGGCTCGAGTACTCGAGCTCACCCTGACACGCAGGAGGTTGACCCGATGACCTGTCGTCCGCTTCTATCCGTGCTGCCGATCCTGAGCCGTTCCCATCGCCAAAGCTCCTCTCGCCGGTGACTCGACTCGGTTCGGCTCCTAGGCTGGCACAAGGGAGTACCAAGGCCTTCGAGTCGCTCTCGGCCTCAGCGCTGAAGCTCGACCGCGGGGTCCGTCTCGACGTGATCCAGGGCCTGGGTGACGAGGTCGTGGGCGAGGAGTCGATCGATCTCGCCCCACCGTCGCAGCCACCCCGCAAGGTCGCTGTCGAGCCATCTGGTGAGCTGTCGCGCGTCCTCGAGGATGAGCCGGGGTGAGCGGCGGATCTGGATCCCGGGGTCTCCCAGGCCGGGCTGGGGGAAGCCAAAGACGACCGGCTCACAATGGTTGATGCGATTGCGTGCCCAGTTCAGGCGCAGCGCGAGCCGGTGCACCTCAGGTCGGTCTGCCGTGCCCAAGCTGCGTTGGATTGCCTGTCCCCAGAGGTCGACGACGTAGGTGGCCTTCGTGCCGTTGGCCCTCTTACCGCCGCGGCCGAGGAGAGCGACCCACGTCCCGAGCATGAGCTGAGCGACGACCTTGCCTGCCGGCGCTCGGTCTCCCACCTTCGCCAGGGCTTCATCGAGCTGGTCGAGCACGGCTTCGTCGAAGAGGTCGCGTCGCTCCCGGAACCAGTGCTCCCCATAGGTCGTGGTGAGTGCCCGGTGGAGGTGCTCGCGGAGCGCGATCTCGACGAGGCGGACCGTGGCGTGCAGGTGAGAGGCGATCTGTGCGTCGAGGAGATAGAGCTCGACCGCAGCGCGATCACCGCCGCCGACCGCGCTGCGGAAGCGGCGGAGTCGCACCTTCGCCACACTGGCGATGAGCGCGCGCTGCTCCTCGAGCGTCGGTTGAGGTATCACGTTCGGAACCGTACACTGGACGCATATTCCCCCAGCCGCAAGGCTGAGCTTGGGTTTCGGAAGCCGCCGTAGTTCATCTGAACACGGCGGCTTCACCCATTTCCGGACCGCCCTGTGGAGCAGCGACGTTGCTCCACAGGGCGTGCGTCTGGGCGTCCAGCAGACCTACATCATGTCCGAGAAGGCTTCGCTCTCATCTCGGCGCGTCAGTTCGATGATGCCCTGCACGGTCTCGAAGCGTCCACGGGGCAACGCCTGGGCCAGTGCGAGGGTCAACGTGAACAGGTGCGCCTCGTCGAGCAAGCCGCCGAGCAACTTGCCGAAGTCTGCCGTGGAGTTTAGAGGCCCCGGTTCCGTCGTCGAGCGCGTTGACAAAGACTGCGACGGGCTCGGCGAGCAACGCGAGCATCCTTCGAGTACGGCCCATGCCTGGTGGAGCATATGCCTCATGCCCGCTTCCGCGCCGGACTTCACGTGGATCCCAGACCACCAGTTCCACGTCGTCCTCACGCTCGCTCACGTCGACGATCTCACCGAACGATGCTGGCGGGCCTTGCTGCCATACCAGCGCGACGGCTTGGTCACGCTCGCCGACCGGACCACGGGCGCGCGCACCCACGTCGTGGTCACCGGCATCGCACCGCTACCAGGCGCGGTCGCTCTCTATGCGGCCGACGCGCTGACCCAGATGCGTGCAGCACTGGAGCACACGCTCTACGCCGAGATCCAGGCAACCATCGGCAGGGAACTCACTGCCGACGAGGCTCGCGCCATCGAGATGCCGGCGCACTCCGACCCGGAGAAGCTCACCGCCTGGTTCAACCACAAGCATCGTCGGACGATCGGGCCTCTCCAAGCCGGGCCGCTGGCCGCCCGGATCCGCGAGCTCCAACCCTTCGACCGCCAGGACAGCGCAGTGCACCCGCTGCGGCTGTTGGCCGAGCACACCAACCTCGCCAAGCACCGCATGCCTGCGGTGGCGGCCGTCCATATGGGACACGTTCAACCGCACCGGGATCTCCCAGGGGTACGGTTCCCCGACGTGGCTGGTCGGCCCGTGGCGGTCGACGACGTCCTCGTCGACGCGCCAACAGGCACCCGCCTAGAGCTCGATGTCTGGCCGACGGTTTCGATCCGCCGTCCCCACACCGGCGACTGGAAGGTCCTCATGCACGAGCTCCGAGACCTCTCGTGGTGGGTGCGCTGCGTCGCCGTTCCGACGCTGGTCGCCGGACGCCACGACGTGACGCCGATGCCGCCGCAGCTCGACACGTTCGCCGGACACCACGACGTCCGTGACGCGCTGGCCGCGGCGGGCACCGTACCCGCGGCAGAACGGTCGAGCCGGGCAATCCAGGACGTCATCGCTCGCGAGGGTCTGCGCGACACCTTGGCACTTCACCGCTCCAAGCCCGACCGGTTGACAATCACCGCCTGGATCAAGACCCTCACGGACGAAGAGGTCGTGGAGCGCCTGGGCATGATGAGTCCAGGGCACAGCCGGGAAGACATCCTGACCACCGCCGCGGTGGTCGAGGCCTTGCTCATCGAGTGCGCAACCTGGGCAGCCGGGACCTAGCGTCGGTCGACGGCGTCAGCCCACAGCCGTGTCCACCCCTCGCGTCCAGACTGGGACGCTTCACCTCCTCCGCCC
This sequence comes from uncultured Cellulosimicrobium sp., assembly GCA_964521905.1. Taxonomy (GTDB): domain Bacteria; phylum Actinomycetota; class Actinomycetes; order Actinomycetales; family Cellulomonadaceae; genus Cellulosimicrobium. Next base: position 3,680 of record CAZFUQ010000320.1, read on the forward strand.
AGTAGCCAGACCTCGGGTTGGGGTGACGCTGTCGGTCACCAGGTGTCGGTGCCGGCCTGGGGGAGCGGGTCGGCGACGTGGCGCGGGGTCGCGAGCAGCGGCCCGACGGCGGCCAGGGCCTGGGCGAGCCGGGTCGCCCGGTCGCCCCGCACCTCGAACCACGGCACGCCCGGGTGGCGGCCTCCCGGCGCCGGCAGCTCGGCGGGGCCGAGGTGGCGCACGACGTCGGCCGGGTCGTCTAGACGCGGGCCGGTCGCGGCGAGGACCTCGCGGAACCGGTCCTGCATCGCGTGCCGCACGTGCTCGCCGTCGCGCAGGCCGTCCTGGACGAACGGGATCTCGTCGCCGGTGAGGACGTAGAGGTCGGGGCGCCGGGCGGCGGCGAGCGCCTCGACGGTCGCGGAGCGGCGGC
>CAZFUQ010000320.1:4101-4298 GCA_964521905.1 uncultured Cellulosimicrobium sp.
AGCGTCGTGGCGAGCACGTCGGTGTCGCACACGAGGAGCGGTACGGGCGAGACCGCGGCGGCGTCGTCCTCGCGCCGGGCCTGCTCGCGTGCGACGAGGTCGAACTCGGCGGTGTGCCACGGCGCGGCGAGGCCGCCGGGCCGGACCTCGGACCACTCGCGCCCGAACTCGAGCACGGGGTCGAGCCCGAGGTGGGC
>CAZFUQ010000321.1:0-2275 GCA_964521905.1 uncultured Cellulosimicrobium sp.
GTCGTCGCCGAGGACGAGGCGCTGATCCGCCTCGACGTCGTCGAGACGCTGCGCGAGGCCGGGTTCGACGTCGTCGGTGAGGCCGGTGACGGTGCGACGGCGGTGAAGCTGGCTCTCGAGCTCAAGCCCGACGTCGTCGTCATGGACGTGAAGATGCCCGAGCTCGACGGCATCTCCGCGGCCGAGCAGATCGGCAAGGCGCACGCCGCCCCGGTCGTCCTCCTCACCGCGTTCTCGCAGGCGGAGCTCGTCGAGCGTGCCCGCGACGCCGGGGCCATGGCCTACGTCGTCAAGCCCTTCACGCCGGCGGACCTGCTGCCGGCGGTCGAGATCGCGATCTCGCGGTACTCCCAGATCACGGCTCTCGAGTCCGAGGTCGCCGACCTCGCGGAGCGGTTCGAGACGCGCAAGCGCGTGGACCGTGCCAAGGGTCTGCTCATGACGAAGATGGGCCTGTCGGAGCCGGAGTCGTTCCGCTGGATCCAGAAGACGTCGATGGACCGTCGTCTGACGATGCGCGAGGTCGCCGACGCGGTCATCGAGCAGGTCGGCGGCGCCTGAGCCGTCCCGGCTCGCCGGGGCCGTCGCGCGAGGTCCTGAACTGGACCTTTGTCACGGCGCCCCCGGGCGGACTATCGTCTTGGACTGGCGTCCAGCAGTTCCGGGGCGGTGAACGCGGTCGCCACGTAGAGCTCAGTCGACGGCCGACGGCCGCCCGAGCGACGTGGACCAACTCACGCCCCACGTCCCTCGGTGCCGTCGGTCCCACGGTACGAACGAGGAGGAGCGCGGTGCGCCCAGCAGTGGAGGTCAGGCCGGCGGTCGGTGACGACCTGCCCGGCGTCGCGTCGCTGTGCGGCGAGGCCCGGCGCGAGTCGGCGTCCGGGGCCCAGTTCTGCGCTCCCGACGAGGACCGCCTCGTGCGGCACCTGTCGGTCCTGCTCACGATCCCCGGCGGCAGGGTCCTGGTCGCGCTGCTCGAGGGCCGCCCTGTCGGGTTCGTCCTGGCGCGCGTGCTCGACCCGCACCTCTTCGCGGACGAGCCCAGCCTGTACGTCGAGGCGATCTACGTCGGCGAGGACTCGCGGCGTCGCGGCGTCGGCCACGCACTGCTCAGCGCGACCGCGGACCTCGCCGCCTCGGCGGGCGCCGCCTACGTCTACTCCGTGCCGATCCCCGGCTCGCGGGGCGTCCAGCGCTTCCTGGCCCGGCTCGGGTTCGGTCCCGTCGCCGGGCACCGTGTCGTCCAGACCACGGTGCTCCAGCGCCGCCTCGCCACCGACCTCGGCCCGGCCCGGCGCGGGGCCCGATCCCTCGAGGACCTCATCGCGCGTCGCCGTCGTGCGCGGACCGAGACCATGTCCGGACCCGTCGACCTGCGCGACTTCCAGGCGGAGTACCGCCAGAGCACGGGCGTCGTGGAGCAGGCGGAGACCCGCGAGACCCTCCCCGGCTGAACCCGCGGCCCCCTTGCGCCCGCCCTGTCGAGGCGCCCTCGCTCAGCCCTGCGCGAGGATCATGCACGTGAGGCGAGCGGTGCACACGCGCCGACCCTCGTCGTCGGTCACGACGATCTCGTAGCTGGCCGTGGTCCGTCCCCGGTGCACCGGTACCGCCTCGCCGTGCACCCAGCCGTCGCGGACCGCGCGGTGGTGCGTGGCGTTGACCTCGATCCCCACCGCGGCGCGTCCCGGGCCGCCGTGCAGCTGTGCCGCGATCGACCCCAGGGTCTCCGCGAGCACCACGGACGCCCCGCCGTGCAGCAGCCCCGCCGGCTGGGTGTTGCCGGCGACGGGCATCCGGGCGGTGACGCGGTCGGCACCGACCTCCTCCAGCTCGATGCCCATGCGCTCGATGAGCGTGCCCTCGGTCCGCAGGCCCATGGCCTCGTAGGCGTGTCGCGGCGGGGTGGGCCGGCCAGTCGGGGCGGCGGTGCGAGGGGTGCGGTCGGGGCCGTGCGTGTCGGTCATGGGCGATAGGTTGGCACCCGTGACGACCTCCGCGCGACCCCGCCTGCTGCTCATCGACGGACACTCCATGGCCTACCGGGCGTTCTTCGCCCTGCCTGCGGAGAACTTCTCGACGACGACGGGGCAGCACACCAACGCGGTGTACGGCTTCACGTCGATGCTCATCAACCTCCTGCGGGACGAGGAGCCGACGCACGTCGCGGTCGCGTTCGACGCGGGCCGGCAGTCGTTCCGCACCGAGATCCTCCCGAGCTACAAGGGCACGCGCGAGTCCTCGCCCGAGCCGTTCCGCGGCCAGGTCCCGC
>CAZFUQ010000321.1:2285-4266 GCA_964521905.1 uncultured Cellulosimicrobium sp.
GTCGTCCGCCTCGTAGCCCTCGCGCTCGAGGGTCGGGACGACATCTTCGCGACGCTCGCCACGCAGGGCGCGGCCGCCGGCATGGAGGTGCTCGTCTGCTCGGGGGACCGGGACTCCTTCCAGCTCGTCGGCCCCGACGTGACGGTGCTCTACCCGAAGAAGGGCGTCTCCGAGCTCGCGCGCATGGACAGCGCCGCGGTCGTCGAGAAGTACGGCGTGCCGCCCGAGCGCTACCCCGACCTCGCGGCGCTCGTGGGCGAGACGTCGGACAACCTGCCCGGCATCCCCGGCGTCGGCCCCAAGACGGCCGCGAAGTGGATCACCGCGTACGGCGACCTCGACGGCCTGCTCGAGCACGCGGACGAGATCAAGGGCAAGGCGGGGGAGAACCTGCGCGCGCACCTCGACCAGGTCCGGCTCAACCGGCGGCTCAACGCGCTCCTGCGCGACCTCGAGCTCCCGCTCGGCCCCGACGACCTCGCCGCGCGCCCGTGGGACCGTGAGGCCGTGCACCGCGTGCTCGACGCGCTGGAGTTCCGCGCGCTGCGCGACCGCCTGTTCGCGATCGCTCCCGAGGGCGAGGTCGAGACCGAGGACGGCTTCGACGTCCAGCTCGCGGACGTCCTGCCCGGTGGCCTCGGTGCCTGGCTCGGCGAGCGCGCAGGGCGCCGGCTGGGCGTCGAGGTGGCGGGGAAGGCCGTGCCGGCCGGCGGGGACGCGTGGGCGCTCGCGCTGTCCGACGACGCGGGCGCGGCCGTGGCGCTCGAGCTCGCCGACGTCCTCCCCGCCGACGACGAGGCGCTCGCCGCCTGGTTGCGCGACCCGGAGCAGCCCAAGGTCGTGCACGGCGCGAAGGCGGCCTGGCACGAGCTCACGGCACGCGGGTACGACCTCGCCGGCGTGACGTTCGACACCGAGCTCGCCGCCTACCTGTGCCACCCCGACCAGCGGGGCTACGACCTCGGCGACCTCGTCGTGCGGCACCTGCACCGCGAGCTGCGCCCGGACACGGAGGCGGGGAACGACGCGCAGGGCGCGCTCGACCTCTCGCTCGACGGCAACGGCGAGCAGGAGCGCGACGCGGTCCGGGCGCTCGCGGTCGCCCAGCTCGGCGAGGTGCTCGCGGGCGAGCTCGAGGACCGCGGCGCCACGACGCTGCTCACCGACCTCGAGCTGCCGCTCTCGCAGGTGCTCGCGCGCATGGAGCAGCGCGGCATCGCGGCGGACGTGGAGTACCTGCGCGAGCTGGAGCAGCACTTCGGGGACCTCGTCGCCACGGCGGCGTCCGAGGCGTACGCGGTCATCGGGCGCGAGGTGAACCTCGGCTCGCCCAAGCAGCTCCAGGAGGTGCTGTTCGACCAGCTCGGCATGCCGAAGACGAAGAAGATCAAGACCGGCTACACGACGGACGCGGCCGCGCTGGCCGACCTGTTCGCCAAGACCCAGCACCCGTTCCTCGAGCACCTGCTCGCGCACCGCGACGCGTCACGCCTGCGCCAGACCGTCGAGGGCCTGCTGAAGTCGGTGGCCGACGACGGGCGCATCCACACCACGTTCCAGCAGACCATCGCGGCGACGGGCCGGCTCAGCTCGACCGACCCGAACCTGCAGAACATCCCGATCCGCACGGAGGCCGGCCGGCGTATCCGGCGCGCGTTCGTGGTGGGCGAGGACTACGAGACGCTCATGACCGCCGACTACAGCCAGATCGAGATGCGCATCATGGCGCACCTGTCGGGCGACGAGGGGCTCATCGAGGCGTTCCGCTCGGGCGAGGACCTGCACTCCTACGTAGGTTCGCGCGTCTTCGAGGTCCCGGCCGCGGAGGTGACCCCGGCGATGCGGTCGAAGATCAAGGCGATGTCCTACGGTCTGGCCTACGGGCTCTCGGCGTTCGGGCTCTCGCAACAGCTCACCATCGAGGTGGGCGAGGCGCAGAAGCTCATGGACGACTACTTCGAGCGCTTCGGCGGGGTGCGCG
>CAZFUQ010000322.1:0-4257 GCA_964521905.1 uncultured Cellulosimicrobium sp.
TCGCGTCCTGCTCGAGGACACGCTCGAGCGTGTCAAGGAGATCCAGTACGGTCCGGCACCGTACCCACGCGACCGCGAGCTCCCCACGCTGGACCTCGACGACCTCCAGGAGGCCTCAGCGGTCCTCCTGGGTGAAGCTCGGGTGGCGGCCCATGAGAATGCCGAGGAGCGCCGCTAGCGCATCGACCAGCGTCAGCAGCACACGGCTGACGATCGCGAGGACGAGGGCGTCCGCCGGCTCGACCGTCCCGGCGAACGCAAGGACGAGCGCGGCCTCGCGCGCGCCGACACCTGCCGGCGCGAGGAACACGAGGAACCCGACGAGCCAGGCGAACGCGAAGGCGCCGGTCGACAGCACGATCCCGGGGGCAGCCTCGCCGGAGGTCGCGGCGAGGCCGCGCAGGATCAGCCAGGCGTGGGCGCCGAAGGCGCACCACATCGCGAGCGACCAGGCGACGGCGCCCGCCAGGCCGCGCCACGAGATGGTCGGCGCCGTGTAGCTCCGTCGCGTGACCCGGGCGACGAGCCCGAGGACGCGAGACAGGACCGGTGGTGACAGCACGACCAGGCCGACGGGGATCAGGGCCAGGAGGTACCAGTAGGTCCGGGCTCCGTCGGGGGTGGCGGTGACGAGGATCGCGGCGGCGACGCACGCGCTCGTGACCACGCCGACCGCCATCGCGACGAGGGAACCCGTGCTGCTCGCAGAACGCGAGATCCCGCGGCGTCGGGTCATCTCGACCTGCGTGACCACCGGCCACACGCTCCCCGGCACGTACTTCCCGATCTGGGACACGAAGAAGACCCGCGCCGCCCACGCGACGGGGAGCGGAGCCCCCACGCCGCGCATCGCGGCGGACCAGGCCGCGGCGTTGAAGCACAGCGCGACGCAGCCCAGGAGGAAGGCGCCCAGGAGCGTCTGCCAGCTCAGCCGCGCGGCGGCCTCGAGGAACTCTTCCCTCTGGCCCCAGACGGCGACGACCAGGAGAGTCACGGCGACCACGGCGAAGGCGGCGTTCACCCACCTCCTGCGGTTTCCGCGAGGGGGTGCGGGCTTGTCCGGGCCGCCCGGCAGCTGATCCGACGACGTCACGTCGATGGGCTCCTGTCCTCGTGCGCTCACAGCGGCCTCTCCCCGTCCCGGACCCAGCTCCACATCGCCCGGGTGCCCGTCAGGAGGTCCGTGGTCGCCGACCAGCCGAGCGCCGAACGAGCGGTCGACGTGTCGAGCCAGACGGCGTCGGCATCGAACGAGCGGGCCGCGGCGATCTCGACCTCTGCCGCGCCGTCCGCGACGACGTCCTGGACGACGGCGAGCACCTCCCCCAGCGTGGTGGGCGTGCCGGACCCGAGGTTGACCACCGGCGGCAGCGCTCCCGTCGCGGTGTGGACGCGCGCGAGGCCGTCGACCAGGTCGTCCACGTACAGGTAGTCGCGCACAGGCCGCAGATCGCCGAAGACGTGGATCGGGCGGCCGGCCGCGGCGGCGCGGAGCCAGTGCCCCAGCACGCCCTGTCCCGGGGCGGCACGCTGCCCGGGCCCGTAGGCGTTGGAGATCCGGACCGCGACGGACGTCGGGGGGCCCGAGTCGCGCAGGTCACGCTCGAGCGCCAGCTTGGCGAGGCCGTAGGCGGTCGTCGGGCGGGGGACCGTCCGCTCGGAGTACGGTGGGCTGCCGGCGTCGCCGTAGACCGTGCCGCCCGAGCTGAGCAGGACCACGCGGGCCGTCGAGCCGGAGCCGGCGAGGTCGGCCAGGAAGCGTCGCAGCCGTTCGCGGTCCGCGCGCACGAGGTCGGGGCTCTCCTCGGCGATGGACGGGTTGATCGTGGAAGCGCACCAGTAGATCGTCGTCGCGCCGAGGACGTCCTCCCAGGCAGGAGCACCCGGTTCGAGCGGGTCGTTCCGTGTCACGCCCGTCGTGGGGACACCTTCGCGCTGGAACCGTCGTGCCAGGGCTCGTCCGATGAACCCCCTCGCACCGACGATGACGGCCGTGGGGGTGTGGGATGCTTCAGACATGGTCCTCCAGGTGAACGTGCATGAAGAACCGTAGCCCACGCCTCCTCGTCCTCGCGTCGACGTTCCCCGCACGCCCGGACGACGGGACGCCTGCCTTCGTCCGCGACCTCGCGGTCCGCGAGGCGCAGGAGTTCGAGGTTCGAGTCGTCGTCCCCCGGGTTCCGGGTTCGCGGTCCACCGAGGTCGTGCAGGGCGTCGATGTCCGCCGGTTCCGGTTCTTCCCCTCCCGCTGGGAGGACCTCGCGGACGGCGCCATCATCGAGAACCTCCGCGCACGCCGCTCCCGTTGGCTCCAGGTGCTCCCGTTCATGCTGGCGGAGGCGGTTGCGGTGCGTCGGCACGTCCGTGACTTCCGTCCCGACGTCGTGCACGCGCACTGGATCATCCCGCAGGCGCTCGTCGCGACCCTGGTCGCGCCGGGCGTCCCGCGGGTCGTGACCACGCTGGGCGGCGATCTGTACGCGTTGCGGGCCGGACCGCTGCAGCGGCTCAAGTCCTTCGTCCTGCGGCGTGCTGCGCGGGTCACCGTCATGAACGAGGAGATGGCGGACCTGGTCCGCGAGCTCGGCGCACGGGAGGCGACCGTCTCTCCCATGGGCGCCGACCTCACGGTCTTCTCGCGTGTCGCGGCGGCGCGCCCGGACACGCCCGGACCCGCCCGGCTCCTCTTCGTCGGACGCCTCGTCGAGAAGAAGGGGCTGACGGTGCTGCTCGACGCCCTGCGGGCGCCGGAGCTGTCAGGAGTAGCGCTGACCGTCGTCGGTGACGGACCGCTGCGTGCAGACCTCGAGGCGAGGGCCGCGGGGCTCGACGTGAGCTTCGTGGGTCAGCAGGGCCGCCAGGAGCTCGCCGGGATCTACGGACAGCACGACGTCATCGTCGTCCCGTCCGTGCTCGCGAGCTCGGGAGACAAGGACGGTCTGCCGGTCGCCCTGCTGGAGGCGATGGGTTCCGGGTGCGCGGTCGTCGCGTCGGACCTCCCGGGCATCAACGAGGCGGTGCGCTCGGACCAGGACGGCGTCCTGGTCCCGAGCGGCGACGTCGGGGCTCTGACGGACGCGCTGCGGCGGCTCGTGGAGGACGACCGGTACCGCCGGGAGCTCGGGCGGCACGCCGCCGACCGCGCGGACGAGTTCTCCGTCGACCGCGTCGGACGGCGGTACGTGGACCTGCTGCACGAGGTGCTGGCGTCCGACGACGAGGCCGACGCCCGGAAGGAGAACGTCAGCTCACGGTGACCGTGGAGCAACCCAGGAGGGGGTTCGGGCCGCCCGGCCAGTCGATCGCGTAGAGGCATACCCGTCGGCTGCCGGCCTCCGTCGGGATCGTCGTGTCGAAACCGTGGTCGGGCCCGTTGCCGTAGACCCGTTCCACGTCGGGCCGGGGTGCCGAGGAGAGGAACCCCGAGACCAGTCGGCCGTCGACGTAGGCGTGCACCGAGACGGGTCCTCGGGTGTCCGGGTCCATCGCCCAGCCCCGGACCCGCACGCCGCCGTCGGTACCGGTGACGAGGTCCACGCTGCCGACCGGCGCTGCGGTCGGGACGGTGACCTCGTGGCAGCCCAGTGAGGACCACACCGACGGGCCGACGTCGAGCGCCTCGACGCAGACCGTCCGGACGCCGGGTGCGGCGCTCGCCTCGAGGGCGAAGCCCGACGTCGGCGAGGGCAGTGCCGTGCCGTCGTCACGTGTGCGGCCCGCCGTCGACCTCTGCCGCTCGACCCCGTCCAGGAGGAGGCGGACCGTGACCGGTGTCGTCGCGTCGTGGTCGTACGCCCAGCCGGTCGCTCGGACGGCGCCGGTGCGGGTGCTGCCCGGCACCGCGGAACCGACCGATGCGTCCACGCCGTCGACCGCTCCCTCGGGGGGAGAGTTCGGCACGTCGACCTCGCGGCACCCGATCAGAGGGTTGGCACCGCCGGCCGCGTCGATCGCGTACATGCACACGGTGTGCCGGCCGCCCGTCGTGGCGACGACGGCGTCGTAGCCGTGGTTCGGTGACCGTCCGAAGACCCGGGCGACGTCGGGTCGAGGGTGCTGCGCCGTGAGTGCACGCACGGCCCTTCCGTCGACGCGCACGTGAACCGAGATGGGCGCCGACGTGTCCGGGTCGAAGGCCCATCCACGGACCCGGAACGCCCCCGGCCCGGCCGGCTCGACGAGGTCGAGCGCGCCCCGGGGCGGCTCGTTCCCGACGTCGACCTCGCGGCACCCGAGCCGCGGGTTGGAGCCGCCGCT
>CAZFUQ010000323.1:0-4246 GCA_964521905.1 uncultured Cellulosimicrobium sp.
GGTGACACCGTCATCACGGTGTCACCTGCCATGGCCAGCTCCTTCGTGTGTCGTCAGCATCGTCGCGTTCGTGCTCGTAACGGGTCTCGCGTCGGCCATCCCATCACGCGGCGCCCACACGCGCTACGGCGTGCGGCAGACCTGTGGGAGACGAGCCGAGAGGGGACGCGGGGAGGGTCAGCGAGCGTCCGTGCGAAGGATCTTGGTCCGCAGGACGACCTCGTTGAGGCCGAGCTGACGGTCCAGCTCCTTGGCGGTGTCGGACGTCGACGTGAAGTCGACGACCGCGTAGATGCCCTCGGACTTCTTGTTGATGTCGTACGCCAGGCGGCGACGACCCCAGATGTCCACCTTGTCGACGGAGCCCCCGTCGGTCTTGATGACCGACAGGTACTTGTCGAGCGACGGGGCGACGGTGCGCTCCTCGATCTCGGGGTCGAGGATGATCATCAGTTCGTACTGACGCATGCGGATAACCCACCTCCTCTGGTCTTCGCGGTCACGGTCTCTCCGTGACAGGAGGGTTCATGCATTCGTGCTGCTGCCCGACGTGCGGGCAGCGGCTCCCCAGGGTACCCGCTCGGCGCGAGCCCCCGGAAATCTGCGGCTCGTGACGACCGATCAGCCGCCGGCGTTGTTGTTGCCGTTACCGCCGTTACCGCCGTTACCGCCGCCGGTGTCGCCGTCGCCGTCGCCGTCGCCGGGCGTCTCGGTCTGGGTGGGTTCCGGGTCCGGTTGCTGTCCCGGGTCGGCCCCCTTCGAGACGACGATCGAGATCGTCGAGCTCGGTGGGACCTGGCTCAGCGTCGACTGGCTGATGACGACGCCGCGCGGCTGGTCGGAGAACTCCTCCGTGACGTTGGCCTTCAGCCCCAGTCGCTGCAGCTCGGAGCGTGCCGCCTGGACGTCCATCCCGACCACGTTCGGCACCGTGACGTTCTCCGGCTGCTCCGGTTCCTGGGTCTCCGTCTGGGTCGGCTCGTCCGTCGGCTCCTCGGTCGCGGTCTCCGTCGGGGTCTGGGTGGGCTGCGGCTTCGGGGGCGTGTACTGCAGGAACTCGCCGACGGGCAGGTTCGCCGTCGCCGCCTGCATGTACGACGTCCACGCCTCGACCGGCCACGAGCCACCCGTGATCTCGGGGTTGCGCATGTCCGCCCAGCGGCCGAACGGCGTGATCTGCTCCTGCTCGTTGTTCTCGCCGGACTGGTAGAGACCCACGACGGTGGCCAGCCCGGGCGTGAAGCCGGCGAACCACGCCGACCTGTTCTCGTTCGACGTACCGGTCTTGCCGGCGGCCGGACGCCCGAGGGCCTGCGCGGGCTCGCCCGAGCCCTGCTCGACGACCTGGGACAGCGCGTACTGCGTCGCCGCCATGGTGTCCGTCTCGAACTCCTGCGTGCGCTTGTCCGCTCCCGGCGCCTGGTAGATGAGATCGCCGCGAGAGTTGAGGACCTGCGAGACGATGTGCGGCGTCGACCTCAGCCCGCCCGCCGCGATGGTCGCGTACGCGTTGGTCAGCTCGAGCGGCGTCACCGTCGCGGTACCGAGCACGTTCGCGGCGTTCGACGCGACCTTGCCGTCCTCGATGCCCAGGCGCGTCGCGACCTCGGCGGTCTTCGCCGGCCCTGTCTCGATGTTGAGCGCCGCGTACACGGTGTTCACCGAGTTCGCCGTCGCCGTGACGAGATCGATGTTCCCGTACGGCACGTCACCGAAGTTGCGCACCTTCCAGTCCGCACCGTCGTTGGCGCCCGGGAACGTCTTGGGCTGGTCGCCGTCGTACGTCTCGTCGAGCGTGTGCCCGTCCTCGAGCGCCGCGACGAGCGTGAACGGCTTGAACGTGGAGCCGCCCTGGGCGGCACCCTTCGTCGCGTTGTTGTACTGGTTCTCCAGGAAGTCGGAGCCGCCGTAGAGGGCACGGATCGACCCGTCGTTCGGGTCGATCGACACGAGCGCGGCCCGCAGGTTCGGGGAGATCGGGTTCGCGTCCCCGCGGCTCTCCTGCGGGAGCGAGTCGATGGTCGCGACGGCGGCGTTCTGCATCGTCTGGTCGATCGTCGTCACGACGGTGTACCCGCCCGTGGACAGGTCGTCGCTGTCGATCGCCAGGTCGCTGTCCGCGAGCTCCTCCTCGGCCAGGGCGAGCAGGTAGCCGGTCGTCCCGGCGTACTTGTTCGACTTGACGTACTCGATCGTCTCGGGGAACCCGGCCGCGAAGGCCTCGGCGTGCTGGGCCTTGTCGATGTGCCCGTCCTCGAGCATGAGGTTCAGCGTGCGCTTCCAGCGGATCTCTGCCTGCTCACGGTTGACGGCAGGGTCCCAGTTGTTCGGCGACGGGATGACGCCGGCGATCATGGCCGACTGCGAGAGCGTGAGGTCGGCGGCGTTCACCCCGTAGTACTTCTGCGCGGCGGCCTGGATGCCGTAAGCCCCCCGGCCGAAGAAGATGGTGTTGAGGTAGTTGCCGAGGATGTCGGCCTTGTCCTGCTGCTGCGTGATCTTCAGCGCGAGGATCGCCTCGCGGGCCTTGCCCGCGTAGTCGGTGACCGTGCTCGTGTAGTACCGCTCGACGTACTGCTGGGTGAGCGTCGAGGCACCCTGACGGCTGCCGCCCTTGATGTTGTTGTACGTGGCGCGGAGGATGCCGAAGAAGTCCACGCCCGAGTTGGTCCAGAACGTGCTGTCCTCGGACGCGACGACGGCGTTGCCCACGTAGTCGGGCAGCGTGTCGTACTCGACGATCTCGCGGTTCTCGACGGCGTACGTCCCCATCTGCGTCGTGCCGTCGCCCCAGTAGACCGTCGAGGTCTGCCGCTCGACCTCCGGGAGCGAGTCCGGCACCTCGGTCGTGTACCAGGCCGCGACGAGCACGCCGGCGACGAGCGCGACCCCCGTCAGCATCGTCCCGACGACCACGCGCCACGACGGCAGCCAGCGGCGGAAGCCCTTGACGCGCGAGCGCGGGTAGTCGAAGAACCGACGGCGCCCGCGGGGGCTCGTCCGTCCGTTCGTCCTCGTGGATCGCGCCACGGTCAACCTTCCTCTGGGGGGGCACGGGAGAGCAGGAGCCGCGCGGTTCGCGGTTCCCGCTCGCGGCCCGCCGCGGCGACCACCTGCCCGACGCCGGTCCCCCGCCTCTGGCGAGGGGCGTCCGTCGGACCCGGGGTGGCACACGCCGGACCACCCTGAACAATAGGGCCCCGCCCTGTCACCACAAGGGCCTCGAGCCTCTCGCGGGCGATCGTCCGCCATTGATTCGCCGCGACGTCCCCCCGCCTTCGCGGGTCCTTCACATCTCTGGCGGGACGCGCCGTCGTCGCCGAAGATTGCACGACACCTCGATCGGACCTAACCTGTCGATGTATCGACTCGATACATCGAGTCGCACAGGGCTCGTCAGGACGACCCGAGACAGTGCCAGGAGGTGGACGTGCGCAGCAAGACGCCGGTGCTCGAGACCGCCATCCTCGGCCTGCTCAACGAGTCGCCGCTGCACGGTTACGAGCTGCGCAAGCGGCTCAACATCATGCTCGGCTCGTTCCGGGTGCTGTCCTACGGCTCGCTCTACCCCGCCCTCAAGTCGATGGTGGCCCGCGGGCTCATCACCGGCACCGAGCAGTCCGCCGCGCAGACGGCGCTCGCTCCCGCCCTGTCGGGACGGCGCGCGCGCATCGTCTACGAGCTGACGGCCGAGGGCAAGGAGCACCTCCAGAGCGTGCTGGCCTCTTCCGGGCCCGCCGCCTGGGAGGACGAGAGCTTCGACGTCCGGTTCGCGTTCTTCGCGCAGACCGACGCCGAGACCCGCATCCGCATCCTCGAGGGCCGGCGCACCCGGCTCACGGAGAGGCTGGAGGCGGTCAGGGAGTCCGCGGCCCGCACCCGCGAGCGGCTCGACGAGTACACGCTCGAGCTGCAGCGCCACGGACTCGAGCAGGTCGAGCGCGAGGTGCGCTGGCTCGACGGTCTCATCACCACCGAGCGCGACCGGAGCTACGGGCACTCCCGGAGCACCACCCGCGCGCGGACCAGCAGCACCCCGCATCCTGCGGAACCATCCGAGCAGGAGCCCGACGGCGCGAGGCGTCCCGAGGACCCTGGAACAACGAACACCAAGGAGCGAGGATGACCTCCATCCGCGTCGCCATCGTCGGCGTAGGCAACTGCGCATCGTCCCTCGTCCAGGGCGTGCACTTCTACCGTGACGCCGACCCGGGCAGCAAGGTCCCCGGCCTCATGCACGTGCAGT
>CAZFUQ010000324.1:0-1563 GCA_964521905.1 uncultured Cellulosimicrobium sp.
CTTGCCGCCCGCCGCGGCCTTCTGCTCGGCCGAGTTGTAGACCTTCTCGAACACGCGCGGCACCGAGAGCAGGTACGTCGGCTTGAACGTCCCGAGGTCCTCGAGCAGCGTCTTCGTGTCGGGCGTGTGCCCGAGCACGGTGCCGCCCGCCACGACGAGCACGCCGATGAAGCGCGCGAACACGTGCGCCAGGGGCATGAACAGCAGCGTGCGCCCGCCCGGCTCGGCGAACACCTCGGGCACCGCCGCGACGGCGTTGACCGTGAGGGAGTAGAAGTTCTCGTGCGTGAGCTCGGCGCCCTTGGGCCGACCCGTGGTGCCGGACGTGTAGATGATCGTCGCGACGTCGGGGAAGGAGGCGAGGGTGCGACGGCGCGCGATCTCCGCGTCGTCGACGCGCGCGCCCTCGGCGACGAGCGTCGCGATCGCGCCCGAGTCGATGACGAGCACGTCGGTGAGCGTGGGCGTCTGGTCGCGCACCTCCGCGACGGTCTCGGCGTGCGCGTCGGTCTCGGCGACGAGGAGGCGGACGTCGGCGTCGGAGAGGATCCACTGGACCTGCTCGGCGCTGGACGTCTCGTAGAGCGGCACGGGCACCGCGCCCGCGGCCCACGTGGCCCAGTCGAGGAGCGTCCACTCGTAGCGCGTGCGCGACATGATGCCGACCGCGTCGCCCGGTTCGACCCCCCGCGCGACGAGCCCCTTCGCGACGGCGACGACCTCGGCGTCGAACTCGCGGGCGCTGAGCGCCTCCCAGGCGCCGCCCGGTCCGGTGGGGCGCTCGACCATGGGCGCCGAGGGGTCGGCCGCGACGCGCGACGCGAGGAGGTCGTTGAGGTTCTTCGACGGATCGACTTCGACGATCCGTGGGGCACTGATCTCGTCCATGCTGGCTCCAGTGGCAGTAGTCGACGGTGGGAGAACCCTACCCAGTGGCGGTGCGTGCCGGTGACCTCCCGAAGTCGGTAGGCTTCAGCTGCTGTGCGCTGCTTGCGCAACGTTTCGGACGGGTGCGGAGTTCCGGCGGGACCGGCCCGGGCGCGGGGCCGCGAGGTCCGCCACCGCGCCCACCGCGTCGGCAGTCAGCCCTTCAGTCAGCGGTACCGAGCGAGTGAGGACGGGACATGCACGCCATCGGTGTGGACATCGGCGGGACGAAGATCGCGGCCGGGGTCGTCGACGAGAAGGGCGAGATCCTCGCCCAGACGCGCCGCGACACCGAGCCCGACGACGTGGCGAGCATCGACCGCGCGATCGCCGACGTGTACGCCGAGCTCACCGCGGACCACGAGGTCGGCGCGATGGGGCTGGCCGCGGCCGGCTTCGTCAGCCCGGACCGCACCTCGGTGCTCTTCGCCCCGAACATCGCGTGGCGCGAGTACCCGCTCGCGCGCAACGTGCGCGACCTCATCGGCGACACGGACGTGGAGATCGTCGTGGAGAACGACGCCAACGCCGCGGGCTGGGCGGAGTTCCAGTTCGGCGTGGGCCGCGACGCGACGGACATGCTCATGCTCACGGTCGGGACCGGCCTCGGCGGCGCGATCGTCGTGGACCGTGAGC
>CAZFUQ010000324.1:1573-3434 GCA_964521905.1 uncultured Cellulosimicrobium sp.
CCTCGTGGCCGCAGCCGCAGTAGTGCCCGCCGGGCACCACGCGCACGTGGCCACGAGGGCTGCTGGGAGCAGTACGCGTCCGGCCGCGCCCTGGTGCGTGACGGGCAGAGCGCCCTCATCGCGCAGCCCGACCGCGCGACGCGCCTCCTGGAGATCTGCGGGGGAGACCCGGAGAAGCTCAGCGGGCCGCAGATCACGCAGGCCGCCCAGGAGGGCGACGGGCTCGCCGTCGAGCTGCTCGCGAACCTGGGCCGCTGGATCGGCGAGGGCGCGGCGTCCGTGACCGCGCTGCTCGACCCCGAGCTCATCGTCATCGGCGGCGGCGTCGGGGCGGCGGGCGACCTGCTGCTCCAGCCCGTGCGCCGGGCGTTCGCGGACCAGCTCTCCGCGCGCGGGCACCGGCCCGAGGCGCGGATCGAGCTCGCCGAGCACGGCAACGAGGCCGGCATGGTCGGGGCCGCCGACCTCGCGCGCCGCTGAGCCCGTCCCGGACGCCGGGTCGCGGAGCGCGACCCGGCGTGCCGTGCTCCGCACCGTCCGACGCGCTCGGGAGCCGTCAGACGACCGCGCCCGGCCCCTGGTCGTCGTCGTCGCGGCGGTGCGGCATGCGCCAGACGAGCACGGCGAGCGCGGCGAGGAACGCCGCCCCGCCGACCTGCGCCACGATCACGGGGTACGGCCGCGCGACCACGAGCACCACGAGCAGCAGGATCGGCACGCCGACGGCGACCGCCCACGCCATGGTGAGCAGCGGGTCGCGCCCGAGCACGAGCGGCGGGTCCGGCGGCACGAAGTGGCTCTCGGCCTCCTCGATCGCCTCCACCTCCGGTGTCGCGGGCCAGTCCCGCGGTCCGGTGCGTACCCACGGCGCGACCGGCACGGACCCGAGCACGTCACGCGGCCCGCGCGGGGCCTCGTCCGTGCTGCCCGACGCCGTCCCCGCGCTCGTGCCGTCGGTCTCGCCGTCCGCGGTGGTGCCGTCGAGGTCCTTCAGGTCGGAGAGCTCGGCCACGATCCCGGCCCACCGCGCGTCGACGTCGAGCGCGGGTTCGCGCGCCTCGCCGCCCGCGGGCGCGCTCGCTCCGTCCTGCCCGTCCGGGCGCTCGGCAGGGTGCTCCGAGGGCCCGGACGCGTCGTCGGGCACGGGGTCGGGGACGTCGTCGGGCTGCGGGGAGTCCGGCTGGGCATTCGGTGCGGCCATGGCAATCACTCTAGAGTCGGATGCACGTCCCGCGCCGGGACCCCGCGAGGAGGAACGTTGTTCTACTGGTTCATGAAGCAGGTGATGGTCGGCCCGCTGCTGCGGCTGCTCTACCGTCCCTGGACGCGGGGCGTGGAGAACGTGCCGGAGAGCGGCGGCGCGATCCTCGCGGGGAACCACCTCGCGGTGATCGACTCCTTCATCCTCCCGCTCGTGCTCGATCGCAAGGTCCAGTTCCTCGGGAAGTCCGACTACTTCACGGGCACGGGGGTCAAAGGCCGTCTCACGGCCGGATTCATGCGCGGCGTGGGCACGATCCCCGTCGACCGGGCGGGCGGCAAGGCGAGCGAGGCGGCCCTCGAGACGGGGCTGCGCGTCCTGCGCGAGGGCGACCTGTTCGGGATCTACCCCGAGGGCACGCGCAGCCCCGACGGGCGGCTCTACCGCGGCAAGACGGGCGTCGCGCGGCTCGCGCTCGAGTCCGGCGCCCCGGTGATCCCGATCGCGATGGTCGGGACGAACATCGCCCAGCCCATCGGCAAGGTGATCCCGACCCCCATGCGGATCGGGATCGTCGTCGGCGAGCCGCTCGACTTCTCGCGCTACCGCGGCATGGAGAACGACCGGTTCATCCTGCGCGCCGTGGCCGACGAGATCATG
>CAZFUQ010000324.1:3444-4242 GCA_964521905.1 uncultured Cellulosimicrobium sp.
GCCGCGGGCCACACCGACGGCGTCGAGCCGGCGGGCGGCGCCCCCGGTGGACGGCCCGCGCCCGACGTCCAGGTCCCGGAACCGCCGTCGGAGCCCGGCGCGGCGTCAGTAGACTGATCCTCGGCCGGTCGCGCCGGGCCTCGGGTCCGCGACGCACACCGCCACACCCGCCGGACCGTGTCCGTCCGGCCATGGATCCGTCCTACGAGAGGTTCTGAGTTCACATGTCGGTTCGTCGCGTCGCCCTCCTCACCGCGGGCGGTTTCGCCCCGTGCCTGTCCTCCGCGGTCGGGGGTCTCATCGAGCGGTACACGGAGCTCGACCCGGAGATCGAGATCATCGCCTACCAGTACGGCTACCACGGCCTGCTCACGGGCACGAAGATCGTCGTGGACGACGAGGGCCGCAAGCAGGCCGGCATCCTGCACCGCTTCGGCGGCTCGCCGATCGGCAACTCGCGCGTGAAGCTCACCAACGCGGCCGACTGCGTCAAGCGCGGCCTGGTCCAGGAGGGGCAGGACCCGCTGCAGGTCGCCGCGGAGCAGCTCAAGACGGACGGCGTCGACGTCCTGCACACCATCGGCGGCGACGACACGAACACGACCGCGGCCGACCTCGCCGCGTACCTGCACGAGAACGGCTACGAGCTCACCGTCGTGGGCCTGCCGAAGACGATCGACAACGACGTGATCCCGATCCGTCAGTCGCTCGGCGCGTGGACCGCCGCCGAGGAGGCCGCGGGCTTCGCCGCGAACGTCATCGGCGAGCACCGTTCGGGCCCGCGCATGCTCATCGTGC
>CAZFUQ010000325.1:0-4214 GCA_964521905.1 uncultured Cellulosimicrobium sp.
CGTCGAGCAGGATTACCCGGAACGGGGCAGCCCCGACCGCCGCGAGCCTGAGCGCGCCGGACCCGGACTCCCTGGTGGAGACCCCGCGCCGTCGTGCCCGGGACGAGACGGACGAGGACCGCCCGACCTATCTCGAGCGTCGCGAGGCCCGCTTCCGTGAGCGCGCGATCCTCGACCTCGACGACGGCCCGGCCGGCGAGGACCTCGACGACACGCTCTACCGCGCCCGCGAGTCCCGTGGCGGCCTCCCGACCCTCGGAAGGGGACATCGATGATCGACAGCGGCGCCGGAGGCGCCGACTCCGTCGGCGAGGTCCGGCTGGTCGGCGACGGTGACGGTCTCGCCGTCGTCGAGAACCTGACAGCGGCCGAGCGCTTCCTCGCCGCGGGGCGGTTGCCTGCTGGTCCCTCGGAGGTGCAGCCGTGATCGCCGACCTCGTGTGCAGCGCGTGCGGGTCGGACGACGTCGACCTGGTCGACGTCCTGTCGGACGGGCGCCGTCGGGTCAGCTGTGTCGAGTGCGGGCACACGTGGGTGCGCGGGACGGCGAACGCGCCGACGCGCCCGAGACCCTTGCCGACCTACGACGAGCTGCGGACGACCTTCCCGCGCCCCGAGGACGTCGCACCGGAACGGGTCGAGCACGCGCGGAAGCTCAAGGCCACGTTCCTCGCGGACAGCCCGACACCTGACCCTGCCGTGGCGCCCTTCTGGGCGAAGTACCAGCGCATCTTCAGTGCTGAAGGTCTGCCGACGGCAGCGCCTCAGGACCTCAAGGACTTCGCGAACCTGTCCGTCGGGGCGAACCCGGGCAACATGTCCGTGTTCAACACCGAGTGGAACCGGATCGGCGACAACGCGGCTGCCGCGCAGGTGCGCACGGCCGTCGAGCACCTGCTCCGCGGCCCGGAGTCCACGCCGCTCGAGGACCGGCTGACGCAGCTGATCGACGACACCACGTCGCTCGGGATGAAGGGGTTCAAGGAGGCGCTGCTGACCAAGGTGCTGTGCATCGTCCACCCCGACGAGTACCTGACGATCCTCAAGTACACCGGCACGGCCGGGAAGGTCGAGGTCGCACGCGCGATCTGGGGCGTCGAGCTGCCGGACCCGCACCGCGTCACCTGGACCATCGGTCGGTTCATCGTGTGGAGCAACACTCTCCTGAGGGCACTCGTCGGTGACGGGTTCGAGAACCAGCAGCACGCGGCGGACTTCCTCTGGTGGGCCAAGGACCAGCCGTTCGACGCGTCGTCCGGGGGCGTCGTCGGAGGCTCGTCGTAAGGTCGCTCGCGACGGTCCGACGGGATGCAGCAATCCAGGCCAGGGGGCGCGATGAGTGTTGAGCTCGTGACATGGGTACTCGAACGGAATGTCGGCGCCTGTGCGGCCGCCTCACACGACCCGTGTGGGGGGACGCAGGCATGCGCGAGCGCGCTCGCCTTTCATCGATCTCAGCACCGCGACCCTCGGGCGTCGGAGTTCGACGCGCGGCGGGCGCTGCTCGACCAGGGAATGGCCTGGCCCGACGAGACCTGGCCGACGGTCGCTCTCCTGCGCCTCGTCAAGGATCGTGTGGGCGAGCCCCCGACGCGAGATCCATTGCGGCGGACCCTGCAGACGACGACGGCGCTCGCCCGGCTCGCGGAGAGGGGCCTCCCGGCGAATGCCGTGCTCCGCACGGCGTTGGGCCGGTATCTCGTTCGGAGAGTCGTGATCCACGTCGCGACGCACTGGGTCCTCGCGCGCGACGGGCAGGCGGGGCGGGGAGAAGGGGCGCTGCTCGAGCCGTGGCTCGGGTTGCTCGACGCCGAGCCGATCGCCCAGGCCGGTGAGGTGTCGGTCGCCGACACGATCATCACCGCACTGCACGGGCAGGTCGGCGAAGGGGTGCGTCGGTGGGTCCGTGAGGCGTCCGTGGCGCATCTGCTCGGGTGGCGGTTCGAGGACTACCTCCCCGCCGACGTCGTCGAGGACGAGCTGACGATCACCGGCGGTGAGACCGCGACGGTCTGGATCGTCGACAGGTTCACGGAGACCTACCTCGACGAGTGGCGCGGCTCGTCGTTGCAGTGGGAACTGCTGTACCGGAGACGCCCGGACGCAATCGGTGCTCGGGTCGGGTTGCCGGAGTCGATGCTCGCGGAACGCCTCGTGTCCGAGGCAGATCTTCTCGACGCGATGGATCGCCGACTGACCGGCAAGGTCGGCGACGACTTGGTCGCTGACGGACTGCGAGCCAGCGAGGTGATCGAGCTCGTCGTCGGCCTCGTGCGGGACGGTGAGCTGGACCAGGCTCTCGACCTGGCTCGAAGGTCGGCTCGGGTCGCTCCGGACAACCCGTGGCTCGTCGTCGCGCACGCCTTCTGCCTCATCCCGACGGACCCGCGACGTGCCTCGGACCTGCTCGACCGGCTGGGGGACGTGCCGCCGGACGTCGCGTCCGCGGTGGCCGTCGACAGGGCGACGATCAGCCTCCTGATCGAGGGCCGGGACGTGGCAGAGGAGAGATGCGTGCGTGCGGCGGTCGCGCCGGGTCCCGGTGGCTGGTTCTGGGACCCGGAAGAGGCGCGGGCCGGTCGGTTCGTCGTGCGGTCCTACGCGCCGGGCGCTTGGGGCGAGCACGTGCGAGCGTTGCTCACGGCACCGGATTCCGGAGGCGTCTCCGGATCTCCTTCATCGGGAGAACCAGGTGCATCGGCTCCAGCGGTGACGCGATGAAGTCGCCGTTCGCGAGATAGAAGTCGCGCGCCCGATCGTCTCGGCAGTGGATCAGCAGTGCGGCGGCACCCACGCTCTCGCTCAACGCGAAGGATCGTTCCAGCGCGTCGCGGAGCAGCGCGGCACCGATGCCCTTCTTCTGCGCCCTCAGGTCCACGGCGAGCCGGGCGAGCAGGAGGCACGGAGTCTGGCTCGGACGGTTCTTCCGCAGACCCTCGGGAAGGTCCGTCGTCGCGTAACCGGCCATGGCGATCGCGTAGTAGCCCATGGTCGCGCCCTGCCAGGTCGTGACGTAGGTGACGGCGTTGTTGGCCTGCTGGTTCTCCCATGCGAAGCGCCGGTACCAGTCGTCCAGCTCGCTCGCGCCGCTCTCGAAGTCGTCCCGGTCGTCGTCCCGCCGCAGGCGACGCGGAGGTTCGAGGGCCCCGTCGCTCATCGAGCGTTCGGGGTGAACGGCTGCCCGAACGGCGACGGGCGCGACCAGAGCTTCTCGAACGCGTCGGTCGAGGGGAGCGGCTCGTCGAGGAGGCGGAGGAACGCCTCGTACTCGTCGGACGGCCCGGTGAACCATCGACGCTCGGCGAGCACGCGCTCCGCCTGCTCGATCGCGGACGAGAGGATGAACTCCGTGACGGTTCGATTGCTCGCGGCGGCAGCCTGCCGGACCAGTGCTTCCTGGCGTTCGGTGGCGCGGACCTCGATGCGTTGATTCTTGGTCTGGCGTGTGGTCGCCATGATCTCTCCCAGGACTAAAGTCGTACGGACACCGTACGGACACCCATTGCTGTCGGTCAAGCCGAAAGGGAGAACGGCGGAGGTCTCTGGTGCGAGACCGCCAGAAGGTCGACGTGGTCAGGGTGCGGCAGGCGTGGTCGACCGTTCCGGAGCCGCCGGACCTCGCCGGGCGGATCACCTCGAAGGTGGACCGCGAGGACGTCGGGCGCGACGCTCACGGCTCGCCGTCGCCTGAGCGCTCCTCGACGGTGATCCTGGCGCCTCGAGGAACGAGGACGAGCTCGTAGCCGCACGCTGTTGCGACGTCGAGGAGGGTCGAGCTCGCCACGGCCTTCCCACGCTCGAGACGAGACACCGTCGGCCGCGACGTCGAGGCGCGCCGAGCAAGCTCGTCCTGCGACAGGACGGCAACCTGCCGGGCACGTCGCACTGCGGAGCCCAGAGCCGCCGTCGTGCGTGCGCGGAACCACGGCGTATGCCCGCTCATATCTGATTCACTCCGTCGGTTGGCAGGTCATGAATCACTACTGATTCAGAAGCGGCGTAGCGCTCCGATGAATCAGATGAGATGCAGGGAAGGCGGGGTCATGGGTGGCGGCAGGACGAGCTCGTCGAGGTCAGGCGGTGGATCGGGAGGGGCCAGGTCCGGGTCCGGGGTGATGCGTGTCGCGGGCTCCGACAGGTAGACGGCGCCCGACGGGGAGGTCCAGCTGAGGACGCCGTCGGCGAGGTGCTCGAGCCGCCACGCCGTCTCGTGC
>CAZFUQ010000326.1:0-4182 GCA_964521905.1 uncultured Cellulosimicrobium sp.
TCGAGCACGTCGTTGCGGAGCACGGGGTGCAGGGCGGGGAGCTGGTCGTGGACGCGGTCGAGGTCGTCCCCGATGGTCTCGGTCTGGACCTGTGCGTCGGCGATGAGCTGCTGGACCTCGGCGGCGCTCGCGGTCGAGCACATCGGGAGCATCATGGCCAGTGCGAGCAGGCTCGCCGCGGCGAACCGGGCGGACGTGCGCGTGCGCTGCGGCGTCGTGGGTTCGCTCGTCCTCGCTGACATGAGGACAATTCTGCGGGTCGTTCCTGGGAACGACCAGGGAATCGAGGGCGAATCTGTGGAGATTTCGCACACAGCGCACGAGGGTGACCTGTCCGACGCGGTCCGGCGGGCCCGCCGGGGCCGACCGGTCAGGCGCGGACGAGCCGTCGGCGTCGGGCGGCGGCCAGGCGGCTCCCGACCACGCCGTGGCGCGGGCTGAACAGGTACGCGAGCGCGAACGCCACCCCCAGCGCCACGACGACCGTCCCGCCGGACGCGGTGTCGAGGTAGAAGCTCACGTAGATGCCCACGACGCCGCACACCGCCGCGACGAGCGGCGAGATCCACAGCATCCGTGAGAACCGGTCGGTGAGGAGGTACGCGGTCGCGCCGGGCGTGATGAGCAGCGCGACGACGAGCACGACGCCCACCGCCTGCAGCGCCACGACGACCGTCAGCGCGAGCAGACCGAGCAGCAGCGCGCCGAGCCGCCGTGGGGACAGCCCGATCGCGTGCGCGTGCGTCGGGTCGAACGCGTAGAGCGTGAGGTCGCGCCGTTTGAGCACGACGATCGCGAGCGTCACCGCGCCGAGGACCAGGACCTGCAGCAGGTCGGCGCGCGAGACGCCGAGGAGGTTGCCGAAGAGGATGTGGTTGAGGTCGGTCTGGCTCGGCGTCACGGAGATGAGCACGAGGCCGAGCGCGAAGAGGGTCGTGAACACGACCCCGATGGCCGCGTCCTCCTTCACGCGGCTCGTGTCCCGGACCGCGCCGATGAGCACGACGGCGAGCAGCCCGAACACCAGCGCACCCAGGGCGAAAGGCGCCCCGACCACGTACGCGAGCACGACGCCGGGCAGCACGGCGTGCGAGACGGCGTCGCCCATGAGCGACCACCCGACGAGCACGAGCCAGCACGACAGCACGCCGCACACGATCCCGGCGGTCACGGTCACGGCGAGCGCGGTCCGCAGGAACTCGAACGACAGCGGCTCGAGCAGGGGTTCGAGCAAGCCGTTCACGGTGCCACCTCCACACCGAACGCGAGCGCGAGGTTCTCGGGCCGCAGGACCTCCGCGGGCGTCGAGTGCAGCAGGACGCGCTGCTGGAGCAGCACGGCCTCGTCCGCGAGCTCGGGCAGCGCGTGCAGGTCGTGGGTCGAGACGAGCACGGTCGCGCCGCCTGCGGCGAGCTCGCGCAGCAGCGTGGTGATCGTCGCCTCGCTGCGCTTGTCGACCCCGGCGAACGGCTCGTCGAGCAGCAGGATCGTCGCGCCCTGCGCGAGCCCGCGCGCGACGAACGCGCGCTTGCGCTGGCCCCCGGAGAGCGCGCCGATCTGCCGGTCGGCGAGGTCGGTGAGCTCGACGCGGTCGAGCGCGTGCGCGACGGCGTCGCGGTCGGCCGGTCGCGTGCGTCGCGTGAACCCCTGGTAGCCGTAGCGGCCCGTCATGACGACGTCGCGCACGCTCAGCGGGAACGCCCAGTCGACGTCCTCGCTCTGCGGGACGTACCCCACCGCCTGGGCGCGGCGGGCGCGCGCGGGGGGTGCGCCGTCGACCAGGACCGTGCCGCGGTCCGGGCGGACCATGCCCATGACGGCCTTGAACAGGGTGGACTTCCCCGAGCCGTTCATGCCCACGAGCCCGCAGACGGTACCTGGCCCGTGCGAGGACCCCAGGGTGACGGTCGCGCCGTCGAGCGCGAGCACGTCCCCGTAGTGCACGGTGAGGTCGCGCACCTCGATCGCCGGCGTGCCCGACGACGCACGTTCGCCCGGCGCGGGCCGCTCACCGGGGGCGGCGGGGGTCTCGGACGAGGGTCGTCGCGTGGCCGTCACGCGTCGTCCCCGGCACGCGTCAGCCCGGCGACGATCGTGTCGGCGTCGTGGCGCAGGAGGTCGAGGTACGTCGGCACCGGGCCGTCCGGCTCGGACAGCGAGTCGACGTAGAGCGTCCCGCCGAACGTGGCGCCCGACTCCCGGGCGACCTGCTGCATCGCCTCGTCGGAGACGGTCGACTCGCAGAACACCGCCGGGACGTCCTTCTCCTCGATGAACTCGATGGTGCCGACGACGGACTTCGGCGTCGCCTGCTGCTCGGCGTTGACGGCCCACAGGTACTGCTCGGTGAGCCCGGCGTCGCGCGCGAGGTAGGAGAACGCGCCCTCGCACGTGACGAGCGCCCGGTGGCTCTCGGGGAGCGTGTCGAGCGCGCTCGTGAGCTCGTCCTGGACGCCGGCGAGCTCGGCCGAGTAGGCGGCGGCGTTCGCGGCGTAGTCGTCGGCGTGCGCGGGATCGAGCTCCGCGAACGCGTCGGCCATGTTCTGGACGTAGACCTGCGCGTTCACCGGCGACATCCACGCGTGGGGGTTGTCGGTGCCCTGGTAGGCCTCGGCCGTGTCGTCGCCCAGCGGGATCGTCTCGACACCGTCGCTCACGACGACGTGCGGCACGTCCAGCCCCTCGACGAACCGCCCGAACCAGGCCTCGAGCCCGAGCCCGTTGTCGAGGACCAGGTCCGCGTCGGCCGCCTTGCGGATGTCGCCCGGCGTCGGCTCGTAGCCGTGGATCTCCGCGCCGACCTTCGTGATCGACTCGACGCGCAGGTGGTCGCCCGCGACGTTCTCGGCCATGTCCGCGAGCACGGTGAACGTCGTGAGCACGACGGGCCGGCCGTCGTCGACCGGGGGGTCCACCGCGCCGCCCGCGTCCGTGCCCCCGGCGCACCCGGCCAGCACCACGAGGGCGACGGCGGTCGCCGCCGTGGCGACCGACCCTCGGCGGATGGATCCGGTCCTCCAGAGAAGAAAGTTCGGCATACCGAAAAATCTACGCGGACAGTTCTCCGCGCGCAACGAGAGCCACCTCTCAGAGGTCGCCGATCGCCCCGCCGAGCACGGTCGCGCCGATGACGAGGAGGAGGACCCCCATGACGAGGGAGGTGTTCCGCGTGAGCCACTCGCGCACCCGGTCGAGGCCCGACCGGACGCGCTGCGGCGCGACGAGCATCGCGACGAGCGGCACGACCGCCGACGACGCGGCGACGGCGACCACCAGCAGGACGGCGGCGACCTCCTGCGCGCCCTCGATCGCGGCGCCGCCGATCGTGATGCCCGTCGCGAGCAGGAACGCGAGCTCCTTCGGGTTGACGACCGTCACGATCCCGCCCAGGGCGAGGCTCCGGCCGGGGGACGCCCGGCCGATCGAGTCCACCCAGCCCGGGAGAGCGGGCTCCTCGTCGTCGGGCTTCGGACGCCACTGCGTCAGCCCGAGCACCAGGAGGGCGAGGCCGAGGACGAGTCGCACGACCGCGGGGAGCTCGGCCGACCCCGTGAGGTGCTCGATCGCGTCGGACGCCGCGACGAGCGCACCGAGCAGCACCGCGAGGGTCGCGACGCGCCCGACGACGAAGAGCGTGCCGGTGACCGCGCCGCGCGGGGACATGAGCAGGAGGACGAGCGCGATGACCGGGAGCGGGCTGAGGGCGATCGCGACGGCCAGCGGGAGGGTCGCACCGAAGACCTCGGTGATGGATTCCACGAGGTCACCGTAGCGGCGCGGGACCCCGCGGACCGGCCCCGAGGCGACGGCTCACCTCCGTCGCGGCCCGGCCGACGGCGGTGGCGAGCTCGGCCCGGCGGGCGGGCGGGGCGTCGTCGGCCCAGAAGGTGAGGGCGATCCCCGCGACGGGGAGACCCGTGTGGTCGACGGCCGCCTGCGCGACGGACGCGAGGCCGGGGGTGACCTCGCCGTCCTCCTCGGCCCAGCCGCGCCGTCGGACGTCGCGCAGGACCTCGCGCAGCGCGCGCAGCGACTGCGGCCCGACGCCGGTCCGGTCGGCGAACGCCGCGGCGCTCGGGAAGAGCGCGCGCACCTGGGCGGCGGGCAGGCCGGCGAGGACCGCCCGCCCGCTCGCGGTGAGGTGGGCGGGGAGGCGGACGTCGACGTCGGTCACGAGCGTGG
>CAZFUQ010000327.1:0-4176 GCA_964521905.1 uncultured Cellulosimicrobium sp.
CGTCGCGCTCCTGGCCGCCGGCCAGGCCGCCGGCAAGCGGATCCCCAAGGAGAACGGGATCCAGCGCTACAAGGGTCTGGGCGAGATGGACTACTCCGAGCTGTGGGACACGACCATGGACCCCGAGCACCGCACGCTCAACCAGGTCACGCTCGACGACGCCCTCGCGGCCGACGAGATCTTCTCCGTCCTCATGGGTGAGGACGTGGAGTCCCGTCGCAGCTTCATCCAGCGCAACGCGAAGGACGTGCGGTTCCTTGACATCTGAGCCGCTCGCCCCGCGCCCACGGCGGCCTGACGGCGCACCACCCGCGGACCCGAGCACGGCGCCAGACGGAACGACGCATGAGAACACGAACGAACGAGGTAGATCGTGACCGACGAGCAGAATCCTGAGATCGAGCCCACGGGCCCCGGCGACGGGACCGAGGAGGTCCGGCACGCCGACGGGTCGGCCGTCGCGGTGCACCACGGGCGCATCGAGCAGGTGGACCTGCAGCTCGAGATGCAGCGGTCGTACCTCGACTACGCGATGAGCGTCATCGTCGGGCGTGCGCTGCCGGACGTGCGGGACGGGCTCAAGCCGGTGCACCGCCGCGTGCTGTACGCGATGTACGACGGCGGGTACCGGCCGGACCGGTCGTACTCGAAGTGCTCGCGCGTCGTCGGCGACGTCATGGGCAAGTTCCACCCGCACGGCGACACGGCGATCTACGACGCGCTGGTGCGTCTGGTGCAGGACTGGTCGCTGCGCTACCCGCTGGTCGCGGGCCAGGGGAACTTCGGGTCGCCGGGCAACGACCCGGCCGCCGCGCCGCGGTACACCGAGTGCCGCATGGCTCCGCTGGCCATGGAGATGGTCCGGGACATCGACAAGGACACGGTCGACTTCCAGGACAACTACGACGGGCGCACGCAGGAGCCGGCCGTGCTGCCCGCCCGGTTCCCGAACCTGCTGGTCAACGGCTCGGCGGGCATCGCCGTCGGCATGGCGACGAACATCCCGCCGCACAACCTGCGCGAGGTCGCCGAGGGCGTGCAGTGGCACCTCGACAACCCGGACGCGTCGCGCGAGGAGCTGCTCGGCGCGCTGCTGCTGCGCATCAAGGGCCCGGACTTCCCGACGGGCGCGACGATCCTCGGCCACAAGGGCATCGAGGAGGCGTACCGCACGGGCCGTGGTTCGATCACGATGCGCGCGGTGGTGAACGTCGAGGAGATCCAGGGCCGGGTGTGCCTGGTCGTGACGGAGCTGCCGTACCAGGTCAACCCGGACAACCTGGCGGCGAAGATCGCCGACCTCGTCAAGGACGGCCGCATGCAGGGCATCGCGGACATCCGTGACGAGACGTCGGGCCGCACGGGCCAGCGCCTCGTCGTCGTGCTCAAGCGCGACGCGGTGGCGAAGGTCGTCCTCAACAACCTGTACAAGCACACCCAGCTGCAGGACACGTTCGGCGCGAACATGCTCGCGCTGGTCGACGGGGTGCCGCGCACGCTGAGCCTCGACGCGTTCATCCGGCACTGGACGACGCACCAGCTGGACGTCGTCGTGCGACGCACGCAGTACCTGCTGCGCGAGGCGGAGAAGCAGATCCACATCCTGCGCGGCTACCTCAAGGCGCTCGACGCGCTGGACGAGGTCATCGCGCTCATCCGCCGCTCGCCCGACGTCGAGGAGGCGCGCTCGGGCCTCATGGCGCTGCTCGAGGTGGACGAGGTCCAGGCGACGGCGATCCTCAACTTGCAGCTGCGGCGTCTGGCCGCGCTGGAGCGGCAGAAGATCACGGACGAGCACGACGAGCTCGAGCGCCGGATCCTCGACTACGAGGACATCCTCGCCAAGCCGGGGCGCCAGCGCTCGATCGTGGGCGACGAGCTCGCGGAGCTCGTCGCGCGCTACGGCGACGAGCGGCGCACGACGATCCTGCCGTTCGACGGCGAGGTCTCGATCGAGGACCTCATCGCCGAGGAGGAGATGGTCGTCACCATCACGCGCGGCGGGTACGTCAAGCGCACGCGCAGCGACAACTACCGCGCGCAGAAGCGGGGCGGCAAGGGCGTGCGCGGCGCGCAGCTGCGCGAGGACGACATCGTCGACCACTTCTTCGTCACGACGACGCACCACTGGCTGCTGTTCTTCACCAACCTCGGGCGCGTGTACCGCGCGAAGGCGTACGAGCTGCCCGAGGGCGGCCGCGACGCCAAGGGCCAGCACGTGGCGAACCTGCTGGCCTTCTAGCCGGGCGAGAAGATCGCGCAGGTCCTGGACCTGCGCGACTACGACGCCGCGGAGTACCTGGTGCTCGCGACGCGCCGCGGGCTCGTGAAGAAGACCCGCCTGGCCGAGTACGACTCGCCGCGCTCCGGCGGCCTCATCGCGATCAACCTGCGCGAGGACGAGGCCGGCACGACGGATGAGCTCGTGGCGGCACTGCTCGTCGACGCGACGGACGACCTCATCCTCGTCTCGCGCAAGGGCCAGTCCATCCGCTTCACCGCGGACGACGAGACGATGCGCCCGCTGGGCCGCGCGACGTCGGGCGTGACGGGCATGAAGTTCCGCGAGGGCGACGAGCTGCTCTCCGCCGACGTGGTGACGGAGGGCTCGGACCTCTTCGTGGTGACGGAGGGCGGGTTCGCCAAGCGCACGCGGATCAGCGAGTACCGGGTCCAGGGACGCGGCGGTCTGGGTATCAAGGTCGCCAACCTGGTGGAGGCTCGTGGAGATCTCGTGGGGGCTCTGGTCACAGAGTCCGACGACGAGGTCCTGGTCATCATGGAACGCGGGAAGATCGTCCGGTCCGCGGTCGACGAGGTCAACCTCACCGGCCGCAACACGCAGGGGGTGACGTTCGCGAAGCCTGACAAGGGTGACCGCATCATCGCGGTCGCGCGGAACGTCGAGCGTCACCTCGGCGAGGATCGGGTTACCGTGGACAGCGAGGACGAGACCGGCTCCTCGCCGCACGCCCCCGAGACGAGCAGCGCACAGAGCACCGACCCGACTTCCGCGGTCCAGGAGGCGGGTGGGACCGAGCCGGCCCCCGGAAGCACCGAGGAAACCAGATGAGCAGCGACAACAACGCACCGCCGACGATCACGCCCAAGCTGACCGTGCCGCGCCCTGACAGCGACCAGCCCTCGCGGCCCTCCGACACGTCGGCGAGCCGGCACGGCGAGTCGAACGGCTCCGCGAACGGATCGACGCCGCCTCCCCCGCCCCCGCCGCCCCCGAGCCAGGGCACCGCGGCGCAGGTCGACGCGGACGGCATGGAGCGCGCGTCGGGCGAGAGTCGTGTCGCGGTGGCCCGGGCGGGTGCGGTGAAGGCGGCTGCGGCGGCGATCGCGGCCGCGAAGACGGCTGCCAAGAAGGTGTCCGCGGCCGTGCCCGCCGCGCCCGCGGAGACCCAGCCCGACTCCGACGAGATCGACGACCAGACGGTGAGGCGCGTGCCGAAGACCACCTCTGCCCAGGGTCCCGCGCAGGCGGCCGTTCCGGCTCCTGCCGCCGCGTCCTCCTCCGGCGCCTCGATGCACTACTCCGCGGCCGGCGTGAAGGGGACGGCGAGCCCGCTCACCGGCGCGACCCCCGCCGTCGGTCCGGCGACGGGCGCGACGGCGGCCGTGCGTCCGGAGGGCGGCCCGCGTCGGGTCCGGCTCGCCGTCTCGCGGATCGACCCCTGGTCCGCGATGAAGCTCGGCTTCCTGCTCGCGGTCGCGATCGGGATCATGACGGTCGTCGCGACGGCGGTCGTCTGGTACGTGCTGGACAGCATGCAGGTCTTCTACAAGATCGAGGAGCTCGTCACGCAGATCGTCGGCACGGAGACCGACGTCGACATCCGCCAGTACGTCGAGTTCGGCCGCGTGATCTCCATCTCGACGCTGCTGGGTGTCGTGAACGTCGTGATCATCACCGCGCTGTCGACGATCATGGCGTTCCTGTACAACATCGTCGCCGCGCTCGTCGGCGGCGTGCACCTCACGCTCACCGACGACTGACCCCGGCCGGGTCCCGCGAACCGCTCCGGTTTGGGTTCGCGGGTCCCGGTGGGGTAACCTCAATCGCTGCCACCGTGCGGAGCAGCCCACCCGGGCTGTCTGCCGAAGGGCACGATCGGGCCTATAGCTCAGACGGTTAGAGCGCTTCCCTGATAAGGAAGAGGTCAGAGG
>CAZFUQ010000328.1:0-591 GCA_964521905.1 uncultured Cellulosimicrobium sp.
GGATCGGGTAGCTCGGCGTCGGGACGAGCGCGACGTCGCCCGGCTGCAGCAGCACCCACATGAGGTGGCTGAACCCCTCCTTGGCGCCGATCGTCGAGATGATCTCGGTGTCCGGGTCGAGGCTCACGCCGAACCGGCGCTGGTACAGGCCCGCGACGGCCTCGCGGAGCTTGGGGATGCCGCGCGACGCGGAGTAGCGGTGGTTGCGCGAGTTCTGGGCGGCCTCGGCGAGCTTGTCGACCGCGACCTGCGGGCTCGGCAGGTCCGGGTTGCCGAAGCCGAGGTCCACGACGTCGCGACCCGCTCGGCGTGCCTCGATCTTGAGCCCGTCGATGATCGTGAAGACGTAGGGCGGCAGACCGGGGATCCGGCGGAACTCCATCGCAGTGCTCCAGCTCTGTGCGGCGCGCCCGGGCGCGCAGGTGCGTGCGGGTCGCGGGTCTCGCAGGGTACGCCTGCCGCCCGACGTCGCGGCGTCCCGTCTCGGATCTCAGCCCGCCGACCAGCCGAGGTTGCGCGCCATGCGCTCGAGCGTCGCGACCGTCTGCGCGTACTCCTCGCGCGTGATGCCCTCGGCGACGCGCTCGCGGG
>CAZFUQ010000328.1:601-4072 GCA_964521905.1 uncultured Cellulosimicrobium sp.
GGACGGCGTCGAGCAGGTCGTGGTACGCGTGGTTGCCGGCGACGGTGACGCTCAGACCGCCGTCCGAGCGCGCGACCCAACCGCGCCGCACGAGGTCGTCGATCTCCGCGGTCACGGCCGCGGTCGTGCCGGACGCACCGCCCGTGAACGGCGACAGCACGCCGTCGACGGCGGTCTCCTCGCTCACCCCGTCCCGGATCGTGTTGAGCACCTGCCAGTGCCGGCGCGTGAGCCCGGAGTGCTGGAACACGTCGTCGAAGCTCTCGTCGATGAGCCGGTCCACGAGCTTGAGCCAGTACCCGATCGGGCGCCCGGGAGGTTCGGCGGGGGTCGTCGCGGGGGTGGGTTCCTGCTCGCTCATCGGGGCCTCCCGGGCTGCTCGGTACGCGGCTGCCCTCACTCTCGCACCGGCACCGCGACCCCGCCACGGCGGTGCCCGCCGACCGGTCCACGGCCGGGGCCCGGCGCCCTCCCCACCGTCCCGGTACGGGTGGCAGAGTGGGGGCATGACCGACACCACCGCGCCGCGCCGCGCGCTCGTCGTCGTCGACGTCCAGCCCACCTTCTGCGAGGGCGGGGAGCTGGCGGTCGAGGGCGGGAACGCCGTCGCGCAGCGCATCGCCGACTACGCGCGGGACCACCGCGAGCGCTACGACCTCGTCGTGACGACCCAGGACTGGCACGTCGACCCCGGGGAGCACTGGAGCCCGCAGCCCGACTTCGTCGACACGTGGCCGCCCCACGGGATCGCCGGCACGCCGAACGCCGAGCTCCACCCCGCGCTCGCCGACCTCGCGCCCGACGCCGCCGTGAAGAAGGGCGAGTACCAGGCCGCGTACTCGGGCTTCGAGGGCGTCGACGCCGGCGGACGACCGCTGGCCGACGTCCTGCGCGACGCCGGGGTCGGGGAGGTCGACGTCGTCGGCATCGCCGAGTCGCACTGCGTGCGCGCGACGGCGCTCGACGCCCACGCGCTCGGCCTCGTCACCCGGGTCCTCACCGACCTCACCGTGCCGGTCACCGCGGAGCTGGGCGCAGCAGCCCGCGAGGAGCTCGCCGCGGCGGGCGTCACGCTCGAGGCGAGCGCCGTCGTCGGGCGCTGACCCGAGGCCCGTCCGGGCGTCAGCGCCCGCGCGCCTCCAGGGCCGCCGCGTAGAGGTCGCGCTTGGGGACGCCCGCGTCCTGAGCGACGTCCCCCACGACGTCCTTCAGCCGCTCCCCGCCGTCGACGCGTGCCAGCACCAGGGGCACCAGCTCGGTCAGCGGGACCGGCCCGCGCGGCGGCGCGCCGCCGACGACCACGCAGATCTCCCCGCGCAGCTGCTCCTCGGCGGCCGCCACGGAGAGCTCGCCGAGCGTCCCGCGCAGCACCTCCTCGTACGTCTTCGTCAGCTCGCGCGCGACGGCGGCCGGCCGGTCCGCGCCGAAGGCGTCGGCCAGCGCCGCGAGCGCCTCGGCGACGCGGTGCGGCGCCTCGAAGAAGACCATCGTGCGCGGCTCGTCGACGAGCGCCGCGAGCGTGCGCGAACGGTCCCCGGCCTTGCGCGGCAGGAAGCCCTCGAAGCAGAAGCGGTCCGTGGGGAGCCCGGACAGCGCGAGCGCGGTGAGCACCGCGCTCGGGCCGGGCGCCGCGGTCACCGGGAGCCCGCGCTCCACCGCGCGCGCGACCACGCGGAACCCGGGGTCGGACACGGCCGGCATGCCCGCGTCGGACACCACGAGCACGGTCCCCCCGCCCTCGACGACGTCGAGCAGGTCGTCCGCGCGGTCGGACTCGTTGTGCTCGTGGAAGCTC
This sequence comes from uncultured Cellulosimicrobium sp., assembly GCA_964521905.1. GTDB lineage: Bacteria > Actinomycetota > Actinomycetes > Actinomycetales > Cellulomonadaceae > Cellulosimicrobium. The sequence continues at coordinate 2,397 of CAZFUQ010000328.1, forward strand.
AGGACGCGCCCGCCGACCTGGACGCCGAGCCTGCCCGCGAGCGCGTGCAGCCGCCGCGTGTCCTCCGCGGCGACGACGTCCGCCTCGGCGAGCAGACGGCGCAGGCGGGGGCTCGCGTCCTCGACGTTCCCGATCGGGGTGCCGCCGAGGACCAGTGCGCCGGGCTCGCTGCCGGAGGGGTGGGTCATGGGCCCAGCCTGTCACGAGCGGGACGGCCGGGCGCACGTCCGGGTCGGGGCCGCGTGCGACGATGTGGGGCATGGCCGACGACGCCCGGGACGACAGCCACCGCTCCCACGAGCGGCTGCACGCCGTGCCCGGCTCCGAGACGGCGCGCCGCGTCGAGGACGTTCTGCGGGCGCGGGGTGCGCGCATCACCGCCCCCCGGCGGTCGGTGGTCCGGGCGCTGGCCACGCACCACGAACCCCTCGGGGCGGAGCAGGTCGTCACGCTCGCGGCCGCGGACGGGGTCCACCGGGCGAGCGTCTACCGCGCCCTCGACGCGCTCACCGACCTCGGCGTGGTGGAGCGGCGGCTGCGACCCGGCGGCCGCCCCGCGTACCACCTGACGGCACTCGACCCGGAGCACGCGCACGTCCACCTCGTGTGCGACGAGTGCGGGGCGATCGACGTGCTCCACCCCGCGGACCTGGCGCCGACGGTCGAGATCGCGCGACGGCTCACGGGGTTCGTGGTGGACCCGCGCCGCTCCGCGCTCACCGGTCGGTGCGCGGCGTGCGCCGCGCGGGCAGCCGACGCGGAGCCCGGGGTGGCGACCGCCGCCGGCACGGGGAGCGGCGGTCCCGGAGCGCGCTGACCCGCCGCGCCACGGCCGGGACCACGGCCGTCGGCCGAGTCCCCCTACCATGGCGGGCGTGCCCCTCCCCGACTCGGACCCGCACCCGCACCCCGCCACCGCCGGCGCGGACCGCCCCGGCAGGCTGCCGGTCGACGCGGCGGCGGTCGTCGACACGGCGTACGGCGAGCACGGGCCGGACGGCGAGCACGGGCCGGACGGGGAGCCGGAGGCCCCGACGGTGACCCACCGCGAGCGTCTCCTGCTCGCGCTGCTCGGGCCGCGCCGTCTGGCCCTGGGCGCGACGGCGCACGACCGGCTCTGGGGCTGGCTCGGCGTCGCGATCGTCGCCGTCGTCGCCGCGGTGCTGCGACTGTGGAACCTCGGCCGGCCGGGCACGCTCGTCTTCGACGAGACGTACTACGTCAAGCAGGCGTGGACGCTGCTGCAGGTCGGGTACGAGGCGGACTGGCCCGAGGAGCCCAACCCGGCGTTCGAGGCCGGGGACGTGAACTCGTTCCTCCCGACCGCGGACTACGTCGTCCACCCGCCGCTCGGCAAGTGGATGATCGCGCTCGGCATGAAGGCGTTCGGCGGCGCCGAGAACCCGTGGTCGTGGCGGATCGCGTCCGCCGTGGTCGGCGTGCTCGCCGTGGTGCTCGTCGCGCGGATCGCGCGGCGGCTCTTCGCCTCGACCGCCATGGGGATCGTCGCGGGCGCGCTCATGGCGGTCGACGGGGAGGCGATCGTGCACTCGCGCACAGCCCTGCTCGACAACATGCTCATGTTCTGGGTGCTCGTCGCGTTCGGGTGCCTCCTGCTCGACCGCGAGCAGGCGCGCCGACGGCTCGCCGAGCGCTGCGGCGCGATCCTCGACGCG
>CAZFUQ010000329.1:0-4057 GCA_964521905.1 uncultured Cellulosimicrobium sp.
TGGACATCGCGATCCAGGCCGAGAACCTCGTGTACACCAAGGGCCTCATGCACCGGCTGACCGCCGAGAGCACGGGGCAGAGCGTCGAGACCATCACGGACGACTCCGACCGGGACCGCTGGTTCACGGCGCAGCAGGCGCTCGAGTACGGCATGGTCGACCGGATCGTCGAGTCCGTCGACGACGTCCGTCCCGCCCGCACCGCCCGGAAGGTGGGCCTGTGATGGCGAGCTACACGATCCCGACCGTCGTCGAGCGCACGCCGCTCGGCGAGCGCGCGTTCGACGTCTTCTCCCGCCTGCTCTCCGAGCGCATCGTCTTCCTCGGCACCGAGATCGACGACGGCGTCGCGAACGTCGTCATGGCCCAGCTCCTGCACCTGGAGTCCGACGCCCCGGACCAGGAGATCGGCCTGTACATCAACTCCCCCGGCGGCTCCGCGACCGCGCTCATGGCGATCTACGACACCATGCAGTTCGTCCGTTGCGACGTCTCGACGATCTGCATGGGCCAGGCAGCCTCCGCCGCGGCGGTCCTGCTCGCGGCCGGGACGCCCGGCAAGCGGTTCGTCCTCGAGCACTCGCGCGTCCTGCTCCACCAGCCGTCCGGCGGGGCGGAGGGCACGATCTCCGACCTGTCCATCCAGGCCGAGGAGATCCTGCGCATCCGGTCGGAGACCGAGGAGGTCCTCGCCCGCCACACGGGGCAGACCGTCGAGCGGCTGCGGGCGGACACCGACCGCGACCTCGTGCTCACGGCCCGTCAGGCCGTCGAGTACGGCGTCGCGGACGCCGTCGTCACGTCGCGCAAGCTCTCGGGCGACGTGGCCGCCTGACGTCAGCCGCGCCGTCGGAACCAGGACCGACGGCGCGGCTCGGCCGTCGCCGTCGGTCTCGGGGCGGTCGACACGAGTGCCTGCGGCGCCTCGGCCTCGGGTGTCCGCTGCGCGGCGCGTGCCGTGGCCTCGATACCCGCGATGCGGCCGGCGTCGTCGAACCGCACGGTCACGGACCCGTCGGGGACGGTGAGGCGCACGGACGCGTCGGTCCCCTGCTCCGGCCGCAGGCCGCGTGCCTCGGCGTACGCGGCCACGGCCCGCCGGTGGTCGACGACCTTCACGGAGAGCAGCCCCTCGCTCAGCGTGCGCACCACGCGCGGCACGCTCGGTGCGGGCAGCTCGAACGTCGGGTGCTCCACGAGCATCCATGCCCGCGTGCCCCCGCCCACGGGTGCGCTGTAGTGGCTCCACGACCCGGTGAGGGCCTTGGCGGCGAGCGCGAGACGGTACGGCAGGTCGTCGTCGAGCGGGAGCTCCGCGGTGCTCAGCTCGGGCAGGCCGGTGCCGCGGGCACGCTCGGCGGCCTCGAGGACCACGTCCGGGAACCCGTTGACGTTGTGCCAGGCCCACATCCAGCTCGACGGTCCGGGAGCGGCGCTGCCGAGGAACTGCAGCCGGCACTCCACGACCGCACCGGACGCGTCCGTGAAGGTGAACGTCCCCGTCGCCATGTCGGCGTTCCACGCGTCGTCACCGTGGAGGTCGCCGAGGTGGAGCTGGTGCTCGTGCGAGAGGAACGCGGCGTCGTCGACGAGGTCCTGGAGCGAGGTCACGGAGGTCATGGGTCGACCGTAGGACGCAGGGCCCGGGCCTCCCGGGAACGACGCGCGCCGACCCCGCGCGCCGACGCTCGTGCCGATCGCGGGCGGCGAGCCGTCAGGCCGCGACGAGCACCGCGTCGTAGGCGGAGCGCGCGGCGGGAGTCGGCCGGACCGGCTCGACGTGCGACGCCGTGCGGTGCACCGAACCGGAGAGCGAGCCGCGGTCGCGGACCGACGTGAGGACCACGGGCGCGGCCGGACGCAGCTCCTCGCCCGTGCGAGCGACGAGGTCGACGAGCCGGATGCCGAGCGCGCCGCAGACCGCGGCCAGCACCTCCGACGACGCCTCCTTGCGGCCGCGCTCGACCTCCGAGAGGTAGGCGGTGGAGACCCGCGCCGACGCCGCGACGTCGACGAGGGTGCGGCCCTGGGAGAGCCGCGCTCGGCGCAGGATCCCGCCGATCACGTGCCGCAGCAGCGGCTCGGTGCGCCGGCCCGTGCGGGGGGCGGACCCCGGCCTCGTCACGCCGTCCGTCGTCGGCTCCATCGTCGTCCCCGTCCCTCGTCGTGACCGCCACGCTACCCGCGCCCCGCCCGGGCGCCGAGACGCCCGGGCGAGGATCTGCTCACGGCGTAAGGCCCGGCGTCGGGCACGGGTCCCGGACGCCGGCCGACGGCTCACCAGCCCTCGAGCGACCACGCCATCTGCCAGAACCGGACCTCGTGCCGGCAGCTCAGCTCGAACGCGCGCTCCATGCGCGCGCGCTCCGCCTCGCCGGCGTCCGCGGCGAGCGCGTCGAGGCGGGCGCGCAGGTCGCCGAGCACACCGCCGGTGCGCTCGGCGGCGTAGAACTCCCACCACCCCGCGAGGGGGTGGTCGTCCGCGAGCGCCCCGGGCGTCGTCGCACGCTCCGCGAGCCAGAAGCGCCGGGCGGACCAGATGTACGTCCACGGGCACGGGAGGAGCGCGGCGAGCAGCACGCCGAGCGAGTCGCGGCCCGCGGCGAGCATGTGGTCGACGTAGGCCTGCGCGCTCGGCGCGAGGCGGTTCGTCTGGGTCTCCTCGTAGGTGACGCCGAGGAAGTCGCACATCGCGTGGTGGGCGTGCGACTCGTCGTCGAGCAGGAAGCCCGCCTTGCCGTGGAAGTACGCGGCCCACGACCGGTCGGGCGCGAGCGCCATGCCGAGTCCGTAGCAGCGCAGGTAGGCGGTGAGGTACTGGTGGTCCTGCCCGACGTAGTGGCGCACGGACGCCGGCTCCACGGACCCGTCCCGCAGTCCCGCGAGGAAGGGGTGGTCGTAGAAGTCGGCGAACAGGTGCGCGTACCGACGGCCGAGGTCGGCGGTGAAGCCGTCCTCGTCGTCGTGGACGAGGACGGTCGGGCCGTCCGCGAGGACGGTGTCAAGGGTGATGGCAGCAGGCGTCGTCATGCCCACGTTCCTCCGCTCGTGCTAGCGAGATCAGGTTCGACGGGTCCGGGCGGCCGTACCGCTCGTCTCAGTCCCTCGGTCCGGCTACCCGGACGGGACACCCCGCGTGGTTCGTGGCGACCCTAGCAAGGAAGCGCACCCCGCGTCGGGAGCATCCGCGGACGTGTGGGAATATAGTTGTAGCGACAACAAGTTGGAGAAGACATGACCACGAGCACCCCGAGCACGCCGACCGACCGCCTGCTGTCCCCGACCACGAGCATGGACGCCGTCACCCTGCGCGTCGGCGACCTCGAGCAGATGACCTCCTACTACTCCGGCGAGTTCGCGCTCGCTCCCCTCGAGGAGCGCTCGCGCGGCACCGAGGTGCACCGCGTGCTCGGCCGCGGCACGACGCCCATGCTGCGCCTCGTGCACACCCCCGGCCTCCCCGCCGTCGACCCGCGCCAGGCGGGCCTGTTCCACACGGCGTTCCTGTTCGACGACGCCGCGAGCCTCGCCGCGACCGTCTACCGCGCGGCGCAGGACGGCCGCGGGGCGTTCGTCGGGTCGAGCGACCACCTCGTCAGCGAGGCGTTCTACTTCACCGATCCCGAGGGCAACGGCGTCGAGCTGTACACCGACCGACCGCGCGAGACCTGGGTCCGCGAGCGCGGCCAGATCCTCATGGCGACCGAGTTCCTGGACCCGAACGCGTACCTGCGCGCGCACCTCTCCCAGGACGCGGTCGACGCCGGGCCGTCGCTCGCAGGGCGCGTGGGCCACGTCCACCTGCAGGTCGGCGACGTCGCGACCGCGCGCGAGTTCTACGTCGACGCCGTCGGCTTCGAGGCCACCGTCACCGAGTACAGCGGAGCCTTGTTCGCCTCGGCGGGCGGGTACCACCACCACGTCGCGATGAACGTCTGGAACAGCGCCGGCGCCGGGCCGCGCGCCGCGAGCCTCGGCCTCGGGGACGTGGCGATCACCGTGCCCGGGCGCGAGGACCTCGACGCGGTCGTCGCCCGCCCGCGGGTGCGCAGGCGGG
>CAZFUQ010000330.1:0-4054 GCA_964521905.1 uncultured Cellulosimicrobium sp.
CGTCGGCATGCACGACGGCGGTGCGTAGGCACTGGAGGCGGCTCGCCTTCTTCGTCGTCCACAGATCTGGAGCTCGCGCTCCACGCCGACGTCGTGACCTGCAGGCTGGGGCGATGGACGAGACGACGCAGAGCTCCTCGACGACCTACGACCTGGCCGGACCGCCCCGACAGCCGACCCGCTCGGCGACCGTACGACCTCCCGGCCGCTACACGGCAGACTCCACCGGGCCGAGGGCGGTCCCGGCAGCCGTCCCGTACGCGCGACGCCGCCGGGCCGAGCTGGCGGCCCGGGCGCGGGACGGTGAGCTCGTGCGGGTACGTCGCGGTGTCTACCTCCCGTCGCCGCACCTCGCGGCGTCTGCGCGCGAGGAATGGCTGCTCGGACAGGTCCGCGGGCTCGTCGATCGGCTCAGCGCCCCGTTCTGGGTGAGCCACGACACCGCGGCTCTGCTGTGGGGATGCTGGACCTGGCGGCTTCCGCCGTTCGCGCACCTGACGCAGCTCGGCCACCCGAACGTGGAGCGCGAGCGCGACGCCGTGGTGCGGCGGCACTGGACGGACCTCCCGGTCCGCGATCGAGCGGAGCTCGACGGTGTCCCCGTGACCAGCCTCGAGCGCACGCTGGTCGACTGTGCGCGGTCGCTTCCGCTCGAGCGCAGCCTGGTCGTGGTCGACTCCGCGTTCCGCATGGGTGTCGACCGCGCCGTCGTCGACTCGATCGTCGAGGAGTCGCGGGGCAAGCGCGGGATCGTGAGGGCGCGGCGGGCGCTCGCGCTCGCAGACCCGAGGTCCGAGTCACCGGGAGAGACGCTCGTGCGGCTCGCGGCCGTGCTGGGCGGTCTGCCCGCGCCCGTCCCGCAGATACGCGTCACGACGGCGCGCGGGACGTACGACGTCGATCTCGCCTGGACCGACGCCCGTGTGGTGATCGAGTTCGACGGAGCCGTGAAGTACTCCGGTGGCGCATACGGGGACCCGGACGACGTCCGGCGTGCCCAGGACGTCCGTGAGGCGGCGCTGGAGGCCGCGGGCTGGACGGTCGTGCGGTTCACCTGGGAGGACCTCGGCGACCCGGTCGCCGTCGGGTGCCGGCTCGCGGAGGCCCGCCGCCTCGCGCTGCGCCGGCGAGCCTCCCGCCGGTAGGTCACCTCGCCGAGGTAGAGCCCTGGTCCGTCGAGGTAGAGGTGTGGTCACGACCGGGACTCGATCGCGGCCTACCACGCCTCTACCTCGCGTGACCTTGCCTCTACTTCGGCGAGAGGGGTCCTCCTGGGGAGGGGACGGAGGTCTCGTCGAGGAGGGTGAGGTAGCGGGAGCGGGTGCGGACGACGTCGGCGAGCTGGGTCTCGATGCCGTCGACGAACTCCTCGCGGTAGACCGCGTCGACCTGGACGGAGATCGCGTAGTACAGGCCGGTGAAGGTCGCGATCGCGACGGAGACGCGCAGGAGGGTCTGCGTCACCACCAGGTCGGCCCCGCCGACGCCGCCCCCGCCGGCGAGCGAGAGCGTCCGCCGCCACGTGCCGCCGTCGACGTCCCACAGCGCCATGACCTCCGGCGTGATCGTGAGAGTGCCCAGCGCCATGAAGAAGACGCCCATGCCGAGGCTCACCACGAGGACCTGCAGGAGCTGGCTGCTCGCGATCATCGTCGCGAGGTTCGCGGTCTGGCCGCGGCTGAAGCGGGTCGCGCGTTCGTGCCCGGGCAGCCGCGCGGCCGTCTCGGCGAGGGCCTCGCGCGCCTCTCCCGGGGAGCGCAGCGCGACGAACAGCACGACGAGCAGCGCGAAGAACGCGCCGAGCACGAGGTCCGCGACGCCGTGCGTCCGGTCGAACACCTGCCAGACCTCGGCGTTGTAGAACAGGACGAGGGAGAACACGAGCAGCAGCGGGAGCAGCCGCACGAGGCGCAGGAGGGCCGCGCCGAGCTCGTCGGTGACACGAGCGAGGCCCCACCACAGGGACGACAGCACGCCGTACCCGACCACGACGCGCACGACCCCGAGCAGGACCAGGTTCCCCGCGACGGTGAGCAGCGCCTCGTCCCACTGGCCGCCGAACACGAGCGGCAGGAGCGCCGGGACGAGCACGAAGAACGCGAGCTCGGGCAGACCGACGGACTGGGGGAGGGTCGACCACGGGCGCCCGCGCAGCACGTTGAGCCCTGCGTACGCGCCGGCGACGATCGCGGCGCCACCGAGGAGCGCGAGCGCGTTCGCCCAGGCCGGCCAGCCGGACCGGAGCGCGCCGGTGAGCTCCGCGAGCAGCACCACGAGCAGGAACGGCGCCGACCGCCCGAAGACGTCACGGTCGAGCGAGTGGCCCTCGACGAGGAGCGGGAGCCCGTTGCGGCGGAAGGTGCGTTCGCACGCAGCGACGTCGGACGGGAAGGCCTCCGGGTCCGTGCCAGGCTCCTCGACGACGCCCGGACCGGCCGGTCCGTCGTGCTCGACCGGTCCCTCGCCCGAGGCGGGGCCGGGTCGCCCGGGTCGGGACGCGTCGTCGTGCACGCTCATGCTCGGTGACCCTACCGGCCGCGGCACCACGCACGGCGGATGCTGACGGTCGCTCGCCCTTGACCACGGCTCTACCTCGGCCTACCAGGTCTCTACCTCACGTGACCAGGCCTCTACCTCGCGGCCGGGGGTCAGCCGAGCTCTGCCGCGAGCGAGCGTCCCGCGACGCGGCCCGAGTAGAGGCAGCCGCCGAGGAACGTGCCCTCGAGGGCGCGGTGACCGTGCACGCCCCCGCCGCCGAACCCCGCGGCCTCGCCCGCGGCCCACAGGCCCGGGAGCACCGAGCCGTCCGCGCGCAGCACGCGAGCGGACGTGTCGGTCCAGAGCCCGCCGAGCGTCTTGCGCGTGAGCACCGAGAGCCGGACGGCGAGCAGGGGGCCGTCCTTCGGCGTCGTGATCGGCCGCGGGGGCGACACCCGGATCAGACGGTCGACGCGGTAGCGACGGGCCATCGCCGTCGCGACGACCTGGGGGTCCTTGCCGAGGCCGGTGCGGACCTGCTCGTCGCGCAGGTGGACCAGCCGGGCGAGGGCGGCTCCGTCGACGTGGCCGCGCGAGCCCGGCGTCGCGTCCACGAGCGCGTTCATCCCCGCGGCGAGCTCCTCGGGCGTGTCGGCCCACACGAACTCGGGCGACTGCTCGGCGAACCGCGCCACCGGCCCGACGGCGCCGGGCAGGACCCGCTGCGCGAGCAGCCTGACGTCCTTGCCGGTGAGGTCAGGGTTCTGCTCGGACCCGGACAGCGCGAACTCGGTCTCCATGATCGCCTTGTTCAGCACGAACCAGGAGTGGTCGTCGCCGCGCTCGGTGACGTGCTGGAGCGCGCCGAGCGCGTCGAACCCGGGGAAGAGCGGCGCGGGCAGCCGGTTGCCGTCCGCGTCGAGCCACAGCGAGCTCGGCCCGGGCAGGATGCGGATGCCGTGGTCCGTCCACACGGGCGAGTGGTTCGCGATGCCCTCGGGGTAGTGCCACATGCGGTCCTCGTGCACGAGGGCGGCGCCCGCGTCGGCGGCGACGCCGATCATGAGCCCGTCGGTCGAGTCGGGGACGCCGGAGAGCATGCGCGCGGGCAGGTGGCCGGCGGACTGCGGCCAGCGCGAGCGCACGAGCTCGTGGTTCGCGCCGATCCCGCCCGACGTGACGACGACGGCGCTCGCGGCGATCTCGACCTCGGCGGCGACGTCGCGCGACGAGGGCGCCCCGCGCTCGGCGTCCGACGGCGCGAGCACCTGCGCGCGCACGCCCGTCACTGCGCCGTCGGTCACGACGAGCGACGTGACGCGGTGCCGGAACCGCAGGTCCAGCAGCCCGGCCGCGCGGGCGTCCAGCGCGGCGCGGACGAACGGCTCGAGGATGCCCGGCCCGGTACCCCACGTGACGTGGAAGCGCGGGACGGAGTTGCCGTGCGCCCCGCCGGCGCTCCCGTCCGCACCCGAGCGCACCGGGTAGCCCCCGCGCTCGGCCCACTGCACCAGGGGGAACCAGCGCACGCCCTTGTCGTGCAGCCAGCCGCGCATCTCGCCCGCCGCGAAGTCGA
>CAZFUQ010000331.1:0-4051 GCA_964521905.1 uncultured Cellulosimicrobium sp.
GCAGCTCGCCCCACTTGAGCGGGATCGACATGCCCGACGTCGCGGGCCGGTCCGGCCGGTCGCGCTCGGTCGCGTAGCCCGCGAGGTGGTCCGCCAGGAAGGCCCGCCACCGGCGGCGTGCGGCCGCCTCGCCCGCAGCCGGGAGCCGGGCGTCGGTCCCCGGGTCGTCCGGGACGCCGTCGGACCGCACCGACGCCCACGGCACGTCGCGCGGGCGCGGCACCGGGTCGCGCCAGCCGTGCGCGACCCACGCGTCGCGGAACGGCGTGAAGACCTGGAACGGGGTCCCGGTCCGCGTGAGCACGCGCCCGGGTGCGACCGCGTAGGGAGAGCCCGTGCGCACGAGGCGCGCGCCGCCGTCGGTCAGCGCCTGCGCGACCGCCTCGTCCCGCGCCACGCCGTAGGGCTCGTACGACCCCGCGACGTGCACCTCCTCGGCGCCCGCCGCGCGCGCGAGCGCGGGCACGACCGCGCGCGGGTCCCCGTGCCGCACGACGAGTCGCCCGCCGGTCGCGGTGTCGAGCGCGGCGAGGCTGCGCGCGAGGTACGACCGGCGCGGGTCGCCCGCGGCGACCCAGAGGCGCGGGTCGAGCACGTAGAGCGCGACGACGCCGTCGCCGGCCTCCCGGGCGGTCTCGACGGCTGCCACGAGAGCCGGGTTGTCGGCGAGGCGCAGGTCGCGGCGGCACCACCAGAGCGTCGGCATCCGGCCACGCTAACGGTCGCCGGTCGGGCACGCCGGTGGGAGCATCGCAAGATGGACGGTGACGACCCGAAGGGGCAGGACGACGCCCGGCGCCGCGCGCTCGGGCGCGAGGCGAGCACCGAGCCCGACCCGGGTGCGCCGCCGTTCGGGACGGGCACCGCGGCGGGCGTCGGGGCGGCCGAGGGGCCGGCGGCCGGGGCGATCGAGGGGGACCACGCGTTCTTCGGGCACCCGCGCGGCCTGCTGACGCTCTTCACCACGGAGCTGTGGGAGCGGTTCAGCTACTACGGGATGCGCGCGATCCTGCTGTTCTACCTCACGGACACCGTGGCGAACGGCGGGCTGGGCATCGGGGAGACGACCGGGCTCGCGCTCGTCTCGATCTACGGCACGAGCGTGTACCTGCTCTCGGTCGTCGGCGGCTGGCTCGCGGACCGCGTGATCGGCTCGCGGCGCTCGGTCCTGTACGGCGGGATCATCATCGCGGCCGGGCACGTGAGCCTGACGGTCCCCGGCACGGGCTTCTCGATGGCCGGCATCGCGATGGTCGCGCTCGGGACCGGCCTGCTCAAGCCCAACGTGTCCTCGATGGTCGGCGAGCTCTACGCGCGCGACGACCCGCGCCGCGACTCGGGCTTCTCCATCTTCTACATGGGCATCAACCTCGGGTCGTTCATCGCACCGTTCCTCGTCGGGGCGGCGCGCGCCTGGGGTGGCTACCACGCCGGGTTCGCCGTCGCGGCGGTCGGGATGGCCGTCGCCCTCGTGTTCTTCGTCACGGGCCGGCGCTACCTGGGCGAGGCGGGCGCGCACGTGCCCAACCCGGTGCGTCCGGAGGAGCGGGCGAAGATCGCGCGCATCTTCCTGCTCATCGCCGCGGGCGTCGTGCTCGTGGGGCTGATCGCGGTGCTGGTGGCCGGCGGCTTCGACATCTCGACGTTCATCGACACGATGTCCTACCTCGCGTTCCTCGCGCCGATCGCCTACTTCGTCGTCATGTACCGCTCGCCGCGCGTGACCGACGCCGAGCGCCCGCGCGTCATCGCGTACATCCCGCTGTTCGTCGCGGCGATGCTCTTCTGGATGATCTTCGAGCAGGCGGCGACGACGCTCTCAGCGTTCGCGAAGAACCGGACCGACCTCACCTTCTTCGGGGTCGGCATCAGCCCCGAGTTCTTCCAGTCGGTCAACCCGCTGTCGATCATCGTCCTCGCGCCGGTGTTCGCGTGGATCTGGATCAAGACCGGCGACCGCCCGACGACGGCCAACAAGTTCGCGATCGGCCTCACGCTGGCGTCGGTGTCGTTCCTCTTCCTCGCCGGCGCGTCCGCGGTCGTGGGGGACGGCAAGGCGCCGTCGTGGGTGCTCGTGCTCGTGTACGTGATCCAGACCCTCGGCGAGCTGTGCCTGTCGCCCGTCGGGCTCGCGGCGACGACGCTGCTCGCGCCGAAGGCGTTCCGCTCCCAGGCGATGGCGCTGTGGTTCCTCGCACCCGCGGCGGGCCAGGCCATCACGGCGCAGGTCGTGCAGGTCACCGAGGGGGCGTCGGACACCGCGTACTTCGGCGTCATCGGCGCCGTGACGCTCGTGTTCGCGCTCGCGCTCTTCGCGCTCGCGCCGTGGGTCACGCGGCACATCCGTCACGCGGACGAGCTCGAGGGGGCGCGCACGGCCGGCGCCTGAGGGTGCGAGCGTGCGCGCGAGGTGCGGGGCAGTCGCGCGGGCGAGCCGGGGACGGGACCGCGCGGAGCCGCGCTGTTGCGGCCCCGCGCGGAGACCGGTCAGCGCAGCCAGGGCGCCTTGCGGACGAGCGGCAGGGCCGCCCAGCGGCGCCCGAGCCCCCAGGTGTCGCCTGCGAGCGTCGTCGCGAGGACGACGACGAGCAGGATGACGACGACGTGCGAGTCGACGACCGGGTTGTTCGAGCCCGGCGTGAAGGGCCACTGCGACAGCCAGAGCATGGCGAAGAGGAGCCCGCCGCTCACGGCGGCCACGCGCAGCCCGATCCCGAGCAGCAGCGCGAGGCCGACGCCGAGCATGCCGAGCATGAAGAGCCAGTCCGTGGCCGGTCCGGCGATGGACGTGAAGGTGCCCGCGAGCGGGCCCTGGACGCCGTTCTGGAGATAGCCCTGCGTCGGGGCCGCGCCCGCGAGCCACGCGCGCTCGCGCGGCGTCGCGTACCCGAGGCCGAAGAGCTTGTCGGCGAACGGCCACAGGAAGACGACCGCGCCGCCGAGACGTGCGAGCGCCAGCGCGCGCCGCGCCGACGTGCGGGTGACGACGGTGTCCTGGGTGACCGGACCGCCGTCGCGGCGGGTCGCGCTGCCCGGCGCCGTGGTGTCGGCCGGCGATCCGGTCGGGCCGCCGGGCGGCGAGGTCGTGGTGGTGGACGTGGACATGGGAGAGCCCCCTCGAGAGAAGAATGCCGGAAAAGCGAATGATGGTGAGGCTTGCCTAACCTAGAGCCTCGCCGGCGGGCTCTGTCAAGGGCCCGGCAAGCCCGCGCCGGTCGCGACGGCCACTGCCACGGTGGCCGGGGCGCGTGGTGCGGTTCAACGCTGACGTCCGGATCGCGTGGACATCCCGGAGGGCGGGACGGGGTACGTGCGTAGGTCGGCGACGAGCCCGGGGACCACGGGGCGGACGCCTCGCCCGACCGCAGCGGGACAGGCGTAATGTGACCCGGCGGCCGGAGGATCGGTCGCAGCCCCCCGTCGAAGGAGCTGACCCGGAATGAGCCGCCCCCTGCGCTCTCGGACATCCACCCACGGCCGCAACATGGCCGGCGCCCGCGCCCTCTGGCGCGCGACCGGCATGGGCGCGGAAGACTTCGGCAAGCCGATCATCGCGATCGCCAACTCGTACACGCAGTTCGTACCCGGCCACGTCCACCTCAAGGACATGGGCGACCTCGTCGCGTCCGCGATCCGCGAGGCCGGCGGCGTCGCCAAGGAGTTCAACACGATCGCCGTCGACGACGGCATCGCGATGGGCCACGGCGGCATGCTCTACTCGCTGCCGAGCCGCGACCTCATCGCCGACTCGGTCGAGTACATGGTCAACGCCCACTGCGCGGACGCGCTCGTGTGCATCTCCAACTGCGACAAGATCACGCCCGGCATGCTCAACGCTGCGCTGCGGCTCAACATCCCGGTGATCTTCGTGTCCGGCGGCCCCATGGAGGCCGGCAAGGCGGTCATCGCCGACGGCGTCGCCAAGACCCCCCTCAACCTCGTCAACGCGATCAACTACTCGGCGGACGACGCCGTGTCCGACGCCGCGCTCGCGCAGGTCGAGGAGAACGCGTGCCCCACGTGCGGCTCGTGCTCGGGCATGTTCACCGCG
>CAZFUQ010000332.1:0-4020 GCA_964521905.1 uncultured Cellulosimicrobium sp.
GGCCGGGGAGCTCGCCTCGCGGGCGCGCTCGGTCGTGCGCGTCGGCCCGTTCGGCGACTGAGCCGTCCGCGACCTGACGACGGCCGCCCTCCCCGCCGGGAGGGCGGCCGTCGTCGTGCTGCCCGCTCCCCGATAGGGTGACGGGCGTGAACGAGCAGAGCACGACCGCGCCCGACCCCTCCGAGACCGTGACGGGGCAGGGCCGCGGACGACCGCTGCGGGTCGCCGTGCTCGGCGCCGCCGGACGCATGGGATCGACCGTGTGCGCGGCCGTCGACGGGGCCGCGGACCTCGAGCTCGTCGCGCGGCTCGACGCGGGCGACGAGGTGTCCGCGGCGACCCTGGGTGGCGCGGACGTCGCGGTCGACTTCACCGTGCCGTCCGCGACGGAGACGAACGTCCACGCACTGATCGACGCGGGCGTGCACGCCGTCGTGGGCACGACCGGCTGGACGGACGAGAGCCGGGGGCGCGTCGTCCAGCACCTGCAGCGGACGGCCGCCGCGGGCGGTCCCGCCGTGGGCGTCCTCATCGCCCCGAACTTCGGCCTGTCCGCGGTCCTCGCGATGACGTTCGCCGCGAGGGCGGCCCGCTACTTCGAGTCCGCCGAGGTCATCGAGCTCCACCACCCGGACAAGGTGGACGCACCGTCGGGCACGGCCCGGCACACGGCGGCGGCGATCGCCGCGGCGCGCGCGGACGCCGGGCTCGGCGCGGGCCCGGACGCCACGGAGTCGGGCTGGGAGGCGCGCGGCGCCGACGTCGACGGGGTGCGCGTCCACGCGGTCCGGCTGCGCGGCCTCGTCGCGCACGAGGAGATCCTGTTCGGCAACGCGGGCGAGCAGCTCGTCATCCGGCAGGACTCGTTCGACCGGGTCTCCTTCATGCCCGGCGTCCTGCTCGCGGTGCGCGAGGTCGTCGGCCGGCCGGGCCTGACGGTCGGGCTCGAGAACGTGCTGGACCTGGCGTGAGCGCCGCTCGCGCGCGCCGGCCCTGGACGGCGATCGTCGGCGCGGTCCTCGTGACGCTCCTGCTCGCGCTCTACGTGTGGGCGGTCGCTGGACGGGCCGCCGCGCTGATCGGCACGGGCGAGCCCGTCGCGGTCGTCATCGGCGCGGGCGTGCTCCTCCTGCCGCTGCTCGTGGTCGGGCTGGTGGGGCGCGAGTTCCTGCTCGCCGGGACCGTGCAGCGCATGGCGGACGACCTCGCCGCCCGGGGCCGGCTGCCGGTCGACGACCTGCCCCGCTCGCCGGGCGGCCGGATCGACCGGGAGGCGGCGGACGCGGCGTTCGGCCCCTACCGGGACGCCGTGGACGCCGAGCCGACGAGCTGGGAGGCCCGGTACCACCTCGCGTTCGCGTACGACGCGGCGGGCGACCGTCGTCGGGCGCGCGAGTCGCTGCGCAAGGCTGCCGCCCTCTTCCGCTCCCGGCGCTGACCGGGGCGGGTCACAGGCTCGTCCAGCAGTAGAGGCGGTGACCCGCGTCGTCGACGCGGACGCACAGCGACGCGAGCCGGCGCAGGGCGTCCGCGAGGTCGGCGGGGTCGGACCCGTCGAGCTCCTCCGTCGCCGCCCAGCGCACCGCGACCTCGTCGAGGGCGGACGGGGCGGACCCGGCCAGCGCGGTGACCAGCTCGTCCGTCACCGACACCACCCACGGCCCCTCGTCACCGGCCGTCGCGACGAGCGACCCGTGGCGCACGTCTCCCGTCACCTCGGCGTAGGGGCGGTGGGTGAGCAGGCTCGCGAGCGTGCCCAGGACCACGAACGGGTCGATGCCCTTGAGCTCGACCGTCACGAACGCCGGCTGGTTCGTCAGCGGGTCGAGGGTGCCGGGACCGGCGAGCGCCGCCGTGCTCGCGCGGGTGTCGTCGGGAGCGGCGAAGTAGTCCGTGAGGATGCCCATGGCGGTCGATCATGGCAGGCCCGGGGCGAGCGCGGGTCACGGCCACGTCACGGTCGTGTGACGGGCGCGGTCCTCAGATCTCGGCCGACCAGCGGTGCTCGACGACGTCGCGCAGCCCGGTCGCGAGGGTGCGGGTGCGCCCGTCGGGCCCGAGCCCCGCGCCCGCGAGGAACGTCTCGCGGGCCGTGTCGCCGTCGAGGACCCACGTGGCGATCTCCCCGGCGCCGTCGCGGCGCAGCCGGTCGACGGCCGCCGAGAGCAGGCGCGACCCGTGCCCGCCGCGCCGGTGGCGCGGCTCGACCTCGAGCGCGAGGAGCTGTCCCGGGGCGACGGCCGCGAACCCGACGACGTCCGCGCCCGCGCACGCGACGAGGACCGCGAAGCCCGGGCCGGGGGGCGAGGAGATCGCCTCGGCCCACTGCTCGCGCATGCGCACGGTGTCGAGCGCGTCGAGCACGTCGTCGCCGAGGACGTCGGTGTGCGAGGAGCGCCACGCGCCGACCTGGATCGCGGTCATCGCGACGTCGTCTCCGGGCACGGCGGGGCGGACGGAGACGTCGGCGGTCTCGCGGAAGAGGCTCACGGGCTCACCCTACGAGACCGCGGGCGTCGGCCGGACCCGGCCTCAGCCCCAGCCCAGGGCGCGCAGGCCCGCGGCCGTGACCGCGGCCAGGATCACCACGACGATGAACGGTGCCCGCAGCGCGAGCGCGACCGCGGCGACGCCGAGCGCCGGCAGGCGGGCGTCGACGACGAGCGCCTGCCCGTCCCCGACGGTCTGCACGGTGACGAGCGCCGCGAGGAGCGCGGCCGTGACGAGCGCGGCGGTGCGCGACACGCGCTCGTCCGCGAGCCAGTGCTCGGGCACGAGGTGCCCGGCGAGCTTGAGGGCGAAGCACACCGCGGACGCGGTGAGCACGACGACCCACACGGTCTCGGACGTCATCGGGACTCCTCTCCGGGTGGATCGTGGGGCGGTCCGGACCCGTCCGTGGCGGGCGCGCGCGAGCGCCGGCGGGAGTCGACCTGGCCGACGACGATCGCCGCCGCGGCCGCGGCGAGCACCGGGACGCCGCCCGGCGCGACGGGGACGAGCACGGCGGCGACGACCACCGCGACCGCGGCCGTCGCCTGCATCGCGCGCGAGGCGAGACGCGGCCACAGGAGGCCGAGGAACGCCGCGGCCGCCGCGGCGTCGAGCCCCCACGCGCGCGGGTCGCCGAGCGCGTCGCCCGCGAGCGCCCCGACGAGCGTCATGGCGTTCCAGAGCACGAAGATGCCGACGCCGGTCCACCAGAACCCCGCCCGGACCGCGCGGCGCGAGCGCTGGGCGGTGGCGACGGCTGTCGACTCGTCGATCGTGAGCTGCGCGGCGACGACCTTGTGCCACGACCGCAGCGCGAGCAGCGGGCCGAGCTGCGCCCCGTAGAGCGCGTTGCGGACACCGAGGAAGCCCGCGGTGGCGATCGCCGCGGCGGGCGCGCCGCCCGCACCGACGACGCCGATGAGCGCGAACTGCGACCCGCCCGAGAACAGGAGCAGGCTCAGCGCCATGGTCTGCGCGACGTCGAGGCCTGCGACGACGGACAGCGCCCCGAACGAGATCCCGTACAGGCCGGTCGCGAGGGACACCGACACCGCCTGGCGGACGGCGGCGCGGACCTCGTCCTCGACGGCCTCCTCGACGGCGTCCGCCACCCCGGCGTCGACGGAGGCGTCGGCGTCGGGGCGCGGGACGTCGTCGGGTCGGCTCATGCGTGCGGGTCGGCCGGCGCCTCACCCGCCGCCGCGGCGTTCGCGGCGCGCTGGTGCGCGGTGAGGGACATGCGGTCGATGGCGGCGAGCGCGAGCGCCGAGACGACGAACGCGAGGTGGATGACCGTCTGCCACAGCATCGTCTCGCCCGAGATGCGGTCGTTCGCCGACTCGATGAAGGTGCGCAGCAGGTGGATCGACGAGATCCCGATGATCGACATGGCGAGCTTGGTCTTGAGCACGTTCGCGTTGACGTGGCTCAGCCACTCGGGCTGGTCGGGGTGGCCGTCGAGCCGGATGCGGGACACGAAGGTCTCGTAGCCGCCGACGATCACCATGATCAGCAGGTTGGAGATCA
>CAZFUQ010000333.1:0-4014 GCA_964521905.1 uncultured Cellulosimicrobium sp.
TGAAGATCTTGTACCGGTCGCGCGCCGGCGCGAAGGCGGCGCGCTCGCGCAGCTCGCGCGCGTCGTCGACGCCGTTGTGCGACGCCGCGTCGATCTCGACGACGTCGAGGCTGCCCGGTCCGCCGCGCGCGAGCTCGACGCACGACGGGCACTGCCCGCACGGGGTGTCGATCGGGTGCTCGGGGGTGTTCCGCTCGCAGTTGAGCGTGCGCGCGAGGATGCGCGCGCTCGTCGTCTTGCCGCAGCCGCGCGGCCCGGAGAAGAGGTAGGCGTGGTTCACCCGACCGCTGCGCAGCGCCTGCATGAGCGGCGCGGTCACGTGGTCCTGACCGATCACCTCGGCGAAGGTCTCGGGCCGGTAGCGGCGGTACAGGGCGGTGCTCACCCCGGTCACTCTAGACGTCGCGACCCACACGCACGAGGTCGGCCCCGACCGTCCACAGGCCCGCGGCCGGTGTGCCGCGCCGAGCCACGCGCCGTGGACGACGAGCCGCCGGGCGTCAGCGGTGCAGCGCCCTGCGGGCCAAGGAGTTCCCGAGCCACTGGACGAGCTGCACGATCACGATGATGATCACGACGACGACGGCCGTCACGGCCCAGTCGTACTGGCGGTACCCGTAGACGATCGCGAAGTCACCGAGCCCGCCCGCGCCCAGGTAGCCGCCGATCGCCGACATGTCGAGCACCCCGACGAAGAGGAAGGTGTACCCGAGGATGAGCGGGGTGAGCGCCTCCGGCACGAGCACCGTCCGCACGATGCGCCAGGGGGAGGCCCCCATCGCCCGTGCCGCCTCGACCACGCCGGGGTCGATCGTCACGAGGTTCTGCTCCACGAGCCGCGCGAACACGAACGCCGCCATGATCGACATCGCGAAGGTGAACGCCTCGATGCCGATCGTCCGCCCGACCACGGCCCGGGTCAGCGGGCCGAGGGCGACGAGGAAGATGATGAACGGGATCGGTCGCACGATGTTCACGGCGACGTTGATCACCGCGAACACGACCTTGTTCTGCAGGAGGTTCCCCGGTCGGGTGAGGTAGAGCCCCAGCCCGAGCGCGAGCCCGAAGACGCCACCCACCACGAGCGCGATGAGCACCATGTAGGCGGTCTGGCCGAACGCCTCCCACAGCAGCGGTCCCAGTCGGTCCCAGGTCATCGGGCGCTCCCTTCCTCGTCGGCCGGCTCGGGGGCACGGCCGCGCACGACGGCGGACGGGTCCTCGAGCGGGTGGGCGGCGGTCCCGAGGTCCACGACGTCGGTGACCGCACGCAGCGCGGTGACCGCACGGTCGACGGCTGGTCCGTCACCGACGAGCTCGACCGTCAGCGACCCGTAGGGGCGTTCGGCCACCTCGGTGATGCCGCCGAACACGACCGTGCCGTCGATGCCGTGCTCGCGCAGCGTCCGTGTGAGCAGGGCGGACGACCCGTTCACCTCGTCGACCCCGATCGTCACGATCCGCCCGGCGTGCCGCTCGCGCAGCCGCCCGAGCACCGCCGCGCTCGGCCGGTCCTTGAGCGCGGTCGCGACGAAGCGCCTGGTCACCGGCTGCCGGGGCGCGGAGAACACCTGGTACGCCTCCCCGAGCTCGACGACCTTCCCGTGCTCCATGACGGCGACCCGGTGGCAGACCGACCGGACGACGTCCATCTCGTGCGTGATGACGACGATCGTGATGCCGAGCTCGCGGTTCACGCGCTGCAGCAGCCCGAGCACGTCCTGCGTGGTCTCCGGGTCGAGCGCGCTCGTCGCCTCGTCCGCGAGCAGGATGCGCGGGTCCGTGGCGAGCGCGCGGGCGATCCCGACCCGCTGCTTCTGACCGCCGGAGAGCTTGGCCGGGTACACCCCCGCCTTGTCGGAGATCCCGACGAACTCGAGCAGCTCCTCGACCCGCGCGGCGCGCCGGGCGCGGTCCCATCCCGCGACCTCGAGCGGGTACGCCACGTTCTGGGCCACCGTCCGCGACCCGAGCAGGTTGAACTGCTGGAAGATCATCCCGATGCTCTCGCGGACGGGACGGAGCCTCGCCTCGCTCAGGGTCGTCAGGTCGGTGCCGTCGACCACGACGGAACCCGCCGTGACCCGTTCGAGCGCGTTGATGAGCCGGACGAGCGTGCTCTTGCCTGCGCCCGAGTACCCGATGACGCCGAAGATCTCGCCCGCGTGCACGTCGAGCGTCACCCCGTCGACGGCGCGGACCTCGGTCGCGCGACGCCCGCGGCCGGACGTGAAGACCTTCGACGCGTCGCGAAGGCTGATGATCGGGGCGCCGGGCGGGGTGGCCGGTGCGTCCGCTGGGGACTGGACAGTCATGAGGTCCCTCGGTCGAGGTGGGGTGCAGAGGTCGACGACGAGCTACGGCAGCCGACGGCGGGGCGGTCGCCGGGATCTGCCGGCGACCGGCCGTGGCGCGACGGCGGGACGGTGGGGCCGCCTCACCGCAGGCTAGCGGCGCCCCACCGTCCCGGCACGTGGTCTCAGCCCTGGTCGCGCAGGTTCTCCTCGATCCCCGCGAGGATCTCCTGGAGCTCTTCGGCGCTGTTGTCCTTGAAGACGGCGGTGCCGCCCGCCGCCTCCTGAGCGGCCTCCTGGATCTCCGGCGTGTGGTAGATCTCCACGAGCTGCTGGAACGTCTCGTTGTCGGCGTCCTCGGCACGCGAGACCCAGACGTTGATGTACGGCTCGGCCGCGGCGGCGTCCGGGTCGTCGGAGTAGATGGCGTCCTCGGCCGTGAGCCCGGCGTCACCGACGTAGTCGTTGTTGATGATGGCCGCGTCGACGTCCTGCAGCGCCAGCGCGGTCTGGCCGGCGTCGACGGGGGTGACCGTCACGCGGGACTCGTCGGCGACGATGTCCGCCGGGGTGGAGAACGAGTTGCCGCCGTCCTCGAGCGTGAGCAGGCCCGCCTCCTGGAGCACGAGCAGCGCGCGCGCCTGGTTCGTCTCGTCGTTGGGGATGGCGACCTCGCCGCCCTCGGGGATCTCGTCGACGCTCGCGTGCTTCGAGGAGTACAGGCCGAGGGGGTAGACCGCGGTGGCGCCGATCGGCGTGAGGTCGCTGCCGGAGTTCACGTTGTAGCCCGCGAGGAACTGCAGGTGCTGGAACTGGTTGAGGTCGAGGTCGCCGTCGGTGAGCCCCTGGTTCGGGAGCTGGTAGTCGGAGAAGTTCACGAGCTCGACCGTGATGCCCTCGTCGGCCGCCGCCTCCGTGAACAGGTCCCAGTACTCCTCGGCGCTGTTGACGACGCCGATGCGGATCGGGTCGTCGGCGTCGCCGCCGGTCGCGGCGCCCTCGGTGTCGCCCCCGCCGCTGCTGCACGCAGCGAGGGTGAGGGCCGCCGTCGCGGCGATCGCGGTCCAGGTCAGACGCTTGCGGGTGGTCGTGAAAGACATGGGGGTTCCTTCCGGTGGCGGCGGTCGCCGGTCACGGGTGACGCGGGCGGCGAGGCCTGGTGCAGGGAGGGGCCTGCGAGGGGTGGTGTGATCGGGTGCTTCCGGCGGGCCATCAGCCACGCGGCGAGCGGGGGGTCGGCCGTCCTCAGGACGACGCGACGGGTGCGGGCGCAGGTCTCCCTGCGGTCACGACGGCGTCAGCCGCGCATTCGCCCGGTGCGCACGCCGCGACAGCACGACGCCCCGGCGCAGGACGCTGCGCGCAGAGGTGTGGTGGCGACGGGGAACCGAGTCATACCGACATCATGGGCACGTCGGCGGTCCCGGCGCCAATCCCCGAGCCGATTCGTCCACGATGCGGACGCGATCGTGCTCACATCCCGGGAGAGTTCTGCCGGGAACCGGGACATCCCGGACACCCCGGCGTGCCTCGCTCCGGTGCGCGGCGTGCGCCCGCAAGACACGGGCCGGGGACGCAAAGGACCCCCCGCACACCCACCAGAGCTCACCTACCCTTGCTGCCTTCCGGCCCTGGGGGAGTTCGGCGAGATGATGCCGCACGAGGGGTCTGCCCCAACCCTAGCCCAGGACCCGGCCACGCCCGAAACCGGCACCCGGAGC
>CAZFUQ010000334.1:0-4010 GCA_964521905.1 uncultured Cellulosimicrobium sp.
TGCGGTTCGCGCTCCCGTTGATCGCGCGTGAAGCGGTCGCGAGGGAGACGCCGGCGTCGCGCGCGACCTCGCTCAGAGTGGGTCCGGGCACGGACCCAGGCTAGCGGGACCGCTCCCGCAGCCCGGGTGGGCCGCGCCCGGAGCGGCTACGTTCGACGAGACCGTCACCCCACCGCACGGCCGACGAGCCGCAGGAGGAAACCCATGACGTCTCACGGTGCAGCACCCACGCCCGGCACGACGGCGCTCCTCGCCCGGGCGCTCGCGCTCGGCGTCGCCGCGGGGTCGCGCAGCAGCCTCGGCGCCGCGGCGCCGGTGCTCGGGGGGTGGGTCGGGGGCGGGTCGCGCGGCGGGTCCGGCGGACCCGGCCTGCTCGCGCGCGCCGGCGCCGTCGCCGGGGTCGTGGGCGAGGTGGTCGGCGACAAGCTGCCGCGGACGCCGAGCCGCCTCGACCCGCCCGGGCCGGTGTTCCGGCTCGGGAGCGGTGCCGCCGGAGGCTTCCTCCTGGCCCGGCGCCGTACGGGTCCCGCGGGCGTCGTCGCCGCGGCGCTGGCTGGGGCCGCAGGGGCGGCCGTCGGGACGTGGGGCGGCGCGGCCTGGCGACGCCTCGCGGTCGGGTCACGCCCCGACTGGCCGGGCGCGGTCGCGGAGGACGCCGTCGCGCTCGCGCTCGCGGCGTGGGCCGTCCGGCCCTGAGGGTCGGCGGGCTCAGCAGCCCGCCTCGTCGTAGCGGCACAGCAGGTCCCAGGCGGCCCGGGCCGTGCCGGTCACCGTCTCGCGCGCGGCACCGACCGTGCTCTCGCCGCCGTCGAGCGCGACGAGCGTGACCGCCGTCCCGCGCCGCGTCGTCGCGAGGTAGGTGCCGAGGGCCGCATCCGGGTCCCCGACCTCCCCGGCGCCGTAGTAGTCGGTCGCGAACCCGGTGCCCTGGGCGCCGACGTCGAGCGGCTCGACGGCGTACGCCGCCCCCTCGGCCCCGCCCTGCTCGGCGCAGGCCGCCAGAGCGTCCGCGAGGCGGGTGGCCGCCGCCGCGGCGAGGTCGGCGTCGTCGAACACGGCCACCTGCTGCACGCCCACCTGGGCCTCGTCGGCACCGTCCCCCTGGGCGGCCGTGCGCATCGCGACGGCGTCCTCGGGTTCGGCGCCTCCGCACGCCTCGGGCAGGTGCCAGGCCGTCGTGCCCTCCGACTCCTCGCGCGGTCCCGTGACGGGGGCCCACGCCTCCGCGGGCAGCAGGACGTCGGCAGGCGCGTCCGTCGGGACCGTGGCGCGCGGACCCGACGCGGTCGGCGAGGTCGGGGTGCCCGTCGCGGTCTGCGAGGGCGTGCCGGTGGTGGGCGCGGACGGCGGCGGTGCGTCGTCGGGGTTCGTGGTGCAGGCCGCGAGCACCAGGGCGCTCGCGACGAGGGCAGTCGTCCGTGTCGAGGCTCTCATCCGTTCCACCCTGGCAGCGGTCCGGGTGGCTCGCACGGGCCGCCGGACCGCCCGGGTCAGGACGTCGGGATGCTCGTCACGGTCGTGAGCAGGAACGCCGAGTCCTCGAGCGCGCTCACGGCGTGCCGCTCGTGCGTGAGGACGCGGAGCTCGCCCGTACCGAGCTCCACGTCGCCCTCGCCGAGCGCCGTGACGCGGACACGCCCGCGCAGCACCTGGATCGACGCCGCCGGCGGCGAGTTGTGCTCACCGAGCTCGACGCCCGCGCGCAGCGCGAGGATCGTCTGGCGCAGGGGGCCGTCGTGCAGCAGGACCTCGGCGCTGCGCCCGTTCGGCGCGCTCCGGGCGTTCGTGAGGTGCGCGTCGGTGAGAAGGTCGACGTTCGTCATCGGGGCTCCGACCTGTGGGTGAGGAACCCATCATGCCGCGCCGGCGCCCACGCCGCCCCGCCGGCCTCGCAGGCCCGGCGTGCCGGGGTGACGCACGGGCGCCGGGTCGGGAAGAGTGAGGGCCATGCAGGTCCTCTACGGTCTCATCGGACTCGTCTTCACGGTCGCCATGCTGCTGCTGCTCGCCGCGACGGCGCGCCGGGTCATGGGAGCGCCGGTCGGCTGGGTGCGGGCGGCCGTGGTGTCGTTCGTGATGCTCACCGTGGCGTCGTGGGTCCTCACCAACGGGCTGCTCGTGTCGGGCTGGTCGCGCGCCGACGGCACGCTCACCGTCTCGCCCGTCCTGGCCCTCGTCGCCGTCGTCCTCACGTTCGCCTGGTCGTTCGTGCTCGGGCTGTGCGTCCTGCTCGTCCTCGAGCTGCTCGTGCCCACCGGGTCCGTCCCGGGGCCGTGGCGTGCGTTCCGGCGGATGCGGCAGGGGCGCCGCGAGACCCGCCGCTACGCGCAGATCCTCGCGATCGGCGTCCGGCACGGGCTGGGCGGCGCGCTCTCGCGGGGTGCACGCCGACCCGACGGGTCCCGGGTCTCGCTCACGGTCCAGCGGCGCCAGGCGGTCGCGCTCCGCGACGCGCTGAGCGACGCGGGCGTGACGTTCGTGAAGTTCGGCCAGATGCTCTCCACGCGCCGCGACCTGCTCCCGGCGGCCTTCGCGGACACGCTCGCGACCCTCCAGGACGACGTCCCGCCGGCGCCCTGGCCGAAGGTCGAGGCAGCCGTCGGCGCGGCGCTCGGGCGTCCGATCGACGAGGCGTTCGCCGAGCTCTCGCCCGAGCCGATCGCGTCCGCCTCGGTCGGTCAGGTGCACGCCGCACGTCTGCCCGACGGGCGCGACGTCGTCGTCAAGGTGCAGCGCCCCGGGGCCCAGGCGCAGGTCGAGACCGACCTGTCGATCCTCGGCCGCCTCGCCCGGCGCATCGAGCGCGACACCGCGTGGGGTCGCTCGCTCGGCGTCGTGAACCTGGCGGACGGCTTCGCGGAGTCGCTGCGGGAGGAGCTCGACTACACCGTCGAGCTCGAGAACACGCTCGCGCTGCGGGCGGCGCTCGCGGGCGGCACGGGCCCGCCCGTCACCGTCCCCGAGGTCTACCCCGAGCTCTCCGGCCCGACGCTGCTCGTCATGGAGCACCTCGACGGGGTGCCCCTCGGCCGTGCCCGCGAGCTCCTCGCCGGCCTCGACGACGAGACGCGTGCCGCGCTCGCGTCCCGGCTCCTCGGCGCGACGCTCGAGCAGGTGCTCGTGGCCGGGACGTTCCACGCCGACCTGCACCCGGGCAACGTCCTCGTCACCGACGACGGTCGCCTCGGGCTGCTCGACATGGGTTCCGTGGGGCGGCTCGGCGAGCCCGAGCGGCTCGCGCTCGCCGCGGTGCTGCTCGCCGTGGACGCCGACGACGCCGTCGCGGCGACCGACGCGCTGCTCGAGCTGCTCGACGCCCCGGCCGACGTCGACCTGCGCCGGCTGGAGCGCGCCGTCGGGCAGGTGATCGTGCGCTTCCGCGGCGCGGGCGCGGGCGGGGCGATGTTCGGCGCGCTCTTCCGGCTCGTGACCGACGCCGGGCTCGCCGTCCCGCCGCAGGTGGCCGCCGCGTTCCGGACGTTCGCGTCGCTGGAGGGGACGCTGCGCCTCCTGGATCCCGGGTTCGACCTCGTCGCCGCCGCGCGCCGGACGGCGCAGCCGATCGTGCGGCGCGTCGTGACCACCGAGGGTCTGCGCGCGCGCGCGACGAGCCTGCTCCTCGGGCTCGCACCCGAGCTCGAGCGGCTCCCTCGGCGTCTCGCACGGATCACGAGCGACGTCGAGGCCGGGCGGCTCACGTTCTCGGTGCGCACGTTCGCGCACGCCGACGACCGGGCGTTCCTCGCCGGGCTCGTGCAGCAGGTCGTGTCCACGGTCATCGCCGCGTCGGCGGTCGTGGCCGCCGTCGTGCTGCTCGCCGCGGACTCCGGCCCCGAGCTCGCCGAGGGGGTCGGCCTGTTCACCGTGCTCGGCGCAGGGCTCGGGTTCGTCGGGACCGTGCTGGCCGTGCGCGTCCTCGTCTTCGCCTTCCGGGGGACGGCGCCAGCGGGCCGATTCACGCGCTGACCTGGTTCCTTCTCGACAAGGTCTGGCGCTCGTGTGGTTTGTGG
>CAZFUQ010000335.1:0-2213 GCA_964521905.1 uncultured Cellulosimicrobium sp.
GCAGCACGCCGCCTTAGCTCAGTCGGTAGAGCGATTCACTCGTAATGAATAGGTCATCGGTTCGATTCCGATAGGCGGCTCCGTCACGAAGCCCTGACCAGCGCACATGCTGGTCAGGGCTTCGTCGTTCCCGGGGCCGTCCCGTCCCTGCGTGCGTGCGCGCCGCGGGCCGGCCCTCGATGTCCCTCCCGCGGACAGACCACCGTCACCGGACGGGCGGCGCCCGCCCGTCCTGACCGGCGCGTGGCCTCAGCCGAGGCGGCGCAGCAGGAGGATCGCGCCACCGGCCGCGGCAGCGGCGAGACCGCCGACGCCGACCACGGCGAGCGTCGGGAACGACGCGTCCTCGGGGGCGGGCGCCTCGCGCTTCGCCGCGGACGTGAGGGGAGTGCGAGAGGGTTCCGGCACGGGAGCCGTGAGCTCCTCCGTGGGCGTCGGCTCGACCGGCTCCTCGGTCGTGGGCTCCTCGGTGGGCTCCTCCGTCGGCGACGGCTCCTCCTCGACCGGCTCGGGCTCTGCCTCGACAGGTGCCTCGGCCGGGACCGGCTCCGCCTCGACAGGCGCCTCGGCGGCGGGCGCGGGCTCGGGCGTGTCGGTCGGGTTCGGCGCGACCTGCGACGTCGTGCACACGGCGGCGTCACCGTTCCAGCCGGCGAACTGCCGGTCGATCCCGGCAACCATGACCCACGTGACGCAGTAGCCGTCGCTGTACGCGTCGCGCGTCGGGACGCTGAGCTCGAGGACCCCGTCCGCGGAGTCCTTGCGCGAGAAGCCCTCACCCAGGTTGCGCTGGTGCGACCCGTCGAGCGCGGTCACGACGTAGCCGAGCCACCCGGACTCGTCGCGCAGCCGGCTCGCGTCGAAGGAGACGCTGGTCGTCGTGACGGTGAGCCCACCACCCCCGTCCCGGTCGGCGGCGAGCGCGGGTGCCGCGCTGAGCGCTACGGCGAGGACTCCTAGGTGCGCGACGGCGAGCAGGCCGGCAGCGGCGCGCATCGAAACCTCCGGATCGACAGGCGACGGGTCGTCGTTCGCGCCACATCGTACGCAGTCGAGGAGGATCCTCCGAAAGCGCCCGAGGATCGGGCGACGAGATCGGTCGACCACGGAGGTCGTGACGGCGTGCGTGCCCGCCTGGTCGTGGTGGTGCGTCGCGCCCGGTCAGGGCTGCGCGAGGGTCCCGAGCCACGCGACGACCGCCTCGCACACCGCGGCGTCCTGGCCCTTGAGATCGTGCGCGCCGGGCAGCTCGACACGTGTCACCGGGCCGGGGATCGCGGCGACGTGCTCGGCGAGCTCGGCCGGTGTCGCGAACGGGTCCGTGCGCCCGGAGACGAAGAGCACCGGCACGTCGAGGTCGCCGAAGTGCTCGGTGCGCAGCCGCTCGGGCTTGCCGGGCGGGTGCAGCGGGTAGCTGACGAGCGCGAGCCCGGCGGCGCCGAGACCCTCCGCGACGGCCGTCGAGCACATGCGGCCGCCGTAGGAGCGGCCGCCCAGGACGATCCGGTCGGTCGTCGTGCCGAGCCCGGCCGCGAACGCCTCGGCCTCGGCGCGCACGTGCGCGACCGCGACCGGCGCCCGGTCGGGCATGCGCCTGCCGGCGAGCCGGTACGGGAAGTCGACGCGGCGCACCGGGACCGGCGGGTCGAGCGCGGAGAGCGCCTCGTCGAGCGCGACGAGGGCATGGTGGTCGCGGCTCGCGCCCGCGCCCGGCGTCAGCAGGACGCCGGCGACGGGCCGGTCCGGGGGCGATGCAGCGGGCACGTGCCCAGTCTGGCAGGGGACCGGCCCGCGGTCGCGGGGTTCCCCGCCGTCGAGCATGACTCTGATGTCGTGAAGCGACCCAGAACGACACCGAGGTCGTGTTCGGCGGGAGGGGTGGTGCGTGGTTCGAGGGGTCAGCGGGTGGCGAGGTGGGTGGGGTCGAGGTCCGTGCGGCGCAGGAGCTGGGCGTTGGCGGCGACGATCACCGTGGAGGCGGACATGAGGATGGCGCCCACGGCCATCGGCATGACGAACCCCACCGGGGCGAGCACGCCCGCGGCGAGCGGGACCGCCGCGATGTTGTAGCCCGCGGCCCACCACAGGTTCTGCTGCATCTTGCGGTAGGAGGCGTGGGAGAGCTCGATGATCGACAGCACCGCGCGCGGGTCCGAGCTCGCGAGGATGACGCCCGCCGAGGCGATGGCGACGTCGGTGCCCGCGCCTC
Source organism: uncultured Cellulosimicrobium sp. (assembly GCA_964521905.1). Taxonomy (GTDB): domain Bacteria; phylum Actinomycetota; class Actinomycetes; order Actinomycetales; family Cellulomonadaceae; genus Cellulosimicrobium. The sequence goes on from CAZFUQ010000335.1 coordinate 2,210, forward strand.
CTAC
>CAZFUQ010000335.1:2223-3982 GCA_964521905.1 uncultured Cellulosimicrobium sp.
GATGGCGATGCCGACGTCCGCCTGGGCGAGCGCGGGAGCGTCGTTGACGCCGTCGCCGACCATGGCGACGACGCGCCCGTCGTGCTGGAGCTCGGCGACCTTCGCGTCCTTGTCCTCGGGCCGCACCCCCGCGAACACCTGGTCGATGCCGAGCTCGCGCCCGACCGCGCGGGCGACGGGCTCGGCGTCGCCCGTGATCATGACGACCCTGATGCCGCGTCGGTGCAGCGCGTCGACGGCCTCGCGCGACTCGGGACGGATCGCGTCCGCGAGCGCGAACGCCCCTACGACCCGGCCGGACCGGGGCTCCACCTCGGCCGGGTCCGAGACCACCACGTGCAGGACGGTCGCGCCGTCGCCCGCCCACGCCGCGGCGTCGGGCAGCGGGTCGAGGCGGTGCTCGCGCAGGAGCGCGGGTCCGCCGACGGCGACGCGTCGCGCGCCGTGGTGGGTGCGCACCGTCGCCTCGACGCCGATCGCCGTGCGCGACCGGAAGTCGGTCGCCTGCGGGACCGTGACGTGGCGCTCGGCCGCGCGGTCGACGATCGCCCGCGCGAGCGGGTGCTGGCTGTCCGCCTCCGCGGCGGCGGCGAGAGCGAGGAGCTCGTCCTCGGTCGTGCCACCCGCGGTCGCGAGGTGCGCGACGACGGGCTCGCCCGCGGTGAGCGTCCCGGTCTTGTCGAACAGGACCGTGTCGACCGTGCGCATGCGCTCGAGCGCGAGGCGGTCCTTGACGAGGACGCCGGCCTTCGCGGCGCGCTCGGTCGAGATCGACACGACCAGCGGGATCGCCAGGCCGAGCGCGTGGGGGCACGCGATGACGAGCACGGTGATGGCGCGGATCAGCGCCTGCTCGGGCGTGCCGAGGACGAGCCAGGCCACGACCGTCAGCGCGGCGGCCCCGAGCGCGTACCAGAAGAGCCAACCTGCGGCCCGGTCGGCGAGCCGCTGGGTCTTCGTGGACGACGACTGCGCGTCGGCCACGAGGCGCTGGATGCCCGCGAGCGCGGTGTCCTCGCCGACGGCGGTGACCCGCACGCGCAGGGCGTCGTCCGTCGCGACGGTCCCGGCGACCACCGGGTCGCCGACGGTGCGGTGCACCGGCCGCGACTCGCCCGTGATCATCGACTCGTCGACGTCCGCGGACCCGGACGCGACCTCGCCGTCCGCGGGGACGCGCCCGCCCGGGCGGACGACGACGAGGTCGCCCACCCGCAGGTCGGTCGGCGCGACGGTCGTCACCGTCCCGTCCTCGGCCACGCGCTCCGCCTCGTCCGGGAGGAGCGCTGCGAGCGAGTCGAGCGCCGACGCCGTCTGGGCGAGCGAGCGCATCTCGATCCAGTGGCCGAGCAGCATGATGACGACGAGGAGCGCGAGCTCCCACCACACGTCGAGCTCGTGCGCGAGCAGCCCGAGGCTCGAGCCGAGGGACGACACGAACGCGACGGTGATCGCGAGCGAGATGAGCGTCATCATCCCCGGCGTGCGGGAGCGCAGCTCGCCCACCGCGCCGGTGAGGAACGGGCGCCCGCCCCAGAAGAAGATCACCGTGCCGAGCACGGGGGAGACCCAGGACACCCACGCCGCGTCGGGCAGGTCGTAGCCGAGGAGCATCGCGAACATCGGGCTCAGCGCGACGGTGGGCACCGCGAGGACGAGCATGGTCCAGAACAGGCGCCGGTACTGCGCGACGTGGTCGCCGTGCCCCGCGTGCCCGGCCATGTCGTGACCGGCGTGGCCGCCGTGCCCCGACATGTCG
>CAZFUQ010000336.1:0-568 GCA_964521905.1 uncultured Cellulosimicrobium sp.
GATGCGGTCCTCGAACAGCTTGGTGTAGGGGTCCTGGCGCTTGAAGCCGTAAGCGGTGCGCTCCTCGAACTGCGGGAGCACGTAGCGGGCCGACGGCGCGCCGTCGGGCAGCGCGATGCCACCCGGACGGGCGCCCGCGCCGGCGAGGCGCTGCGCGGTGGACAGGTACTGGGACTCGGCGCTGAAGCTCACGGGTTCTCCTCGGGTGAAGTCTGGGTCCGGTTGCGGGTCAGGAGGCCGTGGTGCCGCCGCCGCCGGTCACCGACGAGGCGTTCGTGACGACGTGGTCGATGAAGCCGTACTCCAGCGCCTCCTCGGCCGTGAACCAGTTGTCCCGGTCGTTGTCCTTGACGATCTGCTCGAGCGACTGGCCGGTCTGCTCGGCCGTGAGCTCCGAGAGCACCCGCTTCATGTGCATGATGAGCTGCGCGTTGATGCGCACGTCGGTGGCCGTGCCCCCGATGCCGCCGGACGGCTGGTGCATCATGACGCGGGCGTGCGGCGTCGCGTAGCGCTTGCCCTTGGTGCCGGACGAGAGCAGGAACTGCCCCATCGAGGCGGCCATCCC
>CAZFUQ010000336.1:578-1579 GCA_964521905.1 uncultured Cellulosimicrobium sp.
CGTTGAGTCCGAGGCCCGGACCCTCGGCGCGGTTGACCGGGGCCGTCGCGTCGGACGGCAGGTACAGCTCGTTCACATCCATCTCCTTCGTCGCTCCCGCGGGTCACCCCGCCTGCGCTGCCCTGGCGGCCCGGGAGAGGTCCCCAGGTCCAGCCGTGCTGCAGTGACCCTAACGCGGTCCGCGCCCGCCGTTCGTCCCGATGAGGCGCGTTTTCGCTGTCGGCGCACCGGGCGCCGTCGGGGCCGTGCGCGACGACGGCCCGCACCCTCGTGCGGAGGGTGCGGGCCGTCGTCCGGCCCGTCGCAGGACGGGCCACGACCGGTCGCACGAGGCGACCCTCGGTCGTCAGGCCTTGGTGGCGTCCTTCTCGTCGTCCTCGACCGGCGCGTCGGCGGCGGCGGCGGCCGAGTCGTCGACCAGCGCCTCCTCGACGGGCTCCGCGGCGACGTCGCCGGCGGCCTCGTCCGCAGCGTCCTCGTCGTCCGAGCCGATGAACTCGGTCAGGTCGACGACGTTGCCGTCGGAGTCCTTGACCTCGATCTCGCGCAGCGCGACGGCGAGCGACTTCGAGCGGGCGACCTCGCCGACCATGGCAGGGATCTGACCGCCCTGGTCGAGCGACTGGATGAACTGGTTCGGGTCCATGCCGTACTGGCGCGACGCGCTCACGAGGTACTCGAGGAGCTCGTTCTGTGCGACCTTGATCTCGAGCTGCTCGGCGAGCGTGTCGAGCAGGATCTGGTTGCGCAGCGCGTCGGTCGCCTCGACGGTGACCTCGGCGCGGTGCTCGTCGTCCTCGAGGCGGCCCTCGGACTCGAGGTGACGGTGCACCTCGGCCTCGACGGCACCCGCCGGGACGGGAATCTCGACCGCGTCGTTCAGCGCCTTGAGCAGCTCGTCGCGCGCGGCGACGGCCTGGTTCGACGTCTTGATGCTCGCGACCTGCTCGCGCAGGTCCGCGGTGAGCTCCTCGAGCGTGTCGAACTCGGACGCGAGCTGG
>CAZFUQ010000336.1:1589-3951 GCA_964521905.1 uncultured Cellulosimicrobium sp.
CAGCTGGGCGAAGTCGTCGTCCGCCTCGGGCAGGTCGCGCTGCTTGACGGAGCTCGCGGTGACCGTGACCTCGGCGGCCTGGCCCTCGTGCTCGCCGCCGGCGAGCGGCGCGCTGAACGTCGTCGTCTCCTCCGCCGAGAGACCGGTGAGCGCCTCGTCGAGGCCCTCGAGCATGTTGCCGGAGCCGATCTGGTAGCTCACGCCGGAGACCGAGTCGACCTCCTCGCCGTCGATGACCGCCGTGAGGTCGAGGACGACGAAGTCACCCTCCACCGCGGGACGGTCGACGCCCACGAGGGTGCCGAAACGCTCGCGCAGCGCGTCGAGGCGCTCGGTGACGTCCTCGTCCGTCACCTCGGCCGGCTCGACGGTGATCTCGAGCGAGTCCAGGGCGGGCAGCGTGATCTCGGGACGGACCTCGACCTCGGCGACGAAGGTCAGCTGACCCTCACCGGCCTTGGCCGGGATCTCGGTGACCTCGACCTCGGGCTGGCCGAGCGGGCGCAGGCTCTCCTCGCTCGCGGCCTGGCGGTAGAAGCCGGAGAGCGCGTCGTTGACGGCGTGCTCGATCACGGCACCCCAGCCGACGCGCTGGTCGATCACGCGCGGCGGGACCTTGCCCTTGCGGAAGCCGGGGATGTTCACCTGCTCCGCGATGTGCTGGTACGCGTGCTCGATGCTCGGCTTGAGCTCGTCGTACTCCACCTCGACGGTCAGCTTGACCTTGGTGGGGTCCAGGGTCTCGACGGCGCTCTTCACTTCGATGATCTCCAACTGATCGGGGCGGGCCGCGGACGGCCGGGGAACGGCGCCGCACGCGCACGTACGGGCAACCGTCCCATCGTACGCGAGCGGTCAAGCGAGGTGGTCGTCGGGCCGGCGGGACGCGTCCGGCGCCCGGCGCGGCGCGCGTCGTGCCGGGCGCTGGACCACGAGGAGCACGGCGAGGGCGACCGCCGCGGTCGCGACGACGGTCTGCCACCGCAGCCCCACGACCCCCAGGACGTCGAGCACCATCGCCATGCCCATCTGCCCGCCCACGACGGTGAGGGTGAGCACGAACGTCCCGAGGTGGCGCACGGCGTAGGCGGCCGCGACGGTGATGGCCGTGCCGAGCGGCCCGCCCAGGTAGAGCCACCACTGCGGGGGCAGGGTCACCGAGCCGAGGACCCCGGTCGGGAGCAGCACCGCGCAGACGACCGAGATCCCGACGAGGCCCCCGGTCACCGACGTCAGCGTCGCGACGACCGGGTCGCCGGTGAGCTGCGTCACGCGGCCGTTGCCCGCCTGCTGCCCGCACAGCAGCGCCCCGCCGACGAACAGGGCGGCGCCCGCGAGGCCGACCTTCCACCCCGTCTCGGCGGTCGAGCCGCCCAGCACCGCGATCCCGAGGCCCGCCAGGGCCGCGAGCCCGGCGGCCGCGCGGCGCGGGGTGAGGCGCAGCGGGGCGGGCACGCCGATCCCGCGGGCGTCGAGGGCGAGCCCCGCGACGGTCTGCCCGGCGACCGAGCAGACCGTCGCGACCGCCACGCCGACGAGCGGCACCCCGGCCGCCATGGCCACCACGATCGGCACGCTGCACAGGCCGACCGCGAACCACCACCACGACGCCGAGCCGCGCAGCAGGGCCGTGGTCGACCGGAGGCGACGGCGCACGGCGATCACCAGGACGGTCGCGAGGAGGGTGCCGACGTAGGAGAGCCACGACGCGACGACCGGGCCCGTGCCCGCGGTCGCGAGGTCCCCGTTGAGCCGCCCCTGCAGGGACAGGACCGCACCGCTGCCGGCCGCGACGAGGACCGCGAGGGTCGCACCGGTCGCGACGGCCCGGCCGCCCGTGCTCGCGCCCGTCGCCGCGGGGCGTGGGGATCGGGTCACGGCGGGCCTTCCTGCTGCGGTGCCGGTCCCCGGGCGGTGCCGCCCGGGGAGCACGAAGGTCCGGCCCGCGTCGTGCCGGTCCGGACCTTCGTCGTACGACTTCACCAGGTCGGGGTGACAGGATTTGAACCTGCGACCTTCCGCTCCCAAAGCGGACGCGCTACCAACCTGCGCCACACCCCGTCGCCCGCCGAGGGGCGAGCCAGGGCAAGTGTACTGGCGGCCCGGGGTGCCGCCGTCGGCCCTGCTCACGGAGCGGTGACGCAGAGCTCCGCGAGCGTCGCGCCGCCCGGGCGACGGCTCCGCGTGCGGGGGCGCGTCGGCACGGGCGAGCGTTTGCTAAGGTTGCGGCCGCAGGTCGGCGGTACGCCGGCCCCGGACGAGACGTCGGGGCGGGATCCGAGGACCCGCGCGGGCGTAGCTCAATGGTAGAGCCCCAGTCTTCCAAACTGGCTACGCGGGTTCGATTCCCGTCGCCCGCTCC
>CAZFUQ010000337.1:0-3942 GCA_964521905.1 uncultured Cellulosimicrobium sp.
GGCTCTACCTCGGCCTACCAGGGCTCTACCTCGGGCGGCCAGAGGTTCCACTTCGGCAGACCACGGCTCGACCTCGGCGTCAGGAGCTCACACCGTCGGGGCCGACGACGGCGCCGTCGGGGACGCGTGACGAGCCGCCCGGGTCGGCGAGCTCGGCGTCGCCGGTGACCGAGACGCCGGAGCCGAAGGTCCAGTCGCCGCGGACCGTGAGCGACCGGGCGGAGCGCAGCGACGGGGTGCCGTCGTCGAACCGGGCGTCGAACCCGGCGATCGTCCTGTAGAACGCGGGGTCGAGGTCGACCAGCGGCGCGTCGGTGCGCGCGACGAAGCGGTACGCGTCGTCGAGGTCGTACACGTCCGAACGGAGCACGAGGAGGTCGTTCGTCGTCTTGACCGGCAGGAACCGGTCCCGGCCCACCTCGATCGCCACGGCCCCGTCGAACACCTCGACGGCCGCGCCCATGGCCGACTCGATCTGCACGACCTCGGGCGAGGACGGGTCGGTCGGGTCGACGGTCTTGGTGTTGCGGATGAGCGGGAGCTCGAGCACTCCCCCGGTGCGCTCGAGCTCGGCCGCGAGCGCCTCGAGGTCGAACCAGAGGTTGTTGGTGTTGAAGTACCGGTGCCGGGAGATGTCGGCGGCCGCGCTCTCGTCGTCCCTCGGGGTCTGCGCGGTCTCGCGCAGGACGAGGCGGCCGTCGCTGCGGCGCACGACGAGGTGTCCGCCCTTGCGGTCGGAGGGGGTGCGGCGGGCGACCTCGGCGGCGAAGGGTGCGCCGCTGGCGGCGAACCAGCCGGCCATGGCGGCGTCGGGGGCGGCGCCGAGGTTGTCGGAGTTGGAGACGCTGGCGTAGCGGTAGCCGGTGTCGAGGAGGGCGCGCAGCGCGCCGGAGGCGTAGAGCGCGGTGTAGAGGTCGCCGTGGCCGGGCGGGCACCACTCGAGCTCGGGGTCGGCGGGCCAGTCGACGGGAGTGAGGTCGGTGGCGCGGAGCTTGGGCTCGCGGTTCTGGAGGAAGTCGAGCGGGAGTCCGTCGACGGGAAGGTCGTCGTGGGGGGCGAGGGCGGCGAGGGTGTCGGCCTGGGTGCGGAAGGAGTTCATGAGGAGCAGCGGCAGGGGTGCTCCGGTGCTGTGCCGGGCGGCACGGACCTGGGCGACGATGACGTCGAGGAAGGTGAGGGGTCCGCTCCCGGGGCGGTCGGGGTCGGTGTCGCGCACGGTGAGGAGGGACTTGGCGCGGTCCATGCCCATGGAGGTGCCGAGGCCGCCGTTGAGCTTGACGATCGCGGTGCGCTGCAGCGCGGTCCGGGCGTCGTCGTCGGGGACGTCGAGGTCGGCGCGGTGCGTGACGTCGGTGAGGGGTTCGACGTCCGCCTCGGGGATCATGCCGGTCGCACCCGACTCGAGGAGCCGGTAGGAGCGGGTGAAGACGTCGATCGCCGCGGGCGCGACCCCGGCGTCGCGCATGCGGTCCTGTGACTCGGTGAGGCCCTGGCTGCTCATGCCCCGATGGTAGAGGTGGCCGGTCCGGGCTCGCCCGTCCCGCGAGGGTGGGTGCGGCGCGGGTCGCGCGCCTACGGTGGAGGGATGGGCTGGCCGGGGTCCTGGTTCTGGGCGGGCGACTACGACGTGGCGCGCGAGGTGCTGCAGCGCGGCACCGCGGCGGTCCTCGTGCTGGCGTTCTGGGTGGTCGTGCGGCAGTGGCGGCCGCTGCTGGGCGAGCGGGGACTGCTGCCGGTGGCGCCGTACGTGGCACGGACGTCGTGGCGGGACGGGCCGAGCGTGCTGCGGTGGCGGTGCTCGGATCGGTTCGTGTCGCTGCTCGGGTGGTGCGGGGCGGTACTGGCGGGCCTGCTCGTGGTGGGGCTGCCCCAGCGGGGGCCGTGGTGGGTGACGACGTCCGTCTTCCTGGTGCTGTGGGCGGCCTACCTGTCGGTGGTGAACGTGGGGCAGCGTCTCTACGGGTTCGGGTGGGAGTCGTTGCTGTGCGAGGTGACGTTCCTCGTGGCCTTCCTGGGCTCGTCGGGGGGCGGGTCCGCTCCCCCGCTGCTGGTGCTGCTCGCGCTGCGGTGGTGCCTGTTCCGGGTGGAGCTGGGCGCAGGGCTGATCAAGGTGCGTGGGGACCGTGCATGGCGGGATCTCACGGCGCTGTACTACCACCACGAGACGCAGCCGTTGCCGGGCCCGTTCTCCTGGTACGCGCACCACCTGCCGCGGTGGTGGCACCGGGTAGAGGTGGCGGGCAACCACGTGACGCAGCTCGTGGTGCCGTTCGCGCTGTTCGCCCCGCAGCCGGTGGCGAGCGTGGCGGGCGGGGTGGTCGTGCTCACGCAGGCGTGGCTGCTCGTGACGGGGAACTTCGCGTGGCTGAACTGGCTGACGGTCGTGCTGGGCCTGGGGATGGTGAGCGACGGCGCCTGGGCGGCGGTGGGGTCGTGGCTCGTGCCGGCGCTCGGGCAGGGTGAGTCCTCGGTACCCGACGGCGGGACCGGCCCAGGCGGGCCGGTCAGCCTCGTCGTGGCGGTGCTCGCGGTGTCGGCGCTGCTGCTGGTGCTGAGCGTGCGCCCGGCGCGCAACCTCGTCGCGCACCGGCAGCTCATGAACGCGAGCTTCGAGCCGTTCCGGCTGGTGAACGCCTACGGGGCGTTCGGGTCGGTGTCCCGGCGTCGGGACGAGGTGCTGGTCGAGGGGTCGACCGCCCGCTCTCCCGGGCCGGACGACTGGGTCGAGTACGCGTTCCGCGGCAAGCCGGGCGACGTGGGCCGTCGACCGTCGCAGGTCGCGCCCTACCACCTGCGGTTGGACTGGCAGATGTGGTTCCTCGCGCTCGGGTCGCCGGGCACGCGCTGGTTCGAGGTGTTCCTGCTCCGCCTGCTGGAGGCTGATCGCCCCACCTTGGGCCTGCTCGCCGCGGACCCGTTCGCGCACGACCCCGCCGGCCCGGCCCCACGCTGGGTGCGGGCGCGCGTCTTCCGCTACCGGTTCACGACGCGCGACGAACGTCGCCGGACGGGCGACTGGTGGGTGCGCGAGGAGCGCGGCACGCTCGTCGACCCGGTCGACCTCGGGCGGCTGCGCCACCTCCTCGACCCGCGTGCGTGACGCTGCCCGACGTCGTCGTCGCGACCTCGCTACCGTGACCGCGTGCGCGAACTCGACTGGGACGGGCTGCCGAACGTCCGCGACCTCGGCGGGCTGCCGACTCCGCTCTCCCCGTCGGGTCGCACCCTGCCCGCCCGGGTCGCGCGCGGGCCACGCAGAGAGCTCTTGACCGGAGACGGCTGGACGGCGGCGCGCGCCTGGGGCCTGCGCACGGTCGTGGACCTCCGCTGCGCCGACGAAGCAGGCCGACGCCCGGGTGATCCGGACCTCCCGCCGGGCGAGACCGACGGCCTCGTCGTCCTGTCCGCGCCGACCGAGGACCACACCGACGCGGAGTTCCGGGCCGTCTGCTTCCCGATCCTCGACTCGCCCGCGTACTGGCGCGAGAGCTGGCGCATCCTTCCCGGGCTCGTCCGCGCGGCTCTGGAGACCATCGCCGTGGCCGAGCCGGGCGTCCTGGTCCACTGCAGCGCGGGTCGCGACCGCACGGGCATGGTGAGCGTGCTCCTGCTCGCCAATGCCGGCGTCCCGGTCACCTCCGTCGTGGACGACTACGCGCGATCGGTGCGCGCGATGGCGGGCACCGCGGCCCACGCTCCGACGCACGACCGCCAGGCCACCTGGGACACGGCGCGGACCGAGAGCTGGCTCGCGCAGGTGACGCCCGTCGTGGCCGACGCGGCCGGGAACGTGGCGGAGGTCCTGCACGGGCTCGGCGTCGCGCCGTCGACCCGACGACGGCTGCGAGACCTCCTGACAGCCCCCTGAGCGGACCGGCCGCGAACCTGCTACTCGAACCGGGACGGGTCGCCCGCGCCCGCGCGCACGACCTCGGGGGCGCC
>CAZFUQ010000338.1:0-3940 GCA_964521905.1 uncultured Cellulosimicrobium sp.
CGGCCTGTGCGTCGGGCACGTCGCGCCCGAGGCGGTCGACGGCGGCCCCGTCGCGTTCGTGCGCGACGGCGACCGGATCCGGCTCGACGTGGCGAACAAGACGCTCGACCTGCTCGTCGACGCAGACACGCTCGCCGCCCGCCGCGACGGGTGGGCACCGCTGCCGCCGACGTTCACGCGCGGCGTGCTCGCCAAGTACGCCAAGCTCGTCCAGTCCGCGTCACGCGGCGCGATCCTCGAGTAGGGCGCGAGCCGCGCGTGCGTCGGACGCGGGCACTAGCGTGGTGTCGCACCTCGACGCAGCGACGCCCACCCGGAGGACCGCCATGACCGAGACCGCGGACGACCGCATCACCGCACGGCAGTTCCACGACAGCGACGGCGTCGAGGACTGGCGGTTCATCCTCGGGACGGTGCAGACGCTGTTCCGCACCGGGTCGTTCACCGCGGGGGTGGGGCTGGTCGACGCGATCGGCGAGCTCGCCGAGGCGGCGAACCACCACCCCGACGTGGACCTGCGCTACGGGACCGTGACGGTCCGGCTGTCCTCGCACGACGTCGGAGGCGTCAGCACGCGCGACGTCGCGCTCGCGCGGCAGGTCTCGGCCGCGGCGCGCGAGCTCGACCTGGTCGCGGACCCGACCGCCGTGCAGGACCTCGAGATCGCGATCGACACCCTGGTCGGCTCGGCGGTGCAGCCGTTCTGGCGCGCCGTGCTCGGGTTCGACGAGGGCGCTCCGGAGCTGCCGGCGCCCGAGCTGCGGGACCCGACCGGGCACGCCCCGGCGTTCTGGTTCCAGCAGATGGACGCGCCCCGCGAGCAGCGCAACCGCATCCACGTCGACGTGACCGTCCCGCACGACGTCGCGGAGGCGCGCGTCACCGCAGCCATCGCGGCGGGCGGGCACCTCGTCTCCGACCGTCGCGCCCCCGCGTTCTGGGTCCTGGCCGACACCGAGGGCAACGAGGCGTGCGTCTGCACCTGGCAGTCGCGGGACTGACCCGTCCGACCTGACGCCTCGGCCACGCCTCCCGCGCGCGGGGTGGCACCGATAGTGTCGGGGCGTGCCGACCCTGCTCGCCGTCGTGGTGGGCCTCGTCGCGCTCGTCCTCGGCGCCGAGCTCGTGGTGCGCTTCGGGTCCCGCCTCGCGCGACGGCTGGGCGTCCCGCCCCTGCTCGTGGGGCTCACGATCGTGTCGATCGGCACGAGCGCGCCCGAGCTCGCCGTCGGCATCGACGCCGTGCGCTCGGGCGCGGCGTCGCTCGCGATCGGCAACATCGCGGGCACGAACGTCGTCAACCTGCTGCTGATCCTCGGGCTCTCGGCCGCGGTCCGCCCGCTCGTGCTGCGGCTGCAGACGCTCAGGCTCGACCTGCCGGCCATGGCCCTCGCGTCGCTGCTCGTGCTGCTGCTTGCCGTCGACGGGACGCTCTCCGTCGTGGACGGCGTGATCCTGGCGTCCGTCGCGGTCGTCTACACCGCGCTGCTCGTCGTGTTCGCACGACGGGAGAGCCTCGTCGTGGCGTCGGAGTTCGCCGAGGAGTACCCGCCCGAGCCGCGCCGTCGCGCGCCGGCGGCCGTGACGCTGCACCTCGTGATGCTGCTCGTCGGGCTCGTCGTCATCGTCCAGGGCGCCGACTGGCTCGTGCACGGCGCGACCGACCTCGCACGGGCGGTCGGTGTGTCGGACGCCGTCATCGGGCTCACGGTCGTCGCGATCGGGACGAGCGCCCCGGAGCTCGCGACGACGGTCATCTCCACGATCCGCGGCGACCGCGACATCGCGATCGGCAACCTCATCGGGTCGAGCACCTACAACGTGACCCTCATCCTCGGCACGTCGCTGCTCTTCGCGCCCGGGCACGTCCCCGTCGACGCGGAGCTGGTCATGATCGACCTGCCGCTCATGGTGGTCGTCTCGCTCGTGTGCGTCCCCGTGTTCCTCACCGGCCGGCGGGTGAGCCGCACCGAGGGCGTCGCGTTCGTCGTCGCGTACGCCGCGTACCTGACGTTCCTCCTCGTCGCACGAACCTGAGCGGCCGATCTGGGAACCTGGTGCCCATGAGATCTCCGTCCCGTCGTCTCGCCGTGCCCGTCGTCTGCCTCGGAGTCCTCGTGGCGCTCGGCGCGTGCTCGGGCGTGGACGAGCCGGCACCGAGCCCGACGACGCGGGCCGCCACGCCGAGCGCGACCACGGACGAGCCGAGCGAGGAGGCCGTCGAGGAGCCGACCGAGGAGCCGACCGAGGAGGCCGCCGACCCGCTGGCGGGCCGTCCGACCGCCCCGCCCGCGCAGGCGGTCGACGCCGGCACGGTCGCGGCTGGCGCGCCGGCCGGTGCGAGCGGGACGGGGAGCGCGGAGGTGACGTTCGTGCGCGACGGCGAGCTCGCGGTGGTCGTGCACCTCGACTGCGGCGACTGCGCCGGGACGCGGGCGTTCATGGCCCCGACCGGGGTCACCCCGTACCCGGGGACGCTCGGCGAGACGACCGGTGCCTACCTCATGGACGTGTTCGAGGACTCCGACCCGCAGCAGTCGATCTGGCTCGAGACCGAGGGCGACTGGTCGGTCCGGCTGGAGAGCTGGAACGACCTGCCGCCCGTGACGGGCGCGCAGTCGGGCACCGGGTCGACCGTCCTGCGGCTGGACGGCACGGCATCGAGCGCGGAGGTGTCGTGGAACCCTGCCGGGCCGGAGGACTCCTTCCAGGGCCGGTACTTCGGCGTCACGCGCGAGGCGTCGCGCATGTTCGGCGACACCGAGGCGTTCACCGAGACGTTCGACCTCGTGCTGCCCGGCGTCCTGGCCGTGAAGACCGCGGGCACGTGGAGCGTGACCCCGCAGGGCTGACGCCCCGCGTCCGTGCGGGGGTCAGTCGCGCGCGACGACCAGCCCGTCGTAGCCCGGCACCAGCACCCCCCGCTTCGCCCGGCGCGACACGACGCGCAGGGGCGCGCCGTCGTCGAACAGCGCGTGCAGCAGCGCGGCGATCTCGGCGCGCGCGAGCGCCGCCCCGAGGCACAGGTGGCGGCCGGCGCCGAACCAGAGCTGCCGCGTCTCGCGCACGTACGGCCGGTCGGCGCGGAACGGTCCGGCCGCGACGTTCGCGGCCCACGTGAGGATCAGGACGCGCTCCCCGGCGCGCAGCGTGCGACCCGCGACCTCGACGTCTGCGGCGACACCGCGCCCGATGACCGAGGCCGGGCTCGTCACCCGCAGGCCCTCGCGCACGGCGTTCTCGACGACGTCGGGCTCGCCCGCCGCACGCTCGACCGGGTTCGCGCGCTCCTCGGCGAGCAGACGCAGCAGGCGGTGCTGCTCGCCCGTGTCGACCAGCAGCGCCGTCGTGCGGGCCATCGCCGAGGCGGACGTCTCGGTCCCCGCGACCATGAGCAGGCTCGCGAGCCCCGTGGTCTCCTCCAGCCCGAGGCCGAGCTCGCGGCACCGCCCGAGGAGCCGGTCGGCGGGCGCGCGTCGCCACCCGTCGGGGACGCCACGGGTGAGCTCGGCGACGATCTCCTGCGCCGCGGTGACCTGCTCCGTGGACAGGTACGTCGAGCCGGCGCTGCCGAGCGCGATCGACGCGAGGCGCTCGCCCGTCGCGAAGGCGGCGAGCGCGTCGTCGTCACCGGGGACGACGACGTCCGTCCCGCCGGGGGCGGCCGGGCCGCCCGGCGTGGGGATGCCGAGCAGAGAGATCATCATCCGGCCGACCAGCACCCGCGCGAGCCGGCCGACGTCGACCGTCCCGCCCGCGGCGAGGGTGCTCCGCGCGTCGTCGAGCGCGACCGACCACGCGCCGTCGACGAGGGCCGCGGCGCTCGCCTCGGTGAAGAGCTCGCGCGAGCGGGTGCGCAGGTCGTGGTGGCCCGGCCCGTCGAACAGGTCGAGCACCCAGTCGCCGAGGATCTGCGCCCACAGGTGACCGACGCCGCCCT
>CAZFUQ010000339.1:0-3937 GCA_964521905.1 uncultured Cellulosimicrobium sp.
CGGCATCGACCCCGACGGCGACTCCGTCCAGCTGACCGGCATCGCCTCCCCCGCCGCGAAGGGCACGGCGAGCGTCGTGGACGGGTACCTGCAGTACGCCGCGTCCAAGAACGCCACCGGGCTCGACACGTTCACCTACTCCGTGCTCGACGCGCGGGGCGCGACGGCGACGGGCACGGTCCAGGTCGGCATCGCCCGGCCGGCGGAGACGAACCAGGCGCCGGTCGCGGTGGACGACGAGGTCACGGTCCGGCCCGGGCGCACGGTCGCGGTCGACGCGCTGAGCAACGACACGGACCCGGACGGGGACCAGGTCGGTCTGGTCCCGGGCGGGATCGAGGACACCCACGACATGGACGCCGAGGTCGTCACCGACCGCATCGTCCTGACCTCGCCGTCCGAGGACGGGTCCTACACGTTCTACTACGCGATCCAGGACACCTACGGCGCCCGCGCCACCGGCGCGGTCACCGTCAACGTCGCCGCCGACGCGCCCCTGCTCCCCCCGATCGCGCGCGACGACACCGTCCCCGTCGAGGACATCCTCGGCAAGACCGACGTCACCGTCCCCGTCCTGGACAACGACGAGGACCCCGACGGCACCGCCTCCGAGCTCACCGTCACCTCCGACGCCCCGACCACCACCGTCACCCCCGACGGCGAGCTCGTCGTCACCCTCACCGAGAACCGCCAGGTCGTCACCTACACCGTGACCGACATCGACGGCCTCACCGCCAAGGCCTTCGTCAAGGTCCCCGGGCTCACCGACCAGAAGCCGACCCTGCGGCCGGGCATCACGCCGCTCGAGGTCTTCAGCGGCGAGCCGCTCGCCATCGACATCACGGACCACGTGCTCGTGGTCGAGGGGAAGACCCCGCGACTGACGACCGAGGACAAGGTCACGGCGCTGGAGGGCTCCCGCGAGGTCACCTCGACCACGGAGATCACGTACACGTCCGCTGCGGGCTACGTGGGTCCGGCCGCGGTGACCTTCGAGGTCACGGACGGTTCCGGTCCCGACGACCCCGAGGGCAGCACGGCCCTCCTGACGATCCCGATCACGGTGCTGCCCCCGGAGAACCTGCCCCCCGAGCTCGGCACGCCGACCCTCGACGTGGCGGCCGGCGAGGAGGCCTCGGTCGACCTCGCACGCTTCGCGACCGACCCCGACGGCGACACGCTGACCTTCACGTCCGCCGGGGGTGCCCAGGGCATCACGGTCACCGTCGAGGGCACCACGCTGCACGCCCAGGCGACACCGGAGGTCCCCAAGGGTTCGGTCGTCACCGTCCCCATCACCGTGACCGACGGCGAGCACCCACCCGTCGAGGGCAGCGCCACCCTCACCGTCGTCGCCTCCACCCGCCCGCTCGCGCGCGCCAACCAGGACACGGTCGACGACGCCCACCAGGGCAAGGCCACGACCGTCCCCGTGCTCGCCAACGACTCCAACCCCTTCCCGGAGACGCCGCTCGAGATCGTCGGCGTGACCGTGGAGACGGGCAGCGGCGACGTGACCTACAGCGGCGGCGACGTCGTCGTGACGCCGTCAGAGTCCTTCATCGGCGTCATGGTCGTGGTCTACCGGATCCAGGACGCGACGAAGGACGCCGACCGCATGGTCGAGGGCCGTGTCCAGCTCAAGGTCCTCGGCAAGCCGGACGCCCCGGCGACGCCGAAGGTCGAGGAGGTCCGGTCCAGGACCGTCGTGCTGTCCTGGAACCCGCCGAACAACAACGGCGCGGACATCACGGGCTACACCGTGCGTTCCCAGAACGGCTACGAGAAGACCTGCGGCACCACCACCTGCACCCTCGACGGCCTGACCAACAACGTGAAGTACACGTTCACCGTGTTCGCCACCAACGCCGTCGGGGACGGACCCGCGTCGCCCGCGTCGGAAGAGGCACGCCCGGACGAGAAGCCGGACCCGCCCGCCGCGCCGACCCTCGAGTTCGGCGACAAGTCCCTCACCGTCACCTGGACCAACAAGACCTACACCGACCGCTCCCCCATCGAGACCGTGAACCTCGAGATCTCGCCCGCCCCGCCGAGCGGTGCGATCCAGATGACCTCGCTCGCGGGCAACCAGGTCGTGTGGACCGGGCTGGAGAACGGCAAGTCCTACCGGGTCCGGGTCCAGGCGGTGAACCAGGCGCCAGACCCGTCGGAGTGGGGCGAGTACTCCGCCGAGGAGATCCCCGCCGGCCTCCCGGAGGTCCCTGGGGCCCCGAGGGCGGTCCGAGCCGCGGACACCCCGCTCAACGGCGGCTCCATCGACGTGTCGTGGGAGCAGCCGAACGAGAACGGCGACGCGATCAAGACCTATCGCCTGCAGCGGTTCAAGAACGGCTCGGCCGACGGCGCCGCACTCTCCCTCACGGGCCTGAGCCACAAGGCCACGGGTCTCGACAACGAGTCCTCCTACTCGTTCACGGTCACGGCCGAGAACAAGGCGGGCGAGACGGCGCCGAGCGCTCAGTCCGCGGCCGTCGTCCCCTACGGGCGACCGGAGGCACCGCCGCAGCCGAGCGTGCAGAACGTGGGCTCGGGCTCGCAGGACAGCGGCATCCCGCGCGTGTCCTGGGGTGCCGCCGACGCCAACGGCAGCCCGATCACGTCCTACCTCGTCACCGCGTCGCCGGGTGGGGCCACGATGCGGGTCACCGGGACGTCTGTCGACTTCACCGGTCTCTCGGCGGGCAACTACACGTTCGCTGTCACCGCGACGAACGCCGGCGG
Source organism: uncultured Cellulosimicrobium sp. (assembly GCA_964521905.1). Taxonomy (GTDB): domain Bacteria; phylum Actinomycetota; class Actinomycetes; order Actinomycetales; family Cellulomonadaceae; genus Cellulosimicrobium. The sequence goes on from CAZFUQ010000339.1 coordinate 2,743, forward strand.
CACGTCGACGTCGAGCCCGGCGTCCGGCCAGGCGCGCGCGTACGGCAAGCCGGGCACCCCAGGCGTCTCCGCGTCTCGCCTGAGCGCGACGTCCGGCCGCTTCACGATCTCCGCGCCGTCGTCGAACGGTGGCGACGCGATCACGCGGTACAACTGGCAGATCGAGGGCGGATCGAGCGGCACAGGTCAGACCGTCGATGTCGGCAGCGGCCACAACCAGACGTTCCGGTTGCGCGCCCAGGCGTGCAACGCTGCGGGCTGCAGCTCGTGGAGCGGCTACGCGACGCACAGCACAGACGCGCCGCCGGACCCGCCGAGGGTCTGGGTGACGCGTGGACCGCAGCGCGACACGCAGCCCGGTCAGGGCAACTGTGTGGGCCACATGTGCACGGTGTTCCGCGTCAACGCGAACGCAACGTTCCCCTCGGGCGACTACGAGATCCGGTGCTACACGCAGGACGGTCAGGTCGGCAGCTACGCGTGGCCGGTGCGTCTCAACGCCGGCAGTTCCGCCGACCTCGGGTGCATCCTCGGCAACAGGGGTGGCGGGAACCACACCGTGTGGGTGACACTCTCGCCCGCCAACGGAGTCACGGTCGACCGGACGTCCTGGCCCAACCTCTGACCGGAGCCGCCCGACCTGACGGCACGTCGATCTGCCGTCGGCGAATGAGCCGACGGCAGATCGACGCCCGCGCGAGCTCGCGGGAGCGCACCGTGGTCGCATGACCACGCACCTGATCGATCGTCCAGGCAGCAACCGCCCCCGGGCTCCGCGCGCGGAGGCCGCGGCGCCGCCCGCGTCGTCCTTCGACGACCAGCTCACGACGCGACTGCTGCACCAGCGCATCGTCGTCCTCGGCACGGCCGTGGACGACGCCGTCGCGAACCGCCTGTGCGCCCAGCTCCTCCTGCTCTCCGCGGAGGACCCGCGCGCGGACGTCGCGCTCTACGTCAACTCCCCCGGCGGATCGGTGAGCGCCGGGCTCGCGATCTACGACACGATGCGGCTCGTCCCCAACGACGTGTCGACCGTGGCGATGGGCTTCGCGGCGAGCATGGGCCAGTTCCTCCTGTGCGCGGGGACGCCGGGCAAGCGGTTCGCCCTCCCGCACGCGCGGATCATGATGCACCAGCCGTCCGCGGGGATCGGCGGGACCGCCGTGGACATCGCGATCCAGGCCGAGAACCTCGA
>CAZFUQ010000340.1:0-3926 GCA_964521905.1 uncultured Cellulosimicrobium sp.
CACGAGTGGACCTTCGCCGAGGCCGGGCCGGCCGGGCAGCCCGCGGGCCGCTCGGTCGTCGTGCTGTCCGAGGGGCGCCTGCTCAACCTCGGCAACGCGACCGGCCACCCGTCGTTCGTCATGAGCAACTCGTTCTCCAACCAGGTGATCGGGCAGATCGAGCTCTACCAGGACGCGCTCGCCGCCGAGCGGGAGGGCCGTGAGCGCTCCTACGCGCGCCAGGTCTACCGCCTGCCCAAGGTGCTCGACGAGAAGGTCGCGCGCCTGCACCTGGACGCGCTCGGCGTCCGGCTCACCGAGCTCACGCCGTCCCAGGCCGACTACCTCGGCGTCCCGGTCGAGGGCCCGTACAAGCCGGAGCACTACCGCTACTGACACCTCGCACCGCCGGGAGGACGCATGGACCCGTCGCACGACGCCGTGGACGAGCCCGACGCCGTCAGCGCGCCCGGCGGACCGGGCGGCGGGCCGTCGGTCGACGGCCCGCCGCCCGGACGGCTGCGCCCCCTGTGGCACCGCGTGGGCGCGCGGTGGGAGCGCGAGCCCCCGCACGACCTGCTCTACGGCGCGATCGTCGCGGGGTTCGTCATGGCGGTGTCCAGCGTGCACGCGCCCACGGGGGACCGCGTCGTCGTCGCGGTGGGGCTCGTCGCCGTCGGCTACTGGCTCGCGCACTGCTACGTCGACGCCGTGAGCGGTCGGTTCCGCGACAGCGGCCACTCGCTGTGGGACCGTACCCTCACTGCTCTTCGGCTCAACGTGGGGGTGTTGCTCGGTGCGGTTCCCGCGATCGTGGTCTACGTCGTCGCCTACGCGGCGGGGGCGGGCGTCGAGGACGCCGCGTTCGTCGCGGTGTGGTTCACCGTGGGGCTCCTGGGCCTCGTGGGCTTCCTCGCCGCGTGGCGGGCCGGGGAGCGGGGTGCGCGCCTCGTCGGCGAGACCGTGCTCGCCACCGCGCTCGGCGGCGTCGTCATCGTCGTCAAGTACCTGCTGCACTGACCGCGGTCGCGCCGCGGGGCGGCCCGCGTGAGCGAGGGAGCGACCGGTACGGGTCGCCGGGTCCCGGGCTGGGTGCGCTGGACCGCGTGCGGGGTCCTGCTCGCGCTCACCGCCGTGCTCGCGGTCGCGTCGCTCGTCGCCCGGTACGTCGACCGGACCCTGCTCGACACCGACCGGTACGTCGCGCTCGTCGCCCCGTTGGCGAGCGAGCCGGCGGTGCGGACCCAGGTCGTCGACGTCGTCACGGACCAGGTCATGGCGCGCGTCGACGTCGAGAGCGCCACCGTCGCGGCGCTCGACGCGCTCGCGGGGACGGTCGACGCCGAGCGGCGCCCGCTCCTGTCCGACGGCGCGACCCGGCGCGCCGACGACGCGGCGGCCGTCCTCGCCCCCGTCCTCGCCCGCGAGGTCGAGAGCTTCGTGCGGGACGTCGTCGAGCGCACCGTCAGCTCCTCCCGGTTCGCGACGGTGTGGGAGTCCGCGAACCGGGCCGGGCACCGCGCCGTCGTGGTCGTGGTCACGGGCGAGGGCGAGGTCGTGCGCGCGGGACCGGACGGGACCGTCACGATCGGCCTGGGGCCGGTCGTGGACGCCGTGCGCACCGAGCTCGCCGACCGCGGGTTCTCGCTCGCCGAGCGCATCCCCGCGGTCGACCCGCAGATCGTCGTCGGGCAGTTCCCGCAGGTGGAGACCGCACAACGGGCCGTCGTGCTGCTGGACCGGGCGGCGTCGTGGCTGCCGTGGCTCGTCGTCGTGCTCGCGGCGCTCGCGGTGTGGGTCGCCCCGGCCCGACGCCGCGGCGTCGGCCTGGTCGCCGGCGCGTGGGCGGTGGCGGGGCTGCTCCTCGTCGTCGGGATCGCGGTCGGTCGCTCGGCCTACCTCGACGCGCTCCCGCCGGCGGTGGCCGAGGGCGCGACGGGTGTCGTGTACGACCGGCTCGTCGGGCCGCTGCGCGCCGACGGGTGGTGGCTCGCGGTCGTGGGCGTGGTGCTGGCCGCCCTCGTGGTGCTCTGGCCCCGCGTGCACGCGGCGGTCCGCCGGGCGCGTCCCGCGGCCGCGTCGCCGGTCTGAGGACGGGGGTTGTCCCTACCTCGGCCGGGCGGACGCCACCCTGTCGCGGCCGCACCGGTTCGACGAGACTGGCACCATGACAGCCGTGACCCCTGACCAGCCGAGCGTCCTGCCCGCGGGCGACCCGTCGCCGTCGGGCACCCCTGGCGCCGACGCGTCGACCACCGTGGCCCCGGCGACGCCGACGGAGCCCGTCGGCTCCCGGCCGGACCCCCGCTACGTGGACCACCGCGAGCGGGTGTCGTTCGCCCGCGCGCCGTTCGCGCGCCGCACCTGGCGGGCGTACGGGTACCTGTGGCTCGCGCTGCTGCTCGCACCGTTCGGGTTCGCGTACTCCGTGTTCACGGTGTCGTTCCTCGCGGGGATCCTCGTCACGGTGGTCGGGATCTTCGTCGCCGGGGGTGTCGTGCTCGGCGGCCGCGGATGGGGTTCGATGTACCGGTCGATGGCGCGCTCGTTGCTCGGCGTCGACGTCACGGCCCCCGCGCCCTACGCCCGGCCGCGCGGGTTCTGGCGCACCCTGTGGAGCGGCGCCGGCGACGCGACCGGCTGGCGTGCGGTGCTCTTCCTCTTCGTCACCTTCCCCCTCGCGCTCGTGTCCTTCGTCGTGAGCACGGTCTTCCTCGCCGTCGGCCTCGGAGGCATGACGCACTGGTTCTGGTCGCAGTGGCTCCCGCTCCAGGAGGCGAGCGACGGCTCGTGGCACCGCGGGGCGTCGTTCGGCACCGACTGGTTCGTGGACACCCCGGTGCGCCAGGTCGGCCTCGTCCTCGTCGGCCTGCTGTTCCTGTGGGTCTGGGCGCAGGTCACGCGCGGGTTCGCGTACCTGTTCCGCGTGCTCACCGTCGCGCTGCTCGGCCCGACGCTCGCGAGCCTGCGCGTCGCGGACCTCGAGGAGTCGCGCGGGCGGACGGTCGAGGACGCCGACGCGAAGCTGCGTCGCATCGAGCGCGACCTGCACGACGGCACCCAGGCGCGCCTCGTCGCCGTCGCGATGCAGCTCGGCGAGGCGAAGGAACAGCTGGCGACGGGGGGTGACGCGGACGAGGCGCTCGATCTCGTCGACCTCGCGCACTCCTCCACCAAGGAGGCGCTCGTCGAGCTGCGCGAGCTCGCGCGCGGCATCCACCCGCCCGCGCTCGACAACGGCCTCGCCGTCGCGCTCGAGACGCTCGCCGCACGCTCGCCGCTGCCGGTGACGGTCGACGTCGACCCGGTCGTCGAGGCGTCGGGCCGGCTCGCGCCGGCGGTCGAGTCGATCGCGTACTTCTGCGTCGCCGAGCTGGTGACGAACGCCGTCAAGCACGCGCGCGCCACGGGCGTGTACGTGCTCGTCGAGCGGCAGGGGACCGGTCGGGCCGCGCGCCTGCGTCTGCGGGTGCGCGACGACGGGCAGGGCGGCGCGCGCGTCGTGCAGCCCGGCTCCGACGGTCGCCGGTCCGGGCTCGCCGGGCTCGCGGAGCGCGTCCGGTCCGTCGACGGCACGATCGAGGTCACGAGCCCCGTCGGCGGCCCGACCGTCGTCACGGTGCTCCTGCCCGTGCGCGTCTGAGGCCCGCCCCCGCGGTGGGGCCCACCGCGGGGGCGGCGTCCTGCCGGGGTGAGCCGCCGTCGTCGGGCACGATGTCCTGCGGGGGTCTCCCCGCACGCCCGGGCCGCGGACGGCCCGACCGACCGGAAGGACACCATGCGGCTCGCCATCGCCGAGGACTCCGCCATCCTGCGCGACGGGCTCGTCGCGCTCGTCACACGCCGCGGCCACGAGGTCGCCGCGGCCGTCGCCGACGGCGACGAGCTCGTGGCGCAGGTCGCGCGCCTGGCGGCCGAGGACGCCCTGCCCGACGTCGCGGTCGTCG
>CAZFUQ010000341.1:0-892 GCA_964521905.1 uncultured Cellulosimicrobium sp.
ACTCCTCCGCCGACGCGAACGCGGGACGGACGACCTCGGGGTGCGCGCGCAGCATCGTCAGCACCGCCCACTCGACGACGTCCTCCGTGTCCCACTCGAGAATCGCCACACGCCCACCCGAGGCCGTCAGACCCGCGAGCCGGTGCCGCTTCCACGCCCGACCCACCTTCACGACGCCGAGCTCGTCCCACACGACGACGTAGGTCATCGCCCGAGGCGGGATCGCGAGCTTCTGCCCGCGCCGCGGCCGGCGGGCCGGCGGCGGCTGCGAGGCCACCGCCGACCCGCCGCGAGCGCCGACAATGTCAGTCGTCGGCACGCGCCGCCTCTTCCTCGGCCTGCTCGTCGCGGTCCGCCTTGTCGCACGTCGTGCAGAGCGGTACGCCCTCGGAGTCGTGCGCGGCGATCTCGATCGAGGCGCAGCCCTCGCACCGTTCGACGTCGTCGACCTCGAGCTCGACGAGCGTCTCCTCGTACCGGTCGAGGGGGTGCGTGCCGTGGATGATGTACTCGGCCACGTCGATGAGCTCGGCCGTCGGGACCTCGAGCTCTCCGCTGGCGAAGCCGGTCTTGGCGAGCACGGCGCGCGCGGCGTCGAGCGCCGTGGCGCGCTCGCGCTGCTCGTCGGTGAAGAGCTCGGCCCGGTCGGTGGTGGTGGTCATCGGGGTGTTCCTCTCGGTCAGTCGGAGCACCGGCACTCGCCGGTGTGGGGGTTGATCCAGCCGTCGCAGGACGGGCAGCGGTCATCAGCCATCAGGGGGTCACCTCCCCAGAGGGCTCGGTGCCGCGGCGGGGGCGCACCTCGCGGCGGAGGGGGTTGTCGACCTCGACGGTCCCGGCGGACACCAGGTCCGCGCGCAGCGTCTCGTCCGACACGATGCTGAGCGCGCCG
>CAZFUQ010000341.1:902-3876 GCA_964521905.1 uncultured Cellulosimicrobium sp.
TCCCCGTCGGCCGGGCCGGCACCTCGAGCGGACGCAGCCGCGCGCGGTAGTCGGGATCCGCGAGCGCGCTCATGTCGTAGACGACAGGGACGCTGAGCGTGCCGAGCGGGACCTCGCGCTCGCCACGGCGCGCGACCAGCTCGAAGTCGACGTGGTCCTCAGACGTCGCCACGGTCGGCCTCCTCGCCGCGAGCGCCGAGGTCGAGCTCGTCGTCCTGGGGTGCGTCGGCGCGCCAGGTCCACTCGATGTAGTCCTCGTTCCACGTGACGTCGATGAGGCCGGACCGCTCGACGGCGGGTACGCCGTCGTCGCGGGCGAAGATGTCGGCGTCGGGACCGGCGTAGACCGCGCCGTCGCCCTCGAACCACGACGCGACCCAGCAGTCCTGCCCGGGCACGCGAGGGTGGCCGGCCTCGTCCGCCGTCTTGTCGGCGTTCCAGTGCCACGCCTCGCAGTCGCAGACCGGGGTGTTGCGGCAGTCGGCGTCGGGCGGGGCGTCGCACGTGAACGTCACGCGGTCGACGTCGCCGCGGTCGTCGAGCATGACGGCGACGGTGTGGTGGATGCTCGTGCGGATGCTCATGCCTGGCCTCCGTCGAGCTCGTTGCCGCGAGCGCCGAGGATCGCGGCCCGCACGGCATCGGCGATGTGCACCGAGAACGCCCAGGACGTCTCGCCGTCTTCGCCAGGCCCAGTGACGTGCCCGCAGATGCAGAGGAAGCCCATGCCGTCGTAGCCGCCGTCGTCCCACCGGTGCTCAAGCAGCGTCCGAGCGATTAGGTCGTCGGGCGGGTCGGCGTCGTTCGTCAAGGCAGCGGACACGGCAGCACGGGCCAACCACTGCCGAATCTCCGCGTGGCTCAGCCGGTTGATGTTCGGGATGGGCGCGGACACGGCCTCGGTGGCGCGGGCCAGTGCGGGCGTCGTCGCAGGTCCGCCCGCGGATGACGGGATATCCCGCGGAGCGTCGTGTCGGGATTGCCCGACAACCGGCTCGTGTCGCGCATTCCCGACGTCGACGCCTTGACCCGCGCCGGTCAAGGCGTCGTCCTGGACCGTGGTCGCCGCGAGCGCCGGGTTGTCCCCATCAACCTGGACATCGGGCGCCCGATGTCCAGGTTCGACGGGCTCGAGGAGCACGGCGTCGGCGTGCGCGATCGCGAACGAGCCGGGGACCGTCGAGTACTCCGTCGTGCGCCAGATGTGCCCGCCGGAGCCCTGCGGGACGCCGACCTTGAGCGCGAGCACGACGCGCATGCCGCGCTCGGTCGTGCAGCGCACCGCGGCGCCGACGGGGAGCGCGTCGAGCTCGGAGTACGTCAGGGTGCGCGGCGACGACGTCGGGGAGCTCACAGTGCACCTCCGGCCGCGAGCGCCTGGCGGTGGGTCCAGCCGCGGAGGGCGGCGGCTGCGAGCGCGGCGGCGTGGGTGAAGGCGTGGGGGCTGTTGGTGGTGACCCATGCGACGTAGAGGCTGACGGCGGGGTAGGTGACGCCGGGGCTGAGGGCGACGGCGAGGTAGATGGCGGTCTCGTCGGCGATGTCGTCGACGGTGAGGCGGGCTGCGGTGGTGTCGTGGGTGAGGTCGAGGCGAAGGCCGATGAGCTCGTCGTCGTGGATGTCGGCGACGAGGTTGCGGCCGGTCTGGCGGCCCATGGTCCGGAAGCTGGGGTCGTCGGTCGCGATCCAGGTGGCGGCGAGGTAAGCGATCTCGGACTCGACGACGGTGCAGCCGTGCGGCCCGTCGTGGTTGAGGCGGGCGGGGTCGGGGACGGTCGCGCGGCGGTGCGCGGGCGGGGCCAGTGTCGGGGCGGGCAGGGTGGTGGTCATCGGGTCTGCTCCTTCGTGGTGGGCGGGGCGGGTTGGGGTGCGCGCAGCTCGGCGAGCACGCGCTGCTCGAGGAGGTCGAGGGGGCGCCACACGCCGACGTCGGCGCCGGCGTTCGCGAGTGCAGCGAGGCACTTGCGCTGATCGGCGGTCGGGTAGCGGTCCTGCTGCTTGAGCTCGCGGTACAGCAGTCGTGGCCGGACGGGGTGGACGAGGGCGAGGTCGGGCCACCCGGGCATCGAGCGGCGCGAGTCGTGGGTGTGGAACGCGAGGAACCCGAGCTCGTGCGCGAGCGCGACGACCTTCGACTGCAGCTCGGACTCCTTCATGGCGGCCGCGAGGTCGGCGAGGTACTCGGCGCGGGTCCAGGTCCTCATGCGGGCCGCCCGTCGCCGTCGAGCACGCCCGCGGCCGCGGTGAGGAGCGCCGCGGCCGCGCGCAGGAGGTCACCCGTGGGTGACGGTGTCGGCGTGCTTGCGGCCGGGCGGACCTCGCGGACGTAGGTCGGCAGGGCGGCGAGGTCCGCGAACGCCGTCGCTGCGTCGCGCAGGGTGCCCTCGTAGTGCGTGAGGTCCGCGGCCGGGGACGCGGCGGGTGCGGGCGCGGGCTCGTCGACGACGGGCGACACGGCCGGCTCGACGGTGGGCTCGTGCAGCGCGAGGTCTGTCTTGTCGGGCTCGACCGGGGCGGCGCCGTCGGCGCGCAGGTACGCGGCGAGGAGGCGTGTCGGGACGACGCCCTTGTCCGGGCATGCGAGGTCGTGTTCGCGCGCCCACGCGCGCACCTGCTGCGTGGTGGTGCCCGCGTCGGCGAGGCGCTGCGTCATCAGAGAGGCGGGGTTCACGCGGGGCAGCTGCGCCGCGGTCTGCTGGTGCGCCGGCGGGCGGGCCGGGATGTCGTGCTCGCGCATGAGCTTCGCGACGGCCCTCTCCGTGAGGCCGAGCCGGTCGGCGACCTGCTCCTGCGTGAGCTGCTCCTCGCCCGTGTACAGGCGCCGCACCGCGTCCACGACCTCGGGCGCGTGGACCGCCTTGTTCTGGCCGCCGGATCCCGTCTTGCGGTCGTCGCGGATCTCGACGCCGGGCGTGGCCTTGAGCAGGCGGCGGACCGTCGAGGCCGCGTGCCCGCGCGCCGCGGCGATCTCGTC
>CAZFUQ010000342.1:0-3864 GCA_964521905.1 uncultured Cellulosimicrobium sp.
TCGACCTCGACCCAGTGCAGCTGGATGTTCTGGCGGTCGGTGATGTCGGCGCTGTCGCGGCCGAAGTCCTTCGAGATGTCCGCGATGACGCGCAGCTGCTCGGTCGTCAGCGCGCCTCCGTCGATGCGGACCCGGAGCATGAAGAACTTGTCCTCGAGCTCGTGCGGCTCGAGCGTCGCCGTCTTGCCGCCGTCGATCCCGGGCTTGCGCTGCGTGTACAGGCCCCACCAGCGGAACCGCCCGTGCAGGTCGTCGCCCGTGATGGAGTCGAAGCCCTCGCGGGCGTAGATCGTCTCGATGCGTTCGCGGACGGACAGGCCGCCGTCCTCCTGCTTCCACTTCTCGTTGCCGTTGAGCGGCTCGGTGCCGTCGATCTTCCACTGCCCGTTCGGCCGGGCGGCGCGCGCCGGGCGCTCGCCGGCTGCGCGTGCCGGCCGCTCCGGGCGGGCCGGAGTGGCGTCCGGCACCGTCGTGACCTGCGTCATCGGTGTTCCTCGAGTCCTCGTTCGGGGGGCGGGGACGCGCGACGGCGAGCGCTCAGCGAGGGTGCGAGTGGCTGAGGGCCGACGGCGCGCGCCGGTTCTCAGGGGTTCTCCGGGGAGAGAGGCGAGCGGGAGGGCTCGCGCTGAGTCGGGCGCGGTTCAGCGACAACAGCTGAGACACGTGTGCGCGCACACCGGCATCCCGTGACGCGTGGTCACGAGGAGGGTGCGGGCGGCCGTGGTCATGCCGAGAACCATAGCGGCGCCCCGACGCCGTGGACACCCCACGTCCGCATGGTGGGAAACCGGAAATAGTAGACTGGATCCGTCAACTTTGTCCACCCGCGTGCGCGTCGACGCGCTGCGCGGCGGCGCCAGGGTGGGTGCGCGCCCTCGGCCGGGCGTACGTCACCTTGTGCAAACTTTCACGACAGGGGCGTCAGCAAATACGATGGGGACATGGACTTCCTCTACAACGTCTTCGTCGCGCTGCACTTCATCGGCTGGGCCATCGTGCTCGGCGGCTACCTCGCGTCCCTGCGGTCTCCGGGCCTGTACAAGGGCGTCTTCCACGGTGCGCTCACCGCGCTCGTCGCAGGCATCGCCATGGTCGGGATCGGAGAGGCGTCCGTCTGGGGCGACGGCGGCCCGGACATGGCCAAGATCGGCGTCAAGCTCGGCGTCGCGCTCGTCATCGCCGTCCTGGCGTTCGTCGCCAAGCGCCAGGGGGACAAGGCGGCCGACGGCGCCGTCGCACCGGGCGTGAAGCACGCCATCGGTGGCCTGACCGTCCTCAACGTCCTCGTCGCCGTCTTCTGGAACTGATCGCCCGCCCGGCTCGCCCGGGATGCGCGACGACGGCGCTCGCCGACGGTCCTCCCGTCGTCGGGCGCCGTCGTCGTGCCGGGCCCTGGGTGCGAGCCGTTGACGGAGAACTATGTGCATGGTCCACTAGTCGCATGGTCCTCCGACATCTCGTGCTCGGGCTGCTGACGATCCAGCCCATGACCGGCTACGACCTCAAGCGCGCGTTCGACTCGTCCGTCCGCCACTTCTGGGCCGCCGACCGCTCGCAGCTCTACCGCACGTTGACCGCGCTGGTCGACGCGGGACTCGCCGACGTCGAGGTCGTGCCCCAGGAGAGCTACCCCGACCGCAAGGTGCACCGGATCACCGAGGCGGGGCGCGCTGCGCTGCGCGGCTGGCTCGCGTCGCCGCTCGAGCCCGAGGACTCCCGCGACCCCTTCCTCGGCCGGATCTTCTTCGCCGACCAGCTCGACGAGGACGGCGTCGCGGCGCTCCTCGCGTCCCGTCGTGCGCAGGCCGAGGAGACGATCGCGGTGCTGGTCGCCGAGGAGACGCGGGTCGCCGCGATCACGGCGGAGGACGGGCCCGACCCGTCCGGGGTGCGCGGCACCCTGGGTCTCGCGCTACGGCTCGCGACCCTGCGCAACGGGCTCGCGCACGCCCGCGCCGAGCTCGCGTGGCTCGACGAGACCGAGCGCGAGGTGCTCTCGTGAACCTGCCGGGCGCCGTCGTGCACCACCCCGCCGCGCGACCGGCCGCGACAGGGGCGGAGCGGACGTCCGTCGTCCTCCTGCACGGCGGCAACGTCGCGTCCTGGATGTGGGAGCCGCAGGTGGAGCACCTCGACGACCTCGACCTGTGGACGCCCGACCTGCTCGGCTTCGGCAGTCGCGGGGACGAGGTCCCGGCGTCGCTCGACGCGCTCGTCGACGACGTCGCCGCGACCGTCTCGGCGATCCCCGCCGGGCGGGACGTGCACGTCGTCGGGCTGTCGCTGGGCGGCATCGTCGCGCTGCGGCTCGCCGCGCGGCACCCGGGCCTCGTCACCTCGGTCCTGTCGTCCGGCGCGGTGATCGACGGCGTGCCCGGCCTCGCCGGGGCGTTCGGCCGCGCGCAGCTGCGGGTCTGGGACCGCCCCTGGTACTGGCGCGGGCAGGCGGTCGCCATGGGGATCCCGGCGCAAGCGCGGGACCTGTTCGTGAGCTCGGGCCTCGCGATCCGCCGCGAGACCATGGAGCGGATGCTGCCCGACGTCTACGGGGGCCGCTGGCCGGACGGGCTCGCGGAGTCCGGCGCGCGCGTGCTCGCCGTCGCGGGAGGCCGGGACATGCGTCCGGCCCGCCGCGCGCTGGCGACGATCGAGCGACGCCTGCCGGACGCCGTCGTACGCCTCGCGCCCGGCATGCACCACCAGTGGAGCGCCGAGGACCCGGGCCTGTTCAGCGCGATGATCCGCGCCTGGGTGGTCGACGCCGCCCCGCACCCCGCCCTGGTCCCGCTCGCTCCCCGCCCGCAACCGCCGCAGGCCCGCTGAGAAGTGACGATCCGCCCCCGATCCGGCCGATTCGGGGGCGGATCGTCACTTCTCGGCGTCCTGTGCGAGGGTGGGCGCCGTGAGCGTGGGCGCAGAGGTTCTGGTCGGGCTGGCGATCCTGGTCGGGCTGGTCGGGATCGTCGTGCAGATCCTGCCCGGGAACGCGCTCGTGCTCGGTGCGATCCTCGTGTGGGCGATCGTCACGGGCGGCACGGCCGCGTGGGTGGTCTTCGCCGTCGCGGCACTGGTCGTCGTGGCGGCAGAGGCTGCGCAGTACGTCCTCGCCGGCCGGCACATGCGGCGTGCCGACGTCCCCTGGTCGACGCTCGTGTGGGGCGGGATCGCGGGACTCGTCGGGTTCTTCGTCATCCCCGTGATCGGGCTGTTCATCGGGTTCGTGCTCGCGGTCTTCGTCGCCGAGCTGCTGCGCCGCCGCGACCGGCGCGCCGCGTGGCGAGCCACGGTCGCCGCGATGCAGGCGACCGGCATCACGATCCTCGTCCAGCTCCTCGGCGGCCTCCTCGCCGCCGCGACCTGGGGCGTCGGCCTGGCGCTGACCTAGCTCCGGCGCGTCACGCCGCATCGACCTCAGCACGCGAATCGGACGCTCGCGTCAACATCTGCCGGGAACCCGTCGTCGACCGCGACAAGGGCGCCCGGCGTCGCGACGGCGGGCGGGCCGGACTCTTCGGCCCCGGTGCGCGCCGTCGTGCACGGCCCCCTGTTCGCGACCCGCGGAAGGGACATCGGACGGGTCGCGCGGACCTTCGTGCACTGCGCGGAGGTTCGACGGCCCGCGTCGGGCGCGCGCGTAGGCGCGGCGGGGCGACGCGTAGGCGCGTGGGGGCTGTGCCGGCGGGGTGGGCGCCGGGTGTGGGTGGGGGCGCCTAGGCTGGTGGGGCTATGGCTTCGCTCTTCGAGAACCTCCCGCTGCCCGGCCTCGACACGCTGTTCGACGGCCCGCGCGTCGACCACGGCGGCGAGTCCCGCCTCCCGCGGACCGCCCCGCGCTGGACCGACGACCCGGCCGTGCCCGACGGC
>CAZFUQ010000343.1:0-3847 GCA_964521905.1 uncultured Cellulosimicrobium sp.
TGCCCGTCGCGGACGTCGTGCGGGTCGCGCACGACGCCGGGGCGCGCGTCGTGCTCGACGGCGCCCAGCTCGTCCCGCACCGCGGGTTCTCCCTCGCCGAGACCGGCGTCGACTACGTCGCGTTCTCCGGCCACAAGACGTACGCGCCGTTCGGCGCGGGCGCGCTCGTGGGCCGTCGCGACTGGCTCGACGCGGGCACGCCGTACCTCGCCGGGGGCGGCGCGGTGCGCCAGGTCGGCGTCACGGAGACGCAGTGGCAGACGGCGCCCGCGCGCCACGAGGCCGGGTCGCCGAACGTCGTGGGCGCGGCGGCGCTCGCGGCCGCGTGCGACGCGCTCGCGGCGCTCGACCCGGCCGAGCTCCACGCCCACGAGGCGAGGCTCCGCGCCGCGCTCGTCGCGGGTCTCGAGGCGGTGCCGGGCGTGCGCGTCGTGCAGGTCTGGGAGGACGCCGTCGACCCGGTGGGCGTCGTGACGTTCGCCGTCGAGGGCCACGACCCCGGCCTCGTCGCCGCGTACCTCTCGGCCGAGCACGGCATCGGCGTGCGCGACGGCCGGTTCTGCGCGCACCCGCTCCTCGCGCGCCTCGGGTACGACGCGGGAGCGATCCGCGCCTCGGTGGGCGTCGGGACGACGGGCGCGGACGTCCTCCGGCTCGTCGAGGCCGTGCGGGCCTACGTCGAGCAGGGCCCGGGCACGCGGTACGACGTCGTCGACGGCTGCTGGGCGGTGGCCGACGACCCGCGCCCCGTGCCCGTCGGCTCCGGCCTCGAAGGCCTCTTCGCCACCGCCGCGGCGGGCTACCTCGCTGCCGCCGCGGGGTGCGGCCCCGCCGTCTGACCCCGGGTCGACGGTGGCTCGCCGCCGTTCACCCGGCCGTCGACGAGCGTTGTCCACCGCGTCGCCGGACCCTCTTGGCGGCGTCGTCCGCGTGTGCTCTGATGTGCGCTGTGCTGCACGACGTCGTCCTCACGGGCCACGGATTCCGCCTGGAACCACTGGCCCCCGAGCACGCTGAGACACTGGCCGGCCTCGTCGACGAGGCGATGTGGTCAGGGATGAGCATCCCCCTGCCCTGCGGGGTCGCGGGGATGGCCGAGCTCGTGGCCGCGACGCGCGCCGCACCCGACCTGACGGGCTTCGTCGTGCGCGCCGTCGGCCCCGACGGGACCTCGGGCGACGTGCTCGGGAGCACCGCGTTCCGCGACCTGTCGCTCGTCGACCGCCGCGTCGAGATCGGGCGCACCTTCTACGCGCGCTCGACGTGGGGGAGCCTCGTCAACCCCGTGACGAAGTGGCTCCTGCTGCGGCACGCGTTCGAGTCCTGGGACGTGCACCGCGTGGGCTTCCGCGTCGACACGCGCAACACGCGCTCGCTCGGGGCCGTTCGGCGTCTCGGCGCGTACGAGGAGGGCGTCATGCGCGGTCACCGCACTGCTCCCGACGGGACGCGCGCCGACTCCGTGATGTTCTCGATCCTCGCGCCCGAGTGGCCCACGGTCGAGGTGGGCCTCCTCGCGCGGATCGCCGCGCCGCGCGTCGTGCCGGCGCTCACCGCCGCGCACCCCGCCCCGCCGTTCCCGCTCGCGGCGTCGTAGCCCGCGCGCGGGGCGAGGGTCCCGGGCATGACGCGAGGGCACCGCCGGAGCGGAGCCCTCGCGTACCGGGACGTGCCGGGCTACTTGCCGAACGCGTCCTTGACGTCGTCGCCGGCCTGCTTGACGTCGGCCTTGGCCTGGTCGGCCTTGCCCTCGGCCTCGAGGCCCTTGTCGTCCTTCGCCTTGCCGGCCGCTTCCTTGACCTTGCCCTCGACCTCTTCGGCCGCGTGCTTGATCTTGTCTCCGAGACCCATGGCGTGTTCCTCTCGTCGGGTACCTCTCGACCGTAGGCACGGGCCCGACGACTCGCACGTGGTCGGCCCACCGGGGTGTGGTGGGATGTGCGGGTGCAGCACGACGTCACCCTCGAAGGCTTCGGTGTCCGCCTCGTCCCGCTCGACGAGAGCCACGCTCCTGCGCTCGGCGCGATCGTCGACGACGGCATCTGGGCCGGCATGTCCAGCCGCGTCCCGAGCGGGACGGAGGCGATGACGGGTTACGTCCGCGACGCCGTCGCCGCTCCCGGTCGGCTCGCCTTCGCCGTGGTGGGTGCAGCGAGCCCCGGGTCGCAGGACGCGTCCGGTCGCGGGCCTGACGCCGCGGGCGTCGTGCGCGGGTCGACGTCCCTCTACGAGTGGGTCCCGTCCCAGGGCCGGGTCGAGCTCGGCTCGACCTTCTACGCGCGCGAGTGGTGGGGCGGCGTGACGAACCCGGCGTGCAAGTACCTGCTGCTGCGGCACGCGTTCGAGGACCTCGGCGTCGGCCGCGTCGCGCTGCGGGCCGACGCGCGCAACAGCCGCTCCGTCGGCGCGATCCGGCGCCTGGGCGCCGTGCCCGAGGGCGTGCTGCGCAGCCACCGCGTCGCGCCCGACGGGTCACGCCAGGACACCGCCTACTTCTCGATCCTGCGCGACGAGTGGCCCGTCGTCCGCGACGGGCTGCTCACCCGCCTCGCGTGACCGGTCGGCTCGCCGAGAACGACCCTCAGGAGCGAGGGGTGACCCGGCCCGAGAGGTGGAGGCGGCCCTTGCCGTCCCACGCCTGGTAGGCGAGGCCCGTCGCCGGGTCGCCCGCGCCGTCGGGCACGGCCGGCGCCACCTGCCCGACGGCGTCCCGCACCTCCGCGGGCACCTCACCGACCGGGCGCAGCGCGACGTCGACCGTGCTCGGCAGGAGCACCGGCTTGGCGAAGGACACGGTCCAGTCGTAGGTGTCGCGGCGCGGACCCGCCTCGGCGAGCGCCCGTGCGGCCGTGTACATGCCGTGCGCGATGGCGCGCGGGAACCCGAACGCCTTCGCGCCGAGCGCCGACGTGTGGATCGGGTTCCGGTCGCCCGACACCGCCGCGTACGCGCGACCGGTCCCGGGCCCGAGGCTCCAGCGCGCCGTCGGGAGCGGCGGCACGAACGCGTCCGGGCCGGTCGACGGGGCGTCCTGGGGCACGGGTGCGTCCGAGAGGGCGACGCCCTTCGCGAGGTAGGTCGACACGCCCCGGTAGGCGGGCGTCACGGCCGTGAGGCCGCTGCCCGCGGCGCGCTCGTCGCCGGTGCGCTCGACGGCGATCTCGGTGACGAGGTCCACCTGGACGCCGCGCCGGTGCGGGCGCAGCCCCTGCGCCCACGCGCGCACCACGAGCGTGTCGCCGAGCCGCACGGGGCGCAGCACCGACACGGAGTTCGCGAGGTGCACCATGCCGAGCAGGGGCAGCGGGAAGTCCGGGCGGACCATGACCGCCGTCGCGAGGGGGAACCCGAGCACGTGCAGGTACCCGGCGGGCAGCACGTCCGACGGCGCCTCGCCCAGGAGGTCGTCGTAGCGCGCGAGGTGCGCCGGGCTGCCGACGTCGCCCGCACGCACCCCGTCGCCCGTCGCCACGCCCGCGACGCGGTACGTGACGTCGGGCAGCACGAGGTCGCCCCGGCGACCACCCGGCAGGCGGTGGGCCGCCGCGATCCGGCCCGACGCCGCGAGACCGCGCACGTACAGACCGCCGAGACCCGGGATCGCGGGCAGCGTCTCGACCCGCGCCGGCGCCGCGACGTCGCCCGCCACCCCGGCACCCTCGACGGGGCCGGTCACCGGCCCACCACGTTCTGGCCGCACACGCGCAGGACCTGGCCGTTCACGCCCGACGCCCCCGGGGACGCGAGGAACGCGATGGCCTCCGCGACGTCGACCGGCTGGCCGCCCTGCTGGAGCGACGCGACGCGACGTGCCACCTCACGCTGCACGAACGGGATCGACGCCGTC
>CAZFUQ010000344.1:0-3801 GCA_964521905.1 uncultured Cellulosimicrobium sp.
CCTCGTTGCTCTTCGGCCCGGGCTGGGGATCCCGGGATTTGTTCGGTCTCCTGCACGGTACCGGGGTCAGCAGCTTTTACGCCAGAGTCCGAACGAAACTCGCCCACAGCTTCCTCGCAGGCGACGACGTCGACCCGGACCCTCGCCGGAGCGACGTCGGGCCGAGTGTGGGTCCCGGTGTCGGTCGGGGGAGGCAGAGTAGGGCGGTGAGCATCGACCGCGCGCCGCACGCCCCGGTGCTGCGCGCGCTCCCGACGATCGCGCACCTCGACGCGGACGCGTTCTTCGCGACGGTCGAGCAGCACCATGCTGCCGCTCGGCGCCGAGGAGCCGGGCCGCGGTACCGGACGACACCGAGCCCGCACCCCGGCGACCGGTGCCGGGCCCCGTCCGGGCGACGGCCGCCGTCGTCGCGCCCGGCCTGGACGTCGCGGCCCCTACCGACGGGTGCGGGTGGGTCGTGCGGGTCGGCGACGACGGCCGGCTCGCGGTGCGCTTCGAGACGGCGCAGACCGGGCCGGGCTACCAGCGGTGGGTCGACCCGGACACCGAGGACGTCACGCTCGTGGAGCCGCTCGGACCGGACGGCGAGCCGGTGCGCACCGCGGCCCCGGAGGACGAGGACTAGGCACCAACCCTGCGTGGACCCCGACGGACGCCCGACCGCCCGTTCCACCGTGATGCGGTCCCGGGCGCTGGCGGCGATCCTGGTCGGAGGATCGCGCCACGACACCGGGAGGCCACGTGGAGTCCGTCCAGGCGAACGCGCCGCAGGGGGAGCCGCCCGGCGACAGCACCGAGCCCGCCGTCGACCCGACCGCGCACGCGAACCGGTGGCGAGCGCTCGTCGTCCTCGCGGTCGCGCTGTCGATGGTCGTCATCGACGGGACGATCGTCGCCGTCGCCGTCCCGGACATCGTCGCCGACCTCGACCTCGGGCTGAGCGAGGCGCAGTGGATCAGCGCCTCGTACGCCGTCGTCCTCGCCGCCCTGCTGCTCTCGTCCGGCCGGCTCGGCGACAGGCTCGGGCGACGACGGCTGCTCGTGGTGGGCGTCGTCGTCTTCCTCGCCGGGTCGCTGCTCGCCGCCGCGGCCGACAACGGCGGCTCGCTCATCGTCGGGCGCCTCGCCCAGGGTCTGGGTGCGGCCGCGATCCTGCCCTCGACGCTGTCGACCGTGAACGCGACGTTCCGCGGCAAGGACCGGGCCGCGGCGTTCGGGGTGTGGGGCGCGGTCATCTCCGGGGCGGCCGCGATCGGCCCGCTCGCCGGCGGGTGGATCACGACGTCGTTCACGTGGCCCTGGATCTTCCTCGTCAACGTCCCCGTCGGCGCGCTCGTCGTGCTCGGGGCCTACCTCTGGGTGCCGGAGACGCGGGCGCACGGGTTCGCCCCCGGGCTGGACCTCGTCGGGCTCGTGCTGTCCGCGCTCGGGTTCGGCGCCCTCGTCTTCGGGCTCATCGAGGGCCAGACGTTCGGCTGGTGGAGCCCGAAGGGTGACGTCGAGCTGCTCGGGGCGACGTGGCCGGCGTCCGCGCCCGTCTCGCCGACCCCCGTCTTCCTCGCGGCCGGGCTGCTCCTGCTCGTGCTCTTCATCGTGTGGGAGCGGCACCGCGCGCGGGTGCGGCGGTCCGCGCTGCTCGACCTCACGCTGTTCCGCATCCCGACCTTCCGGTGGGGCAACGTCACCGCGACGACCGTCGCCGTGGGCGAGTTCGGCATCATCTTCGTCCTGCCGCTCTTCCTCGTGAACGTGCTCGCCCTGTCCACGATGGGGGCGGGGCTCGTGCTCGCGGCGATGGCGCTCGGCGCGTTCCTCTCCGGCGCGTCGGCGCGTCACCTCGCCGCCGCCGTCGGCGCACCGCTCGTCGTGGTCATCGGCCTCGCGCTCGAGATCGTCGGCGTCGCCGCCGTCGCGCTCACCGTCACCGCGACCGTCTCCCCGTGGCTGCTCGCCGCCCTGCTCGTCGTCTACGGCGTCGGGCTCGGCCTCGCCTCCGCGCAGCTCACGAGCACGACCCTCGTGCAGGTCCCCGCCGAGGAGTCCGGCCAGGGCTCCGCCACGCAGTCGACGGCGCGGCAGGTCGGTTCCGCTCTCGGGACCGCGCTCGTCGGGACCGCGCTCGCCGTCCTGCTCGCGAGCACCGTGCCCGCGGCGCTCGACGGGGAGGGCCTGCCCGACGCGGAAGTCACGCGCCTCGCCGACGCGACGAGCGGCTCCGCCGGCGACGTCATCTCGCAGCTGCGCGCCGAGGGCACGCACGGCGAGCTCGGGCAGCAGGAACCCGAGGTCGTCGACGCGCTCGCGTCCGGGTTCGCCGACGCGACCCGCGGGTCGCTGCTCGTCGCCGGGGCGTTCCTCGTGCTCGGGCTCGCGTCCGCGACGGCCGTCGTGCGGGCGTCGCGCCGGTCGGCGTGAGGGTCGGGACAAGCGCGAAGAAGGCTCAGGACGAGCACCTGCCGGGACGAGCCGACCCAGGTCATACCAGGCGGTGCCAGACTCCTTTCGACACGACCTCCACCGCGCCGTCGACCACGAACGCGGTCTCGTCGTCGACCGCGTACGCCGGCCCGCCCAGGGCCGCCGCCCACCGCCGCGCCGCAGCCTCCGTGTTGTCCGGGAGATCCGGGTGGCCCAGGTGGGGGAACATCGAGAAGTCGACGAGGCCCAGCGGCACCGCGACCTCGCCGTCAGGTGGCTCCCAGCCTACGAACTCCGCGCCGATGCGCGGCGTCAGCGCCATGCTGCCGCCGCCCATCCCGACGTAGACCGTCTCCGTCAGGGAGGGCACGAGGTCCACGAACCCGGACCGCCGCATCCAGTACGCCAGGTACAGGGCGTCACCGCCCGCGGCCAGCAGCACGTCCGCCTCCCGGACGAGCGGCACCCACCGGTCCGCGGGGATGCTCGGCAACGCCGTCAGCTCCAGCACGCCGACGGACCTCCACCCCAGACCCACCATGTGGTCCGACTCCCCCGTGATGAAGTCCCGGGCATTCTTCCCCGGCCCCACCCACGGGTGACCGTACAGCCCCGTAGGGATGC
This sequence comes from uncultured Cellulosimicrobium sp., assembly GCA_964521905.1. Lineage (GTDB taxonomy): Bacteria > Actinomycetota > Actinomycetes > Actinomycetales > Cellulomonadaceae > Cellulosimicrobium. The sequence continues at coordinate 3,046 of CAZFUQ010000344.1, forward strand.
ACAGCGCCGAGCAGTCGCCGACGGGTCGGCCCAGCAGGTTGACCAGCGCCGCCTCGATGGTCGGGTTCGTGACTCCCCCTGACGTGAGCAACAGCTTCATCGCGCCCCTCCCCGGTTCCGGCGATCTGCACGGCAGACCAAGGTGCGGGTGGGAACTCGTCGCCGACGGTGGGCGCCACGAAACGTGGGAGACAGGATCCCGCGACCGTGGCTGCTCAGGAGTCGCGCATGACCACGAGGAGCTCCGCCCCGCTGGCCACCAGCGCGACCTCCTGACGGAGTCCCTCGGGGAGGTGCCGGCGTTGCGCGTCGTCGGTGATGCACGTCGGGCAACCGACGGGAAGGATCACCCATCCTGCGGCGACCGCACCGTCGGCGAGGAGCTGCCAGAGTTCCGTACCGTTCGCACGATCCACCATCATGTGGTCGTCGCCGAGGTAGACGTCCGCGGAACCGCCACCACAGCCGACCTCCAGGAATGTCCCGTCAGAAGACTCGCGGATGACGCGCGGTGGGCGTCCATGTACTCCACCACCTTCCTCCGTGCGGCCACGGTGCACACCCCCGTGTCGAGCCTCCACGGAACCGAGCCGGATTCCAGGCCGGGCACGACGAAGGGCCCCACATCCGCAGGATTCTGCGGGTGGGGCCCTTCGGTCGGCGGTAGCGGTGAGCTTGGATGGTCGGCTTCCATGCCCTCGGCCGCCGCTGCCAAGAATTGCCTCTGACCTGCACCGTCGCGCAGACGCTCCTCGT
>CAZFUQ010000345.1:0-3799 GCA_964521905.1 uncultured Cellulosimicrobium sp.
GACGGGGTTGACCTTGCCCGGCATGATCGAGGAGCCCGGCTGCAGGTCGGGGATGAAGATCTCGCCGAGACCGGTGTTGGGACCGGAGCCCATCCAGCGCAGGTCGTTGCAGATCTTGGTGAGGGACACGGCGATCGTGCGCAGCGCGCCCGACAGCTCGACGAGCCCGTCGCGCGAGGACTGCGCCTCGAAGTGGTCGCGCGCCTCGGTGAGCGGCAGGCGGTGCCGCCGAGCGGCACCTCGGCCGCGCGGGGGATCGCCGACCCGAGGCGCTCGATGCCGTAGCGGATCGCGGCGGCATACCCGCCGAACTCCTGGCCGAGGGTGACGGGGGTGGCGTCCATGAGGTGCGTGCGGCCCGACTTCACGACCGTCGCGAACTCCGCGGCCTTCGCCTCGAGCGCCTCGGCGAGGTGGGTGAGACCGGGGACGAGGTCGTGCACGACGCCCGCCGTCGCGGCGACGTGGACCGACGTCGGGAAGACGTCGTTGGACGACTGCGACGCGTTGACGTGGTCGTTCGGGTGCACGTCGCGGCCCAGCGAGCGCGTCGCGAGCGTCGCGAGCACCTCGTTGGTGTTCATGTTCGACGACGTCCCGGACCCCGTCTGGTAGACGTCCACCGGGAAGTGCGCATCGTGCACGCCCGAGGCGACCTCGTCGGCCGCGGCGACGATCGCGGCGGCGACGTCCGCGTCGAGCACGCCGAGCTCGGCGTTCGCCCGGGCCGCGGCCTTCTTCACGCGCGCGAGGGCCTCGATGTGGCCGCGCTCGAGCGGGGTGCCGGAGATCGGGAAGTTCTCCACCGCGCGCTGGGTCTGCGCGCGGTACAGGGCGTGGGCGGGGACCCGCACCTCGCCCATGGTGTCGTGCTCGATGCGGTACTCGGTCGTGGGGGCAGCCTCGCCGGCGACGGCGCCGGAAGCCTCGGGAGATGCAGTCATGGGGCCATCCTGCCGCACCGCGTCCAGGGCCCCGCAACCTCCGTGAGGCAGGTCACGCGTCGGCGACGGGCTCCTCGCCGACGTCGCCCACGACGTCGACCAGCCGCGCGCGACCCTCGGCGAAGTCGTACTCCACGCCGACGATCGCGCAGCGCCCCTCGGCCACGGCGGCCGCCAGCCCGGCGGAGTACGAGTGCAGCATGTCGACCGTGTTGCGCACGTGCTCGCGGCGCAGGACGTCGGGGTCGATGCTCTCCAGCGAACCGCCGCCCGCACCCGTGATCTTCGCGATCGACGGGATCACCCGGTCCACGACGGCGCGGACGAACCCGTCGGCCTGCGCACCCGTCGTGAGCGTGTCGACCGCGGCCGCCACGGCACCGCACGAGTCGTGGCCGAGGACCACGACGAGGGGCGCCGACAGGAGCTCGACGCCGTACTCGATCGAGCCGAGGACGGTGGTGTCCACGACGTGCCCCGCCGTGCGGACGACGAACATGTCGCCGAGGCCCTGGTCGAAGATGATCTCCGCCGCGACGCGCGAGTCGGAGCACCCGAACAGGACGGTGTGGGGGTGCTGCGCCGCGGACGTCTCGCGACGTCGGTCCGCACCCTGGGACGGATGCTGCATGGCGTCCGCGACGAAGCGGTCGTTGCCCGTGCGCATCGTCGCCCAGGCCTGGGCCGGGGTGAGGGGGGCGGAGGTCGGCGTGGGTGAAGCAGCGGTCATGGCGTCATCATCGCGCACCGGGCGGTGCCGACGACGTGCCCGTTCGCATGGCGGGCGTGCCCGCGGGGGTGTAGCCATGGAGACAGCAACGTTCCGGCCACCCGACGAAGGAGCCCACGTGCGCACTCGCACCCGATCGCTCGCCGTCGTCGTCGCCGTCGGACTGGTCGCGCCGCTCGCGGCGTGCGGCCCGGGCGACGACGGGACGCCGGTGCTCACGTGGTACATCAACCCGGACAACGGCGGGCAGGCCGACATCGCCGCCACGTGCACGCAGGCCGCCGGGGGAGCGTACCGGATCGAGACCGAGCTCCTGCCGCGCGACGCCGCGTCGCAGCGCGAGCAGCTGGCGCGCCGTCTCGCGGCCAAGGACTCGTCGATCGACATCATGAGCCTCGACCCGGTGTTCATCGCGGAGTTCGCCGAGGCCGACTTCCTCGCCCCGGTGCCCGACGACGTCGCGCAGAGCACGACGCAGGACGTGGTGCAGGGCGCGATCGACGCGTCGACGTGGAAGGACGAGCTCGTCGCCATCCCGTTCTGGGCCAACACGCAGCTCCTGTGGTACCGCAAGTCGGTCGCCGAGGCGGCGGGCCTCGACATGACGCAGCCCGTCACGTGGGACCAGATCATGCAGGCGGCGCAGGACCAGGAGCTGCTGCTCGCCGTGCAGGGCGCCAAGGCGGAGTCGCTCACGGTGTGGATCAACGCGCTCGTCGAGGGTGCCGGCGGGCACATCATCGACAACCCCGAGGCCCCGGCGGAGGACGTGCAGCTCGGCCTCGACACCGACGCCGGCCGCGCCGCGGCGCAGATCATCGGCGACATCGGGACGTCGGGCGTCGGGGGACCGGGGCTGCCGAGCGAGGACGAGCCGGCGTCGCTCACGCTCTTCCAGGGGGACCGCGGGTCGTTCATGGTCAACTGGCCGTTCGTGTGGTCGTCGACGCAGAGCGCCGTCGAGACGGGCTCGCTCGACCAGGCCCTCCTCGACGACATCGGCTGGGCCCTGTACCCGCAGACGGTGGAGGGCCAGGACGCGCGCCCGCCCTACGGCGGCATCTCGCTCGGCATCGGCGCCTTCGGCCGGCACACGGACCTCGCGTACGAGGCGGCCGAGTGCATCGTGAGCCCCGAGAACCAGGCCGAGTACTTCGTGACCAACGGCAACCCGGCCGCGAGCATCGAGGCGTACGACGACCCGGACGTCCAGAAGGCGTTCCCGATGTACGACGTCATCCGTGACTCCCTCGACCAGGCGGCGCCGCGGCCGCAGACGCCGTTCTACAACGAGGTCTCCACGGGCCTGCAGCAGACGTGGTACCCGCCGGCGGACGTGAACCCCGAGACGACGCCACCGCGGTCCACCGAGTTCATCACCGCCGTCCTGCGAGGGGAGCGACTCCTGTGAACGCCGACGCCGGACCCGCCGCCGAACCCGCACCCCGCGGCCGGCACGCCGCGCCGTCGACCACCGTCGACGGCACGCCCCCCACCACGGGCGCGTCCCGTGGCGACACCCGCGGCACGCCCGACGCCGCGGGGAGGGCCGCCCGCAGCGACCGCGCCCGCGCCGAGGCACGCCTCGGCTGGTACCTCGCCGGGCCGGCGTTCGTCGTCATGCTCGCCGTGACGCTCTACCCGATCCTGCAGGCCGTCTACGACTCGCTGTTCAACTACAAGCTCACGGCCCCGGACGACCGTTCGTTCGTGGGCCTGAACAACTACGTCGTGATCCTCACCGACCCGGTCTGGTGGAAGGCCCTGTGGGTCACGCTCCTCATCACCGTCGTCACCGTGGTGATCGAGCTCGTGCTCGGGTTCGCGCTCGCGCTCGTCATGCACCGCGCGATCAAGCGCCTGCGCGGGCTGCTGCGCACGGCGATCCTCGTCCCGTACGGCATCATCACGGTCGTCTCGGCGTTCGCGTGGTTCTACGCGTTCGACATCACCTCGGGGTACGTCAACCACTGGTTCGACTGGGTGCCGGGCATCGGGCCCGACCTCAACTGGTTCGCGCAGCAGGGCACGAGCCTGTTCGTCATCATCGCCTCCGAGGTCTGGAAGACCACTCCGTTCATGGCCCTGCTGCTGCTGGCGGGACTGGCCCAGGTCCCCACGGAGC
>CAZFUQ010000346.1:0-888 GCA_964521905.1 uncultured Cellulosimicrobium sp.
TTCATGCTGCCGCTCGGCGTCTCCGCGGTGACCGTGGGCTTCGGGTTCCTCATCACCCTCGACCGGCCGCTGGGCCTCGACGTCGACCTGCGCACGTCCGGGCTGCTCGTCCCGATCGCGCAGGCGGTCGTCGCGGTCCCGCTCGTCGTGCGGACCGTGCTGCCCGTGCTGCGCGCGATCGACCCCCGCCTGCGCGAGGCCGCCGCGACGCTCGGCGCCGCGCCCGGGCGCGTGTTCCGCACGGTCGACGGGCCCATCGCGGCACGGTCGCTCGGCCTCGCGGTCGGCTTCGCGTTCGCCGTCTCGCTGGGGGAGTTCGGCGCGACGTCGTTCCTCGCCCGCCCGGACAGCGCGACGCTGCCCGTGGTGATCTTCCGGCTCATCGGGCGTCCCGGGGCCGAGAACTACGGCATGGCGCTCGCGGCGAGCGTCGTGCTCGCGGTGCTCACCGCGACCGTCATGCTGCTCGCCGAGCGGTTGCGCGGCGAGGGACCCGGAGGAGAGTTCTGATGGTGCAGACCGACCCCGCGCCGGCCGCGGAGACCGGGGCGTCGCCGTCGCCCGCCTCGGCACCCGTCTCGGGCGCGGGCGCCGGGCTCGCGGTGCGCGACGTCGTCGTGCGCTACGGCGGGACCGCCCGCACGGATCCCGGCACGACGGCGGTCGCGGGCGTCACGCTCGACGTCGCGCCGGGCGAGGTGCTCGCCCTGCTCGGGCCGAGCGGGTGCGGCAAGTCGAGCCTGCTGCGTGCGGTCGCGGGGCTCGAGCCGGTCGCGTCGGGATCCCTCGCGTGGAACGGCGCCGACCTCGCCGGCGTCCCCGTGCACCGCCGCGGGTTCGGGCTCATGTTCCAGGAGGGGCAGCTCTTCCCGCACCGAGACGTCGCGG
>CAZFUQ010000346.1:898-3778 GCA_964521905.1 uncultured Cellulosimicrobium sp.
GGCAACGTGGCGTACGGGATCGCCGGGCTGCCGCGCGCCGAGCGGGACGCGCGCGTGACCGACCTGCTCGACGTCGTCGGGCTCGGTGGGTACGGGCGGCGGGCCGTCGCGACCCTCAGCGGGGGAGAGCGTCAGCGCGTCGCCCTCGCGCGGTCGCTCGCGCCGCGACCGCGCCTGCTGCTGCTCGACGAGCCGCTGTCCGCGCTCGACCGCGGGCTGCGCGAGCGCCTCGCGCTCGACCTCCGCGAGGCGCTGCGAGCCACCGGCACGACGGCCGTCTTCGTCACCCACGACCACGACGAGGCGTTCACCGTCGCCGACCGCGTCGCCGTGATGGACGCCGGGCGGCTCCTCCAGGTCGCGCCGCCCGAGGACCTGTGGCGCGCTCCGACGTCGCGACGGGTCGCGCGGTTCCTCGGCTACCAGGCGTTCGTCCCGCTCACCGGACCCGTGCTCGGCGACGTACCCGCCCAGTGGTCGGCACCTGGTCGCGTTCCGGCGCGACCAGCCGCCGACGACTCCGCCGGCACGTCCGTCGACGCCCCGGCGAGCGGGCGGCTGCTCGCGATCGGGCCGCGCGGGCTGCGCGTCGTCGCGGCGCCCGCCACGTCGGCCGCCACGTGGGTGGGCACGGTCGTCGGGAGCGTGTTCCGGCGCGGCGCCGTCGAGGTGACGGTGGACGTCGTGCTCCCCGGGACCGACGGCCTTCCCGGGCACGACGGCGACGGCGACGCACCGACCCGGCTGGTGGCGCTCGCCGGCGACGGGCCGGGGGAGGGCGGCGCCGCGCTCGCGGCGGGAGACCGGGTGCGCGTCGCGCTCGACCCGGCGGGCTGCGCCGTCGTGCCCGGCTGACGGAGCCGCGATCTCACGGTCGGGCCTCGGGACCGGCACAGCCCGCTCCCAGACGTCGGGCGTCGACTGGGTGTCATCACCGATCGAGGGAGGACACCATGACCGCGCTGCACCCCGAGGGCCCGGACCCGGCGGCGTCAGGGACCACGACCGAGGGCTTCACGCAGAGTCCGGGCGAACCCCCGTCCGAGCCGACGACCGGCACCCTGACCGCCGTCGCCGAGCGCCCCCGCACCGCCCGGCGCGTGCTCGCCCTGGGCGCGGCGGGCGTGCTCGCCCTGTCGCTCACGGCGGGCGGCGCGTACGCCGTCGGGCGTGAGGCGGCCTCGACACCGACGACCTCCGGGTCGAGCACCTCGGCCCTCGGGGCGGCATGGGACGTCCCGTCCGCCGCGGACCCGGGCAGCACCGACCCCGGCACCACCCCGGGTGGTGGCGGCGCGTTCGGGCCGGGCGCGAGCACGTCCGACACGTCGACCCTCGACGTGACGGCCGCCGACGCCGACGAGGCGGCGGGCGTCGTCGTCATCGAGACCGAGCTCGGCTACTCCGGCTCCGCCGCGGCGGGCACCGGCATCGTGCTCACCACCGACGGCCTCGTCCTCACGAACAACCACGTGATCGAGGGCTCGACAGAGATCGCGGTGACGGTCCCGTCGACCGGCGCGACGTACGCGGCGACGGTGGTCGGCACCGACGCGACGTCCGACGTCGCGCTCCTCGAGCTCGACGACGCGAGCGGACTGACGACCGTGACCCTCGACGACGACGGCGACCTCGCCGTGGGCGACGCCGTCACCGCCGTCGGGAACGCGGGCGGCACGGGCGAGCTGGTCGCCGCGGACGGGACCGTCACGGGCCTGGACGAGACGATCACGACGTCGAGCGAGCTCGGCGTCGTGGGCGAGACGCTCGACGGGCTCATCGAGGTCGACGCGGACATCGTCTCCGGTGACTCGGGCGGCCCGCTGCTCGACGACGAGGGTGAGGTCGTCGGGATCGACACGGCCGCGTCGTCGGGCACGGCGGACATCGTCGGCTACGCCGTGACGATCGACGACGCGCTGGCCGTCGTCGACGTGATCCTCTCCGGCGAGGACACCGACAGCGTGACGATCGGCTACCCGGCGTTCCTCGGCGTGCAGGTCGCGGCGACGCAGGAGGCGGCGACCGTCCCCGGCCGGGGCGGGCTCGGCGGCGGCGACGCGAGCACGGCGACCGACGGTGCCGCGACCGGCACGGGCGCGCTCGTCGCCGGGGTCGTCGACGGGACGCCCGCCGCCGCCGCGGGCATCACCGCGGGCAGCACGATCACCGCGCTCGACGGCACGGCGCTCACGTCCGCGACCGACCTCACCGCCGCGCTGGACGCCCTCGACCCCGGCGACACCGTGACCGTCACCTGGACCGACGCGTCCGGGGGGTCGCACACGGCCGACGTCGTCCTCGTCGAGGGCCCGGCCGACTGACCCGCCGCCCGCGTCACCGCGGGCGGCACCGAACCCCCGGCCCCGCACCGGCCGCCCCCTCGTTCACCGGTGCGGGGCCGGGCTGTGCCCGCTCCGGCCCGCCGGTGCCTCCGCCCCGCCGGTGCCTTCGCGGTGCCGGCGCCCCGGCCCGGTCGAGGTGGGCGTCCACGGTGCGAGCTGCCCGGCGTCGACCTAGCGTCGAAGGATGAGCGAAGCAACGGCCGGGGACACGCACCCCGAGGTGAAGAGCGGCGGCAAGGCGGCGAAGATCCTCTACCGCCCGGTGGGGCTCGTGAGCTCGCTGGTGGGCGGGCTGGTCGCGGGGCAGGTGTTCAAGCAGGTCTACAAGCGGGTGACCCCGGGGCACCGCAAGGACGCGCCCAAGCCGCTCGAGTCCGAGTACCGCCTGCGGGAGGTGCTCGTCGCGGCGCTGATCCAGGGCGCGATCTTCGCCGTGGTGAAGGCGCTCGTGGACCGCGGCGGCGCACGGGCCTTCGAGAGGTGGACCGGGGAGTGGCCCGGCGACTGACCGACCCCTGCCCGGGGATCCGCTCAG
>CAZFUQ010000347.1:0-3731 GCA_964521905.1 uncultured Cellulosimicrobium sp.
GGGCCAGGTGCGCGACGTCGTCGTGGACGACCCGGTGGTCGCCGAGCTCGTCACGACGCTGAAGCGGCGCCGCGGCGGCGTCGAGCTGCTCGCATGGCGCGAGGACGGGCCCGACGGGCGCGCCGCGTGGCACGACGTCACGAGCGCCGACGTCCAGGCGGACATCAAGGAACGGCTCGGCGACGACGCGACGCCCAAGGACTTCCGCACGTGGCACGCCACCGTCCTCGCGGCGCGCGCGCTCGCCGACACCGGGGCCGCGCCGACCTCGGAGCGAGCGCGGCGCCGGGTCGTCACGGGGATCGTCAAGGACGTCGCGGAAGAGCTCGGCAACACGCCCGCCGTCGCGCGGTCGTCGTACATCGACCCGCGCCTGTTCGACCTGTGGGAGCGCGGCGAGACCATCGGCTCGACCCGCTCGCAGAAGCGCGCCGAGCGCGAGCTCCTGGAGCTCCTCTCGTGAGGGCCGCGGTCACCGGTGTCACCGGGTACGTGGGCGGGCGGCTCGTGCCCGAGCTGCTGCGCGCGGGGTTCGAGGTGCGCGCGCTGGCCCGGCACCCCGAGCGGCTCGCGGGGCGCGAGTGGGTGCACGACGTCGAGGCGGTGGCCGCCGACGCCGCCGACCTCGAGCAGATCCGGGCGGCCCTCCAGGGCGCCGACGTCGCCTACTACCTCGTGCACTCGCTCGGCACCGGCAGCACGTTCGAGGCGCGCGACCGCCGCACCGCGCTCACGTTCGCCCGCGCGGCGCGCGAGGCGGGCGTCGGGCGGATCGTGTACCTCGGCGGGATGTTCCCGGACGTCCCGGAGGGCGAGCTCTCGCGCCACCTGGCCTCGCGCAAGGAGGTCGGCGAGATCCTGCTCGCGTCGGGCGTCCCCACGACGGTCCTGCAGGCGGCGGTGATCCTCGGCTCCGGGTCCGCGTCGTTCGAGATGATGCGCTACCTCACCGAGCGGCTCCCGGCCATGACGACGCCGAAGTGGGTCGACAACCGCATCCAGCCCATCGCGGTGCGGGACGTGCTGCGCTACCTGGTGGGGTCCGCGACGATGCCACCCGACGTCTCGCGCGCGTTCGACGTCGGCGGGCCCGACGTCCTCACGTACCGCGACATGATGCAGCGCTACGCGAGGGTGGCCGGGCTCCCCCGCCGCGCGATCGTCAGCGTCCCGGTGCTCACGCCGAAGCTCTCGAGCCACTGGGTCGGGCTCGTCACGCCCGTGCCGTCGGGCATCGCACGACCGCTCGTCGAGTCGCTCCAGCACGAGGTCGTGTGCCGCGAGCACGACATCCGGCGGTACGTGCCCGACCCGCCCGAGGGCCTCCTCGGGTTCGACCGCGCCGTCGAGCTGGCCCTCGAGCGCGTCCACGAGGGCGAGGTGGTGACGCGCTGGTCGTCGGCCTCGGTCCCGGGAGCGCCGTCGGACCCGCTGCCGAGCGACCCCGACTGGGCCGGCGGCTCGCTGTACGTCGACGAGCGGCGGACCGTCGTCGACGCGCCGCGCGACGTGCTCTGGCGCGTCGTCGAGGAGATCGGCGGGCAGGGCGGCTGGTACTCGTGGTCGCTCGCGTGGCGCGTGCGCGGGCTCCTGGACCGCGCCGTCGGCGGGCCCGGGCTGCGCCGCGGTCGGCGCGACGAGCGGCACCTGCGCGTGGACGACGAGCTCGACTGGTGGCGCGTCGAGGCGATCGAGCCGGGCCGTCGTCTGCTGCTCCGGGCCGAGATGCGCCTGCCGGGGCTCGCCTGGCTCGAGCTGCGCGTCGACGAGGCGGCCGCGGAGCTCCCGGACGCAACCGACCCCGACGCACCCGGGCCGTCGCCCGACGACGCGAGCAGACCCGGCCGGACGTACTTCGCGCAGCGCGCGCTGTTCTACCCGCACGGCCTCGCGGGCCAGCTCTACTGGTGGGCGGTCAAGCCCTTCCACGGCGTCGTGTTCGGGGGGATGCAGCGCAACGTCGCCGCGGCGGCGGAGCGCGCCGCGCGCGACGGCGAAACGTTTCAGGGCCGCACGCGTCCTTGACCCCGGCTCCGCCGCCTCCGGACAGTGTCGACGACCTGCGTCGACGCGGACGCAGCCGCACCGAGAGGCAGCCATGCACCCACGACCCACCGCGGTCCTCGCCGCGGGCACCCTGCTCGTCGCGAGCCTCGCGGCCACGACCCCGGCCTCGGCCGCGCCGGACCCGACACCGGTCCCGACAGCGGCCGCCGCTGCCGCCGCCGAGCCGAACTACGCCGAGGCACTCCAGAAGTCGCTCTTCTTCTACGACGCCCAGCGCTCGGGCGACCTCCCCGACGACTTCCGCGTGAGCTGGCGCGGCGACTCCGCGCTCGACGACGGCGCCGACGTCGGGCTCGACCTCACGGGCGGCTGGTACGACGCGGGCGACCACGTGAAGTTCGGGCTGCCCATGGCGTTCACCACCACGATGCTCGCGTGGGGCGCGATCGCGAGCCCCGACGGGTACGCGGCGTCGGGCCAGCGGGACGAGCTGCTCGACTCGCTGCGCTGGGTCAACGACTACTTCGTCAAGGCCCACCCCGAGCCGGACGTGCTGTACGCGCAGGTCGGCGACGGCGACGCGGACCACAAGTGGTGGGGCCCCGCCGAGGCGATGCAGATGGCCCGGCCGGCGTACAAGGTCGACCGGTCGTGCCCCGGGAGCGACGTCGCGGGCGAGACCGCGGCGGCCATGGCCGCGTCGTCGATCGTCTTCGCGGACGACGACCCGGCGTACGCGGCCGAGCTCGTCGAGCACGCCGAGCAGCTCTACGACTTCGCCGACACGTACCGCGGGAAGTACTCCGACTGCGTGCCCGCGGGCGCGTTCTACAACTCGTGGTCCGGCTACCAGGACGAGCTCGTGTGGGGCGCGGCGTGGCTGTACGAGGCGACGGGCGACGCGACGTACCTCGCCAAGGCCGAGCAGGAGTACGCCGGGCTCTCGCGCGAGAACCAGACGAGCACGCCGTCGTACCGCTGGACGATCGCGTGGGACGACAAGACGTACGGCACGTACGCGCTGCTGGCGCAGGCCACCGGCAAGCAGCAGTACGTCGACGACGCGAACCGCTGGCTCGACTACTGGACCACCGGGTACCAGGGGTCGCGCGTGCGGTACTCCCCCGGCGGGCAGGCGTTCCTCGACTCGTGGGGCTCGCTGCGCTACGCCGCGAACACGGCGTTCGTCGCGCTGACCTACGGCGAGTGGCTGCGGGGTCGCGGCGACACGACCCGCGCGCAGACCTACCAGGACTTCGGTGTGCGCCAGATCGGCTACGCGCTCGGCGACAACCCGCGCGGTGCCTCGTACGTCGTCGGGTACGGCGAGGACTCGCCGCAGAACCCGCACCACCGCACCGCGCACGGCTCGTGGCTCGACTCGCTGGCCGAGCCCACCGCGACGCGGCACGTGCTGTACGGCGCGCTCGTCGGGGGTCCGGGTGCACCGGACGACGCCTACGCGGACAGCCGCTCGGACTACGTCGCGAACGAGGTCGCCACGGACTACAACGCCGGGTTCACGTCGGCGCTCGCCTTCCTCGTCGGCGAGCACGGGGGCGCCCCGCTCGCCGACTTCCCGCAGCCCGAGGCCCCGGACCAGGACGAGTTCTTCGTCGAGTCGCGCCTCAACCAGCCCGGCACCGCGTTCACGGAGATCAAGGCCGTCCTGCGCAACCGGTCGGCGTTCCCGGCGCGCGTGCTCGACGACGTGCGCCTGCGGT
>CAZFUQ010000348.1:0-1082 GCA_964521905.1 uncultured Cellulosimicrobium sp.
GTCGCCGTCCGCGGTCGTCGGGCCGTTGGCGCCCTCGACGACCCAGCGGGCGCGGACCGTGCGCGCGGTGTCCCCGTCGAGCACGCCCTCGACCGCCGCGGGGACGAGGACGTCGACGTCGAGCGCGAGCAGCGCCGCGTTGTCGATCGGGTCGGCACGGTCGAACCCGACGACGCTGCCCGTCTCCGCGACGTGGTCGAACAGCCCGCGCACGTCGAGGCCGTCCGGGTCGTGCACGCCGCCGTACTGGTCGGACACCGCCACGACGCGCGCCCCGCGCGCCGCGAACAGCGCCGCCGCGTGCGCGCCGACCTTGCCGAAGCCCTGGATCGCGACGCTCACGTCGGACAGCGGCACGCCCGCCTCGTCGAGCGCCGCGGCGGTGACGTGCACGACCCCGGCGCTGGTCGCCGTCGTGCGCCCGAGCGACCCGCCCACGGTGATGGGCTTGCCCGTCACGACGGCCGGGATCGTGTAGCCCTGGTTCACCGAGTAGGTGTCCATGACCCAGGCCATGGTCCGCTCGCTCGTACCCATGTCGGGCGCCATGATGTCCCGCTCGGGGCCGATGACCGGCATGATCTCCGACGTGTAGCGGCGCGTGACGCGCTCGAGCTCGGCCTCGGAGTAGCAGCGCGGGTCGATCGCGACCCCGCCCTTGGCCCCGCCGTACGGCAGGTCGACGATCGCGCACTTCCACGTCATCCACATGGCCAGCGCGCGCACCTCGTCGACGTCGACGCTCGGGGAGTAGCGCAGCCCGCCCTTGCCCGGGCCGCGCGAGACGTTGTGCTGGACGCGGTAGCCGTGGAAGAGGACGGTGCGGCCGTCGTCGCGCCGCAGCGGGACGGCGACGTTCACCTCGCGGCGCGGGGTCGCGAGCATCTCGTGCAGGCCGTCGTCGTAGCCGAGGACCTGCACCGCCCCGGCGAGCTGTGCCTTCGCGGTGTCGAGGGCCGACGCCGGCACGTGGTGGGCGGCGTCGGCGGGGGCTGCGCCCGGGGTGGGGGTGGGACGGGTGCTGGCTACCGGGTCGGTGGGGATCTGGTCGCCGCTCGTGGTGGTGGGCGGCACGGACGTCG
>CAZFUQ010000348.1:1092-3715 GCA_964521905.1 uncultured Cellulosimicrobium sp.
CCACACGGCCGAGGGGTGGTCGCCGGTGAGGTCGGGCGGCACGGACGTCGTCGTCACGGTTCCTCCGGTTCGAGGTTCTCCTCGGTGCCGCGGGGGTGTGCGGCACCGAGGGTCACGCTACCTCCGGAGCGGGCGCTCGCCGGTCATGCTCTCCGGCGGTGCCCCAGGGCGTCGATCGCCGCGAGCTCGTCAGGCGTGAGAGAGAAGCCGGTGACCTGGAAGTTCGCCTCGATGCGCGCCGGGGTCACGGACTTCGGGATGACGACGAACCCGTGGTCGAGGTGCCAGCGCAGCACGACCTGGGTGGGCGTGACGCCGTGCGCGGCGGCGACCTCGGCGAGCACGGGCGCGTCGAGGTCGGTGCGCTTGAACGGGCTGTACCCCTCGAGCACGACGCCGCGCTGCGCGAGCTCGTGCGCGAGGCGGTGGTCGTAGTCGGCGGGGCTCCACGGGATCTGGTCGACGGCGGGCGCCTCGCCGACCTGCTCCGAGATGACGTCCACCTGCTCGACCGAGTAGTTGCTCACCCCGATCGAGCGCGCCCTGCCCTCGTTGCGCAGCTCGACGAACCGCTCCCAGACCCACGGCGACGCCTCGCCCGACGGCGGCCAGTGGATGAGCCACAGGTCGACGTGGTCGGTGCCGAGGTCGCGGAGCGACGCCTCGAGCGTCTCGCGCTCGCGCCCGGCGGCGTCGGGCGGGAGCTTCGTCGTGACGAACACGTCCGCTCGGTCGACGGACGAGTCGGCGAGCGCGCGGCCCACCTGGGACTCGTTGCCGTATCCCGTCGCGGTGTCGACGTGCCGGTAGCCGACGTCGAGCGCGTGGCGGACGGCGCGGTACGCGTCGTCGCCCTCGGACTGCCACGTGCCGAGCCCGAGCAGCGGCATGGCGCCGCCGGGCAGGTCGACGGTCGGGACGGGGGTGGCGGAGGCGCCGGGGGAGGAGCTGGTGGAGGTCATGCCGCCAGTCTCCGTGCCCGACGCCGTCGCGCGCCACCGCGCAGCCCTCACCGGATCCCCGCAGCCCGAACCGCGGGCGGTCAGCGGCGCGTGCGGCGGCGGTACTGCGCCGGCGTCTCGCCGGTGAGGCGCGCGAAGGTCCGCGTGAACGACGGCTGGTCGTAGAACCCGCTCTCCGCCGCGACCTCGCCGATCGACACCGAGGACCCCGTGAGCAGCCGCGTCGCGTGGTCGACCCGCGTGCGCAGCACGAGCTGGCGCGGCGTGACCCCGTACACGCGCCGCACGCGCCGGTCGAGCACCGCGGGGGTGGAGCGGGCCGCCTCGGCGAGGGCCGTCGTCGGCCACCGGGCGCCGAGATCGGCCTCGACGGCCGTGACGAGCGCCGCCATCGAGTCCATGGTCGCGTCGTCGGCGGCGCCCGCGCGCAGGTCGTGAGAGACGGACACGATCCCGACGAGGCGGTCCGCGCCGTCGTGCACGGGCAGCTTGGACGTGAGGAACCAGCCGGACGTGCCGCCGAGCCGGCGGATGCGCTCGAGCTCGCCCCGCAGCGCACGGCCCCGCAGGACCTCGGCGTCCTGCTGCTCGTAGCGCTCGGCGAGCTGCGGGACGAACAGGTCGCGCGCCCGCCGGCCCAGCACGGCCCGGCGCGAGCGCTCGTTCGTGCGCGCGACGAACACCGGGTTGACGGCCACGTACCGCCCGGTGACGTCCTTGGCGCAGAACATCGTGTCGGGCAGCTCGTCCATGAGCGCGACCATCGCCGGGCTGAGCGCAGCGAGGAGCGCAGAGCCCTCGGGCCACAGGTTGTCGCGAACGGGTGCCATGTCGCCCCGGATCGTACAAGACGAGTCGCGGCGTCCGGGGGCACCCTGGAGGGATGAGCAACGACGCGACCGTGCGGCCTCTCCCCACCCCCGGAGCCGCCACGGACACGACCACGACGTCCGCCCCGACGTCCCCGGAGGCCCTCGTCGAGGAGGCCGTCGTCCTGGCCCGCCGCTGGCTCGCCGCCAGCGAAGGGGCCGGAGACGCCCGGGCCAGGAAGACCGCCGAGCGCCTCGGCGCCCTCGTCTCGGACCCGACCGGGCTCGAGCTCGCCGTCCGGTTCGTCGACGACGTCGCGCGCCCCCAGGACGTGCACGTCGCCGCCCGCGCGCTCGGTCGCCTGGGCGAGCTCGCGGGGAGCGCGGGCTCGTTCCTCGGGCCGGTCGACCGGACGCTGCTGCGCGTCGGGGCGGGCGTCGCGCCCGTGCTGCCGCGCGTCGTCGTCCCGGCCGCACGGGTGCGGCTGCGCCAGCTCGTCGGGCACCTCGTCGCCGACGCCGGTCGCGGCCTCGGCCCGCACCTCGCCCGCACCCGGGCGGAGGGCTACGCGCTCAACGTCAACCTCCTCGGCGAGGCGGTGCTCGGCGAGGACGAGGCGGACGCACGGCTCGCGCGCACGCTCGCGCTCGTGCAGCGCCCCGACGTCGACTACGTGTCGGTCAAGGTGTCGTCCGTCGCGTCGCAGCTCGTCACGTGGGACCTCGACGGGTCGTGCGAGCGCGTCGTCGAGCGGCTGCTGCCGCTGTACCGCGCGGCGCGCGACCACGGCGTCTTCCTCAACCTCGACAGGGAGGAGTACAAGGCCCTCGCGCTGACCACGGCCGTGTTCC
>CAZFUQ010000349.1:0-3711 GCA_964521905.1 uncultured Cellulosimicrobium sp.
TGCTGACGGGTGACCACAAGCTCTCGGTGACCGATGTCGAGGAGTTCGGCATCTCCTTGGTGCGCACTGCGTCCTCGCGAGACACCGATTCCGGGTTCCAGCTGCAGGACGATCGACTCTCGAGCACGCAGAAGGACGGGTCCGCGCTCACCGGGATCGACAACGGCACCGCGGCAGTCACTTCCGACACGGCGCGCTACTTCGAGGGCGGCTCTTCTTTCAAGGTCCTGCCGACCTCTGGGGGCACTGATTCCTACGCCCATGTCGGTGGGGGTGAGGGCGCGATTCGTCTCGGGCTTCTCAAGGGGCAGAGCTACCGCATCTCGGGGTGGGTCTACGTCCCGGCCACGAGCGGTCTGAACCCGGCGAACCCGCGAGGTTACTCGATCGCGTTCTTCTCCAAGACCCCCTCCGGGTACTCGGACCCGGTCGCGGCGAAGCAGCTGACGTCGAAGCCGACCAAGACCGACACGTGGCAGCAGGTCTCGGTCGACGTGACCGTTCCTGCCGACGCGACCGAGGCGTTCGTGCGGCTCTACAACGGCAACGCTGCGGGATCGGGTAAGGCAGTGTTCTTCGACAACCTGTCGATCCGTCAGATCTGGGCCCCGTTCGGGGACGAGTGGGCCACCGGGACCGCTGACGCGGCTGCCGGGACCGCGTACACGAAGATCTCGATGCCGTATGACGACGTCGCCGCGGTGAACCTCACGGGTGGGTCGCAGATCTGGTTCAGCACCGGCGACCGGACGAAGTGGTTCCCCGAGCCCGGCGCCGAGGACCTCGAGCTCGAGCGCACCAGCACCAACGCGTGGCGGCTCACCGAGATCGACGGCACCATCACCGACTTCGCCCGCACGAGATCGACGGGCGACTTCGCCGTGCAGACCACCGCGCCACCGGTCGCGTCCGGACAGGCTCGGCACGTCTACACCACGGTCAACGGAGCCCAGCGCCTGTACCGGGTGATCGCGCCGATCGAGACCGGGGTGGACGGCTGGCCCGCGAACACCTCCGCCTGCACCACGGCGACCCCGGTGCGCGGGTGCGAGGTTATGGAGCTCGGGTACGCCGGTTCGACGACCGCGACCGCGACGGCGCCGGGCGCGTTCGCGGGCCAGGTGACGCTGGTGTGGGTCTGGGTGTGGGATCCGGATACGTCGGCGATGAAGAAGGTCGAGGTCGCCCGGTACCGGTACGACACGACCGGGCGCATGGTCGAGGTCGAGGACCCTCGCATCGCCGCGGCCGACGCCCCGGCCCTGGTGACCCGGTACGAGTACGACACCGACGGGCGGCTGACCAAGGTCACGGCGCCCGGCGAGGAGCCCTACACCTTCACCTACGGGCCCGGTGGCGCGTCCAAGACCGGTGCCGGTGACTTCGTCGACCCCTCGCTCGGGCGCCTGCTCAAGGTCTCCCGCGCCTCCCTCGCGCCCGGCACGAAGGACGAGCTTGGCCCGGTGAACACCACGACCGTCGTGTACGACGTGCCGCTCACCCGCGCCAAGGGCGGCCCCTACGACCTGACTGCGGCCTCGCTCGCGACCTGGGCACAGTCCGACGGACCCTCCGACGCGACCGCCGTGTTCGGGCCCCAGGACGTCCCCGCGGTCACGACCGCGACCGCGACCCAGCCGGGGGCTGACGGCTACGGCCCCGCGACCGTGCACTACCTCAACGCCGCCGGTCTTGAGGTCAATACCGCGACACCCGCAGGCAAGGACGCACCCGTCGAAGGGTTCATCGACACCGCCGAGTACGACCGCACCGGCAAGACCGTGCGCACCCTGGACGCCACGAACCGGCTCCTCGCGCTGCGCAAGCTCCCCGACGCCGAACAGATGCTCACCGACTGGGGACTGCAGCAACGCACCTCGATCGACCTCGCCACGCTGTTCGACTCCCGCGCGGTGTACTCCCCTGACGGGCTCGAGGTCGTCTCCGAGACCGGGCCCGCGCAGCAGCTCGCCCTGGCGAACGACCCCAACGACATCCGGCTGCTGCGTCCCCACACCGACTACGTCTACGACGAAGGCAAGCCCGACGGTGGCGCGTACCACCTGATCACGACCGAGACCACGACCGGACTCGACCCCACCACCGGCGACAAGCACGACCCCATCACCACCACGACCACTTACACGCCCATCGACGGCGCCGCACCGCTCGGCCCGACATCCGGATGGGTGCACAAGAACGCCACCTCGATCACCGTCGATGCAGGGCAGCCCACCGCACTGACCTCAACCGTCGTCTACGACGACAAGGGCCGAGCACTTCGGTCGAGCAAGCCCGGTTCCACCGGGACCGACGCGGCCACGACCCGCACGATCTTCTACACCGCCGGAGCCAACTCGGGCGACGCGTCATGCGCGAACAAGCCGGAATGGGCGGGCCAGCCGTGCCTCACTCTCGCGGGCGGGCCAGTGAGCGGGCACGACCCGGCGCGCATGAGCGCCGACCTGCCGGTCAAGCGCAACGACGCCTACAACCAGTTCGGCTCACCCACGGTCGTGTCCGACTACGTCGGGTCCGGCGCCGGGCAGGTCAAGCGCACCACCACCACGACCTACGACGCCGCGGACCGTGTCACCGCCGTCGAGATCACCGGCAACGGCCCCGCCGCCGGGCTCCCGATCGCCAAGACCACGACCAGCTACGACCCCGCGACCGGCGACGTCGTGAAGAACGCGTCCGTCAACGCGGCTGGGAGCGAGACCGGGGCGGTGACCAAGGAGTACGACCGCCTCGGGCGCCTCATCACCTACACCGACGCCCACGGCGGCTGGACCAAGTCCACCTACGACCGGTACGGGCAGCCCACCCAGGTCACGGACTCGATCGGGACGACGCGCTCGTACACCTACGACCGGGCCGTCGACCCGCGCGGGTACGTCACGAAGATCTCCGACTCCGTCGCTGGCGACATCACGGCGTCGTGGGGGCCGGACGGGCAGCTGGAGTCGCAGACGCTGCCTGGTGGCGTCACTCTGACGCTCGGGTATGACACTGCCCGGGTACTGGTCTCGCGGACCTATACCCGCACGGCCGACGAGACCGTGATCGCGCAGGACTCCGTGGTGGAGAATCACCGCGGGCAATGGATCACCCACACGACCCCCGGCGGTGTGCGGAACTACACCTACGACCGGCTCGGACGCCTCACCCAGGTGAACGACACCTCCGCGGCCACCGAGACGTGCACGACCCGGACCTACGCCTACGACACCCACACCAACCGCACCGCCACCACCACCGCGACCGGCGACGAGACCGGCGCCTGCCCCAGCACCACGGGCGCCGCGACCGTGACGTCGACGTACGACAGCGCGGATCGGCTCGTGACCTCGTCAGGTCCGGGTGGGGGCTCGTGGGCGTACGACGCGTTCGGGCGCACGACCGCCATGCCGACCGCCGACGGTGCGGCGACCGCCTCGACGTCGTACTTCCTCAACGACCTGGTCGCGACCCAGGAGGTGCCGCAGACCAAGCGCACCGAGTGGGGCCTGGACCCGCTGATGCGGTTCTCCACCCAGGACGACTACGCGTGGGTCGACGGCGCGTGGGCGAACTCGGTCGAGAAGATCACGCACTACGACGGTGACGGGGACGAGCCCGCCTGGATCGTCGAAGACGCCACCCTGCCCGACAATCTGACCCGGTACGTCGAAGGCATGGACGGCAACCTTGCTATCGAGACCGGCAAGA